>JBGCDW010000211.1:0-7630 GCA_045105775.1 Aureispira sp.
AATGTTACCTAAAAAAATGGAATATTTTTATTCAGATCAAGGCGAAAAACGGAGTCTTAGCGGGCTAAGACGAGTATTTTCAACGATGAGCTGGAGGAAAATAACCGTTTTTTGGTAGTAGTAATTTTGAACGGCTACTTATATTTTTAAAAGCAGAAGTAAAAACCCAAATCCTGACCCTATCATCTATACCGTTGGAGGCCCTGGTTATACAAGTATGAGAGCTTCACAATATATGAAGTATTACAAATATCTTGATGACAGAGATTTGATACTATTTGAACAACGAGGAACCCAGTTTGCACAACCAAATCTCGCTTGTCCCGAATGGTCAGAGGCAGTTTATAAATCTAATTTACCTGAGAATAGAGCCGTTAATAGTGAGCATATTTTTAATAATGCAGCGTTGAAATGTAGGGAACGATTGCTCAATAGTGGCATAGACTTAAACGGTTATCACACGAAAGAAATCGCGGCAGATATTGAAGACTTAAGACGTGTATTAAATATCGAGCAGTATAATTTTTTATCCATGTCATATAGTACAAAAATCGCTCAAGTACTTATTAGAGACTATCCCAAGACTATCAGGAGTGTTGTTATGGATTCTCCTCTCCCACTTGAATCCAATTATGATGAAGTGAGTGTTACGAACCTCTATGATGCAATTAACAAATTACTTGACGATTGTGAAAGTGACGGGGATTGTAAGAGTAAATTTCCCAATTTAAAAAGTAGATATTTTGATTTTTTATGGAGAACTAACCAAAACCCAATAGAAATAAAAGTTACAAATCCAAATGACAATACTGAGGAGATTGTAAAACTAAAAGGCAAAGACTTGATTGCTATATTCTCCGATGCCTCTACAGGAGATGTTGCAAGTATTCCACTTGAAATAAATAAATTATTAAGTGGAGATTATTCGACAATTGAAAACCAATTAACAGCACTATTTCAAGAACCTAACAATGGTGACGGAAGAGGAATGAGACTTTCTGTATGGTGTGCTGAAGAATTTCCATTTACAAATCAGGTTGTAGTAAAGAATCAAAGTACTAAATATCCAGAATTAATTGGTTTGTCTTCCGCTGTCTTCAGTTCAGACGTTTGCAATATATGGAACGTTAAGAAAGTCGATGAAATAGAAAATAAACCTGTAAAAAGTAATGTTCCTGTTCTACTAATTAGTGGAGAGTATGACGAACTCACTCCTCCTTATTTTGCAGCAATACTTTTAGACAACTTTGTCAATAGTTACCACTTAGTATTTAAAGGTTGGAAACATGGGCCGACTACCAATTGGAGTAATCCATGTGCAATGAATTGTGCAAATGCATTTTTCAACAATCCGCTTAAAGAGCCCGATATGGAATGTTATAAAAAGATAGAGAAACCGAAGTTTGTATTAGAATAAAAGAATACGGCACACAACAATGGCAAGTGTCTTAGGTATTATAGTTAATTTAAAATTAAATATAACTTTGATCTAATTCCAAAAACAGTAAAAAATTACCTATATTAAGTTAACAATTAAAGAATATCTTAAGCATAGTTGACCAAACTAAAACCCAATGAATAATGATTTTTACTCCCCAAATTCTTAACGACGGCCTTGAACTAAGCATGGCTTTTGGAGATGATTGGCTTACTGACATTGACACAAGACTCTCTGAAAAGCACCCTGAATTATCTAAATCCGATCTCCGAAAAGCTGATAAATTATGCCGAAAAATCACTAAAAATGCGAATGATTTTGTATACAAAAATCCAATAAAAAAAGATGGTAAAGTTGCTTTCATTGATTTCTCTGACTTCAAAATGTATATGCTAAATCAATACAGCTGGATAAATGAGAAGAATCTCAGTCGGCTTCATAGCCAAGGTTGTTACTATGCCATGAAATAAAAAATGAACCCTGTGCTGTAGTTCGCATTAATTAAAAAAATGAATAATTTAATTCAGTTTATTACTACTAAAGTACCTTTAGAAAAGGAACTTATAGAGCAATTGTTAGCACTTTGTATAGAAAAAAAATATGCAAAAGGTGAGCCATTATTAAAAATTGGCGGCTATTGTAATCATTTGTTTTTCATAAATAATGGCTTGGTAAAACTGTGCTTTGAGGCAGATGAAGGAGAGTTTATTATGCGCTTTTTTCAAGAAAACATTTTATTTACAGAATTAGAAAGCTTAACTACAAGGCATCCAAGTAAATATACAATTGTTGCCCTAGAGCATATCAATAGTGTCATCATTCCTTATTCTAAATTTGAAAAGCTTTGCCGAGAATACCCAAAATTGAGCATCTTCTATAATAAGTTTCTAACCATTGCACATATTAATATGATGAATAGAATCAGCGAAATGTTGGACGCTGATGCTAGAACAAGATATAATAATTTTCTTAATCGAAATAGTGCAATAATAAACAGAATTACACTTGGCGATTTATCAAAATACTTAGGTATAAACCAAGTTACGCTTAGTAGAATTCGTAGAAAAAAATAACTGCTTTAGCTTTTTTAGCATTTGTTAAAAGATTTAAGGCAGAAGATGCTGACCTTTGTTTAGTAAAAATTAGTGTACATTACTAAACAAATCGAAATGAAAAAATATTCCAAATTAAAAATTGTCAATAGCCATTTAAATTATGACCATGTAACTTTGGTGGAGCCTTCCAATCATTATTACCTGCATATAGCTGTCGAAGTGGATAAAGTGCTGACTCCGTTCTATTTTTTTGAAAGTTCTTTAAAAAAGAAGCTTATCAAAAACTGTCAAGCATTTTGCGCTCAACTTTTAAGGCACAATCATGTAGTTGAAGCCAATGTATTTAAAGCAATACTTATTCCTCCTGGGCGAAGCAAATTTATTATTGAACATAAAAGCAAAGTAAACGTTGCAAAATTTGATCTTGCTATACTAATAGAGGTAGACTCTAAAGAAGCATTGCTGGCGATCCAGAATGAGGCGGAATATGCAACTTTAATAAAACAGTTGAAGGAAAACAGTAGGAATATTCACCAAACGGAGACAAGCAACGCAAAACGAATTGGAGCTGTTGACCATAGCACCCAAGGTGTCTTCTTATTTAACTACTTTTATGCGGATGATCTAGAGCAGAATTTGGAAGTTTGGAACTATACCGCAGGGTGGTTTGAAAAAGAAACTAAATTGGATAATTCAACATTATTACTTCCATTAACAAAAGATACCTCTGATTATTCTGTAATCAATCATTGTAGATGGGATAATTTAACAGCTATTCTTCCTTCTCTTGTTTTCAAAAAAACATTTCGCGAATATGTTTTGGATAATTTTTATAAAAACAACGTTGGTGCAATGCCAATCTTATATAAATTAGTACGATAAGTACAAACGGATGAGAATGAAGTGTCGGATTTCTCATCATATTTGCTGCTGTAAAATCATTTTTTTAAGAAGAATGAACAATAGATGCTTATATTACCCCTCTACTTTTGTAGTGTAATTAATTACTAAATTATTAAAGATTAAAATAATGAACATCACTTTAGAACAAGCAGAAAAAATGATTCACGCTGCAAAGCAAAAATCAGTAAGTTTAGACACAAAAATGAACATCGCTATCGTTGATGCTGGCGCAAACTTAGTAGCCTTTGCCCGTATGGACGGAGCTTGGTTGGGTTCATTAGACATCGCCATTAAAAAAGCAAAAACTTCCCGTTTTTTTGATATGAACACAGGGGTTATCGGAGAATTATCACAACCTGGAGGCCCTCTTTACAATATTGAACATTCAAACAATGGATTAATTACTTTTCCTGGGGGAATGCCTATCCAAAACACTGACGGTGAAGTAATTGGGGCAATTGGAGTAAGTGGAAGTTCTGTAGAAAATGACCATGCTGTTGCCGAGGCAGGCGTAGCAGCTTTATAAAACTTTTTTTTGATTTTCAGTCTAATGCAAAGGGTAGTTGTCATAGGATAGCTACTCTTTATTTTTTCATCAAAAAGTAGGCCCTACGTTTTATGGCTGATCGACCACGATCACCATGCACCGTTCAAACAGAAAGACAATGAAATTAAATATTCTTCTATTTTTTTATTGCTTGATTATATTAACTTCATGCAACGGGCAATATTCCACTAAAAATGCCAACCTAAATTCTATAGCTGTTTTAGGCGACACCGTTTCAGAACTAAGCAATAGTATTTGGATTGTTTTTCAAGCGACAAACGGGGATTACTGGTATGGAAGTGACAAAGATGGTGCATTTTGTTTTGACGGAAAGACCATTATTCACTTTTCAACAAAGGACGGATTGAGTAGCAATCGCACTAGAGGCATTCAAGAGGATACACAAGGAAATATTTACATTTCAACGTTGGAGGGTATCAACAAATTTGATGGACATACTTTTACAACATTGACCCCTATACCAAGCATATCTTCAAGTGATAATTGGAAACTCCAAGCTGATGATTTATGGTTTTCTACGCTTGGAAAAAATGGAGAAAATGGCCCTTATCGGTATGATGGCAAAAATCTTTATCAGCTTGAATTTCCGAAACACTACATGGCTGAGGAGTACTTTGCAAGGTTTCCAAATAACTCCTGGAGTCCTTATGATGTTTATTATACTTATAAGGACAGTAAAGGAATCATGTGGTTTGGTACCGCAAACTTTGGCCTTTGCCGCTATGATGGACAATCACTTAGTTGGCTGTTTGAAGACCACCTAACAACGACTCCAGATGGAGGCTCGTTCGGAATTCGCTCCATTCTTGAAGACCAAAAAGGCAATTACTGGTTCTGTAATTCTCGCTATCGTTTCAACATTTCTCCTGACAGTATAAAAGAAAAAGGAGCGGTTTGGGTGCAATACGAAAGAGAAAAAGGCATTAATAATATTAGATCTGCAGACGGAAAAGATTATATTTATTTTATGTCTGCTATAAATGACAACAAGGGCAATATTTGGATGGCAACATACAATCAAGGAGTATGGAAATATGATGGCAATACGGCCACTCATTATTCAGTAAAAAATGATGGGCACGATATTTCTCTGTTCTCTATTTACCAGGACAAACAAGACCAAATTTGGCTTGGCACACATGAAATGGGAGTATATAAATTCAATGGCGAAACATTTGAAAAATTCACCCCCTGATGAATAAGAGAAGCGCAACCGATACCAAAAGCGACAACAATCATAGTGGCTAAACGCAAACTCCCTACACTAGTACAATTACAAAGTTCGCGACTGATGCTGAACTTGGCCACAAAATAAATTAGCTCAATTTTAAATTCTACAACGTTTTAAAAACGCTGGTAGTCTACTTTAGTATCTTTAACCGTTGTTTTATGATGACGAAAGAGTTCTAAATTAACATCCAACATCAACCAAGCCCAGTTATTTAGGTTACGAACGGCTCCCGAAGGCTTCAAGATTTCGAGCGGTGTGTTTCCCAATAGTTGAGCATATCCAAAGCTGATTTTTAGATATTTTTGTGGTTTAACATGACCGATAAAATCTATTTCGTGCCCCAAAAAAGCATTGGAAAACAAAAAGCCATTGCTGGGATCAAAAAAAGCATTAGGTGCTTGAAAATAATGATACATCAAGCCCAGTTTGAGTGTTTTGCTAAAGGTATAAAACACTTCTGCATAAGCATCGACTAGCCCTACCCCTCCATGGCTGCTCCCTACATAAAAATAATCTAAATGCCCATAAAAAATATGATTCGTTCCCAACCAAGGATTGAAACTGTTGTCACGAATACCTCGTTGTTGCCCATTCGTTCCAGACAACCAATCGCCACCCAAGCTAATTTTTAGTTTATCAGGGGTATAGCTCAATTTGGTTGCCAGTAGAAAAGCTTGTTTGGGGACGTTTGTATTCCAATTGCCAAACTGATAGTATCCCTCAAGACGTGCTTTAAACAACTTGGATTTAAAATCAATCATCCCACCTGCTGTCATTTCCAAGTTCAGGGTATTGTTCAACCCATCTTGGCCAATATTCATAAACAACAAACGAATATCAAATGCCTTGATGACCTTTCTAAATCGTAGAAATTGTAAGGTTCTGTAATTACCCGCAAGATTATAAGCACCTGCCAAATTGGATGCACTGTTATAAGCAGCTCCCAATTGTAATTCTAATTGGCTACTATCATTTTTGTATTCTAATAATAAACCATCATGGGCACGTCCTTGTGCCGCCCAATTTAAACCTCCTAATATGCGTTGATTGTCATAACTCCACACTTGACGACCAACTTTGAGGCTCCAATGCTTGGCCCAATTGATCTTGGCCCATCCATTAAATAGAGTAAAAAAGCTGTTGCTGTTATTCACCAGTGCCGTACTCCCCCATACCCGTACATCTTGGGGCTGCAAAAATAATGTTACCAACTTATTTTTATACCCAATCGTTAGGCGCGTTCGTTGCTCTATATAAGCATAACTGCTCGCAGAATCTGATTGAAGCGTTTTATAGCCATTTCTCCACTCCAACCGAGGACGCACCTGCCCTTTGATCCAAAACGTAGAAGATTCTTGTGCCTGTAGCAAAGAACAAAAACACCAAAATATTATACTGGCTACATAAAAAGGGTAATTATTAGTAGTATTAAAGGACATAAATAACGGGTTACTTTTTCCACTAAACGAAATCAAATATAAAAAACAGTTAGAGCCTAAAATTTCTTAAAAAAGCATCAGAAGCACAAATGAAAAATTGTTTTGTCCTGTTCTTAGATTTTTATTTTAGGTCAAAAAAAGTTTCAAAAACAATTATATGTTTTTGAAACTTTTATTCAATAGAAACTATATTTTATTTATTCTTTTTGGCGTTCATACAAGAATACAATTTCATCAAACCGAAACAGCATTAAATCTAATTTCTTCAAAGAACTCAACAATTGATCTTTCAATTGTATACTTAAGCCAGTAGCAGTCATGACTGCTCCTAAATCTGCCTCTAGAGCACCCCAGTGTTCACTAACATTATTGTACTCTTCATCAATTTGAGCCGTATTCTTAGAGCAGGCCATCAACTTCTTGTAAGATTCTACAAAAGTAGACATAGCTTCTGTATAGTATTGTAAGTTTTCCTCTACATTGCCAATATTGTAACTCTTGGCCACGGCATATAAGGCTATACGTTGAGTGAGCATTCTCTGACGACCAGCAATATTGATAACACGTACCAACTCTTCATCACCAGCAAGTACCTCTTGATTCGCATATTCAGAATGCTCCAAAGCATATTCCTCTAAACCATCTACTGCTTCTTGACAAGCTTTCAGTATTTTATTGTTGAATTGCAAAACAATGTTGGCGTTTTCTATAGTAAACTCATTGGTGTAGATAAATTTATAATTACGCCACAAGATTTCTACATAACGAAATTGATCTTTGATTCCATCAGTAGGTGCAAAATTCTTGAGTTCGTTTAGGTTACTTTCAAATGTTTTGGCACTTCCTAATAAATGTGCCTTGTGCCGCTCTGTATCCAATCCTGCCGTGATACTTACGTAACATTTGGCCACGCGTTGTGTCAACATTCTTTGATAGCCAGCTTTATTGATGGCTTCATAAATGGACATGTCAGGATTTGCTTGTACAGAGGTTGAT
>JBGCDW010000212.1:0-5827 GCA_045105775.1 Aureispira sp.
ATGTTAACTAAAAAAAAGGAATATTTTTATTCAGATCAAGGCGAAAAACGGAGTCTTAGCGGGCTAAGACGAGTATTTTTAACGATGAGCTGGAGGAAAATAACCGTTTTTTGTTTGGAGTAATTTTGACCGACTACTTACTAAGTGCCAATACGAATCTTAGAAGAGCAATTTTTCCTTTTATTTGTACAAGCTTACACACCTCAATTATCCTGTAAGTAGAACTTAATTACTATGACAAAAAGCCACCTCTCCCCCAACCAACTCCACCAGCTCCAAAACCTCTTAGGCCACGCCTATGTCCACACCCAACTCAAAACCCGACAGCAATACGGCCAAGACCAAACCGAAGACCTACAATTCTTGCCAGCAGTAGTGGTACAACCTGCCAACACCCAAGAAATAAGTGCCTTGATGCAATGGTGTTATCAAGAAGAAATTCCTGTGACACCACGAGGAGCAGGTACAGGTTTGGCAGGAGGAGCGTTGCCCGTTTTTGGAGGAGTTGTGCTATCCTTGGAGCGGCTCAATCAAGTGCTGCACTTAGACGAAGAGAGTTTGCAGGTAATGGTCGAACCCCATGTAATTACCCAAGAATTACAGGAATTGGTACAGACCAAGGGCTTGTATTATCCGCCCGATCCTGCCAGTAGTGGCAGTTGTAGTATTGGGGGCAATGTGGCAACCAATGCAGGCGGCCCAAGGGCGGTCAAATATGGCGTGGTCAAGGATTATGTACTCAATTTGGAAGTGGTGTTGCCAACAGGCGAGATTATTTGGACAGGAGCCAATACCCTTAAAAATTCTACGGGCTACAACATGACGGCACTACTCGTGGGCAGTGAGGGCACTTTGGGCATTATTACCAAAATTGTACTCAAACTCGTGCCTTATCCCCAACACCAGTTGCTACTCTTGGCCTCTTTTCCAACCGTAGAAGCGGCTTGCAAGGGCGTGGTGGCTATTTTTAAGGCAGGGATTACGCCCTCTGCTTTGGAATTTATGGAACATAAAGCCCTGCAATTATCGGCGGCATATTTGGGGCAGGAAGCCCCATCGACTGCGGTACAAGCCCAATTACTGATTGAGGTGGATGGTAGCCAATTGGAAAGTTTGTACTTGGATTGTGAGCAAATTGATGCCGTATTGCAGCCTTTGGGCTGTACCGAGTTGTTGTTTGCAGAAGATGCCGCTACCAAAAATAAACTGTGGGCACTTCGGCGCAACCTCAATCCTGCGGTCAAAAAACAGGCAACAGCCGTCAAAAAAGCAGATACAGTTGTACCAAGAGCGGCCTTGCCTGCCCTACTCCAAGGCATTCACAGCATTGCTGACCGTTATGGCATTTCGGCCGTCAATTATGGCCATGCGGGGGACGGCAATGTGCATGTCACTCTAATGCGCGAACAACAATCGGCCGAAGAATGGGCAGAAAATATGCCGCCTGCTATAGCTGCTGTCTTTGAATTGGTGGCTCAATTGGGAGGCACTATTTCTGGCGAGCATGGTATTGGCTGGATACAACGCCAATATTTGCCTTTGGTGTTTAGTTCGGTAGAATTGGGCTTGATGCAGCAAATCAAACGGGTATTTGACCCCAAGGGCTTGCTTAATCCTGCTAAGTTGTGGGAGGATGCTTAAAATTTAAAGCATTTCCCCTCGCTTTACGGTGAGACGTAATATATCGCGTCCCTACAGTACGCTGTATTGTTTTATTTCATCCTTAAAATTTGCAACAGGCATTGTCTTAATTCTTTTTAATCTCTTTTTTGGCTCCAAAAATATCCTTCATATACCAAGATATGTCCGACATATCGCCATACATTATTTTAAAACAATCGTCATAATATGCCTTTACTTCTTCTCGTAATGCGTTTAATACTTCTTTATCTCTTGTAACAACTGCTCTCTTTTTAAACATCTCGAATTGATAGCGTTGGTGCAAATACCCCCCATAGTGTGCAGAATCTTGTAAATACAATTGCACAACAGGGTGTTCTACTGGCAATTCCACTTGTCTAAAAATATCCAAATCCAAGTCATCTTCTAACGTTGCTATATCAAATTGTTCGTAATAAGCCCTGCAGCTTTTTCGATAATGACTCGATGTTTCACTGTCAAAACGTTTGTTTTGATAATTCCGAACCAGCTTCAAGTTCGTTTTCCAAACAGCTTGCTCTACTGGTTTTTGGTCTAGTATAGCCATTGCCAAGGTAACAGGGTGTGCTTTTATCGGGTCATAGGTGTCCAATTGTTTGTTTATTTCCTCTAGCGTGTGGCGGCCGTAGAGCCGACCAACTTGCTTACCTTTGGTATCCAAAATAAGCATGGTTGGATACCCTTTGATGTAATAATGGAACAACGCCATTCTGTCTGGGCTTTTTTCTGCATCTATCTTAATGGCAATGTATTTCTCGGCTAGGCGTTCTCCTAAAGCAGCATTAGAAAAAACTTCTGTATCCATCCATTTACAAGGCCCACACCAAGTAGTATACACGTCTACAAATACCTTTTTGCCTTCTTTTTCTGCTTTGGCTAGGGCTTCTTTGATAGCAAGTGCTTCAAAATTTACTTGACTGTAGCTATTGGTAATGGTTATGACAAACAGCAGTATACTGTGGAATAGGTAGATTGGTTTCATATTGTGTTGGTTTATAAGAATAAAGCATTTTGAAGATAGTTTAGTATCTGCGAGGGCACTTTTTATGTATTTAATAGGTGTATTTTTGCCAAAACCTCTATTAAGCAACCATTTACTAGGCTACTCTTAGATTTTCCAAGTCGTTCATTTCTAGGCTTGTTCAAATTTGCCTACCTTTGGCTTTTGAAAATAAAAAGGTTTTTAATCTAATACTTAAAGCATTTGAAGTAGAGTCATTTATGCCTTTTTGCTCAGAATATAGCTTTTATCCTATTCGCTAAACTATAGCACAATCTCAATGAACACTTTTTCAACTAGTTCGCCTAAGACATTTAAGTTCAAAGGCTCTGTTATACCATTTTACAGTCTTTTATTTCTATTGGCATTGTCTTTAGGTTCTTGTCATTTGTTCCAAAAAACACCTCAGAACCAAAACAATACTAATAGTGATACTTTAGAACCTATTACCACGCGCAATACCAAAACAGATACCAGTGCTGGCAATTATGTACCTGTTACAGAAGCCACTGAATCGGTAGTAACCACTGCCCCTGATACCGTGCGTTGGTGTGATACCATTCCCCAACTTCGTGCAGGGAGTTTGGTTATTTGTTTTGAAAAAACAGGCAATGGAAATATCAAAGCTGATACAGTAGCGGTTCTTAATGATAACCCTAATACCATTGTACAAGCTACGGAATTGGACACCACTATTAGAACTAAACTAGCCTACCGAGTTGTGGTGATGTTGCCCTTTATGAGCAAAACATTTGCCCCAGCCCCACAGCGTGAAATCCCTGGGGCCTCCATCAAAGCTATTGAGTTCTATGAAGGAGTCATGATGGCTCTGGATAGCTTAAAAAGGGAGGGAGTAAGCCTGTTTGTAGATGTGTATGATACCGAACGCGATACCAATGTAGTCAAAGGGCTTTTGCAATTGCGTACCTTACAGGAAGCAGATTTGATTTTGGGGCCGCTCACTTCGAGCAATTTGATGCTTGTAGCTGAATTTGCCAAAACCAACCAAAAAGTACTGGTTTCGCCACTTAATTCTCGTTCGGACATTACCAGCAATAATCCTTACTACTTACAAATAAGCCCTTCTTTTGAAGTCCATAGTAAGTATATTATCAATCAATTGAATAAGATAAAGCCCTTTAAACGTTATCGAAGTCAAGAGCCAGAAATGCCCAATTATGTAGTTTTGGCCTTGGAAAACGATTCTAACCGTGTGGCTAGTTTGCAAGCAGATTATGCTATTTATAAGAACAATTTTGAAGCGCGTTTGCCAACGATTATTCGCAAAAAAGTAGACATTGATATTGATGATATCAAACCTATGTTGCAAAAAGGACGCTTGAATGTCGTTATTATGCCTACGTATAAAAAAGAGTCGTTTGTTTATAATTCCTTGCGCGAATTGCAAAAATTAGTAGACAAAGTAGAGCGCTACAAGGGTTATGATATTGCTGTAATTGGAATGAATCGTTGGCGTTATTACAATAGAGTCAATTTTGAGTACTACGAATATCTAAATTTGCATTTTACAAGTGATTATTTTGCTGCTAATAATTCTTATCTAAGAGCGTTTAAACGCGATTATAAAGCTGTACATGGCATTGGCAGTCGTGAATTTGCACTCAAGGGATTTGATGTTATGCTTTTTTGTGGGCGTATGCTAGAGCGTTATGGCACTTCTTTTCAGGCGCATTTGTGGAAAGAAAACAGTAAGTATCGTCACACTAGTTTTAATGTACAACCTATTTACGAATCGACTGGTGTGCTAGATCAAGCTGATGGTATTCAGGCAATGCCTGTTATTAAGCATTATCAAAATCAATACCTCAATGTAGTTCGCTTCAAGGAGTATGAATTGACCCGTGCGGATGATAACTAGGGAATTATGACAAAGCAATGGATTAGTATAATAGGGTGTTTATTCGTTTGTTGGGCTTGTGGGGTGTCTGAAGAAAAAGAACAGACAGCGACTACCATTCAAATCGTACAAGACAGTATAGGTTCTGCCAATTTCTTTCGGGAAGCAGGCATAACGGTTAAACAGCAATTGCCCTTTTCACCCCTATTGGATAGTAGTTATTATTACAATAAAGATAGCTTTGCTCTAGCTTTTCAGCAACACTATCAACTGCCGAGCAATACGACTTTGCTAGAAATGCAGCACCGTCATTTGTATGGTGCTATAGATACTATTTTTTGGCTGCGTTTTGTGCATTCACCTAGTGATACTACTTGCCAACAGCCGTTACTAGAGCAGCACTTCATCTTGGATCATCAAGGCCAACTGTTGGAGCAAAAGATGGTATATAGTGGCCATTTTTTGGACAATGCCATTGATTCTATACCTATTTTTATAACCGTAGAGCACAATTGCGAGGGAGAGGGCTATCACCATGCGTATATTGTCCAAGAGGGCAAGTTGGTAGATATTTTGAACGTCTTTTTTGATAATATGCCCCTAACTTTTGATGCCAAAGCCGATAGCTGTGTTTTTCAGGCAGGAGGTGCCCTGCAACCCCAACTCCGAGATGTGAATCAGGATGGGTATCCTGATTTGTTACTCCAAGGAAAAAAACTACAATTATACAGTCGCTCTGGCAAACGGTTTAGTATACGCTATCCTTACCGACGCGATCCCCTATGCTATTACTTTTTGTACGAACCAGCCAAGGAGCTGTTTATTTTTGAGCCTAGTTTTAAATAATAGTACTTCGTGGATTAGTGCGCTTTGCTTATGAGCTCGCGATGCTCGGTTTTTTACTTTTTTTACCAAAAAAGCTAAAAAAACACCTTTTATATAATTTATTATAAAAATCTTACTACTTCGACTCTATTTTTATACTAATTTAATAATCAATTAAATACGATTTCCAACGAAGTAAGGAAATAAAACAACCACGGTTATAAAAATTTTGAAAGGTGCATCTTCGTCATGGAAAATGCACTTTTTTTGTATGATTTTTTATATACAAGTATTAATTTTTATGTAAATTTACAACCATTCCCTCCCCCCACCTTGCCCCCACCACAAGCATAGGAGGATTCCAGCCATGGATTTTTCTAACCAACCAATAAACACGGTAATTTATGTCCAAATTACGCTCCACCACTCTATGCCTGTTGCTAGGCAGCTTTTTGACTTCCGCTTGCGCTCAATTCCAACTCCAC
>JBGCDW010000213.1:0-12072 GCA_045105775.1 Aureispira sp.
TAAGTAGCCGTTCAAAATTACTACTACCAAAAAACGGCTATTTTCCTCCAGCTCATCGTTGAAAATACTCGCCTTAGCCCGCTAAGACTCCGTTTTTCGCCTTGACCTGAATGAAAATACTCCATTTTTTTAGTTAACATTTATTTTGACCGCCTACTTAAAACGACAAAATAAGCGATAAATTGTTTGTTGCTGTGTTGTTTATAAAAGTTGTTGAAGCAGCTTTGAATATCCAAAAAAATAAGCCACTACTATAATAGTAATATACAAATGATGACGGTAAAAGAAATTCGCCAGAAGTTTTTAGACTTTTTTGAGAGTAAAGATCACAAGATTGTAGCCTCTGCCCCTATTGTTAATCAGGATGACCCTACCTTGATGTTTATGAATTCAGGAATGGCACAATTCAAAGATGCTTTCTTGGGCAATGAAACTCCTTTGGCACCTCGGGTAGCAGATACTCAAAAATGCTTGCGTGTATCGGGCAAACACAATGACTTGGAAGATGTAGGACGCGATAGCTATCACCAAACTATGTTTGAGATGTTGGGGAATTGGTCTTTTGGGGATTATTTTAAGAAAGAAGCGATTGCCTGGGCTTGGGAGTTATTGACCGAAGTATATGGCATGGACAAAGATCGTTTGTACGTGACTGTTTTTGAGGGCGATGCCAAAGATAAGACAGCGGCGGATGAAGAGGCTTTTGAGCTATGGCAAGAGTGGATCGCCAAAGATCGCATTCTGCGTGCAGGCAAAAAAGATAATTTCTGGGAAATGGGGAGTCAAGGCCCTTGTGGCCCTTGTTCTGAAATTCACATTGATATTCGTCCACAAGCAGCGCGCGATCAAGTAGATGGCCGTACCTTGGTAAACGAAGACCACCCCTTGGTGATTGAGATTTGGAATTTGGTGTTTATGCAGTTCAATCGCCTAGCAGATGGTTCTCTAGTGCCTTTGGCGAATAAATGTATTGATACAGGAATGGGCTTGGAGCGTGTGGCTATGGCTTTGCAGGGCAAAACCTCGAATTATGACACCGATTTATTCCAACCCTTAATACAATTAATAGAAAAAAAATCAGGCATTGCTTATGCCAACTCTTATGAGCCAGAAGCGAAATCTGATATTGCTATGCGTGTGATGGCCGACCATATTCGTGCTGTAGCCTTGGTCATTGCAGATGGCCAACGTCCTGATAGCACAGGAGCAGGTTATGTGGTGCGTCGAATTTTACGTCGTGCGGTACGTTATGGTTATAGTTTCCTGAATATCCAAGAGCCCTTTATTTACACACTTATTCCTACATTGGCCGAATCTTTTGATACCATTTTCCCAGAGGTGAAGGCGCAGGAAAAAATGTTGATGGATACCATCAAAGGGGAAGAAGTGGCTTTCTTGAAGACCTTAGAGCGTGGATTAAAACTGTTTGAAGGCTTGAAGGTAAAAGATAATACGATTAGTGGTAGAGATGCCTTTACCATGCTAGATACTTATGGTTTTCCTTTTGACTTGACCGCACTATTGGCGCAAGAAAAAGGCTATGCGGTGGACGAAAAGGGGTTTGAGGTTGCGCTAAAGGAACAAAAAGAGCGTTCTAAAGCCGATGCTAAAAAAGAAGTAGAGGATTGGGTAGTCTTATCTGACGAACAAGATGTGACGTTTGTAGGTTATACCCAACACCAAACTGAAAGCAGAGTCTTAAAATATAGAAAGATACGCGCCAAAGGCAAGGAACAGTATCAAATTGTACTCAATGAAACCCCTTTTTATGCAGAATCGGGTGGACAAGTAGGCGATACGGGCTTGTTGTGGTTTGGCGAGGAAAAAGTGGCAGTGATTGACACCAAAAAAGAAAACAATCTAATTGTGCATTGGGTCAAAAACTTGCCCAGCCAAATGGAGGCAAACGTCAAAGCAGAAATTAACAGCCAAAAACGCCACTTGACCGAAAAGAACCACTCGGTAGCACACTTGGCTCATGCTGCATTGCGTGAGGTATTGGGCACTCATGTTCAGCAAAAAGGTTCTTATGTAGCACCAGAGAAAATGCGTTTTGACTTTTCTCATAATGGTAAAATGACCGATGAGGAATTGAAAGCTGTAGAAACTATTGTTAATGCTAAGATTCGCGCCAATATTCCATTAAAAGAAGAAAATAATGTGCCCTTGGAACAAGCACGCCAGTCGGGTGCCATGATGTTGTTTGGCGAAAAGTATGGCGAGTTGGTAAGAATTATAACCTTTGATGATGCTTTTTCTAAGGAATTGTGTGGCGGTTGTCATGTAAAGGCGACTGGCGAAATTGGTTTGTTTAAGTTGGTAAGCGAAGGTTCTGTTGCTTCAGGAATTCGCAGAATTGAGGCCGTGACAGGACAGGCAGCATTAGAATATGTACAAAAAGAAGCCGCCCAATTGCAAGCCGTTCGCCAAGCACTCAAAAGCCCAAAGGATTTGAACAAGGCCGTGGCAGATTTGCTACAGCACAACAAACAAATGCAAAAAGAACTGGAAAAAATGGCTTTGCTAGAAGCTAAATTGGCCAAAGGTGACTTGCAAGCACAAGTCCAAACGATTGGAAATTTTCATTTCTTAGGAGCTGTTACCGATATTGTTTCCAAAGATGGATTGAAGCAATTGAGCAATAGCTTGCACCAATCTGTGCCCAATTTGGTATTGGTATTGGGTGGCGAAAACAAGGGCAAGGCTTTGTTGACGGTTTCTGTAGATGGCGCATTGCTAGACAAATTTCATGCAGGCAAATTGGTGAAAGCCATTGCTAGTCATGTCAATGGTGGTGGAGGTGGCAAGCCCGTTTATGCTACTGCTGGTGGTAAAAATCCTGCTGGCCTAGAGGCAGCCCTACAAGCCGCCAAAGCCTTGGTAGAGGAGCAAGCTTAGAATTTCTCTTGTTATAGTTATAATGCCCTGTATTGGTATTGCATACGCCAATATAGGGCATTGTTGGTATTGTAAAGTGTAACTGTTTCGTCTGAATAGGAGTTTTTTATAAAATACTGGTGTTTTTTTCTTATTTTAATAATAGCCTTTGATTGCTGTGCAAGCGGTAGTTGAAGCATATTGTAATAAGAAAGAATAGTAGTAGATGCAGATAGGAAGATGGACAATGGCATTATTGGCTGTGGTAATTGGGGGGCAACAATTGATTGCTCAAACCCCGTTCTGTGCCCAAATTCATATAGATGCGCCTTCTTTGGCCTTGGAAGGAGGAAATGGGACAGCGAGTAATCGAATGTATTGGTTGCGTGAATTGATGTGCAGCAATTTTTTGGCAATGGACAATACCAGCCGTTTTTTGTACATCAACCCTATAGTCTTCAGAGACCGAAAAGAACCTTTACAGCCAAAATATAGCCTTATTCTTGTTTACAACGGCTAGTCGTGGAGAATTTGAAAATCTTTTCTCTAAAAAAAACGTAACACTCAGCCCTTATCAACTCAATCCCATGTATGTTCCTGGAAGTTCTACCCGTTGGTATGTGGGGGATCGTTTGTTTGCGGTAGACAACAGTGCTTTTTTCGGTATTGAATTTGATTCTAGTTTTGCATATCGTGGTGGGGTGGTTCGGATTGGTGACAGTTCCGAAAAGGCGGTTGTTTTTTTGGTAAGCCTTTATCCCAGTCAAAAATAAGCCCTTCATATTGACCTTGTTTTGTTTTTAGACGTTTATTTTTGTAATAGATCATTGCAATAATTTCACATAGAACACCACTACTACCTTTGTGATTTAGTAGAATTTAATTAAGAACAGATGAATTATTTTTTTTCCAGTATAATAATGGTGAGTTTATACCTATTGAGTTACACCTCATCAACGGCTCAAAGCAACAACAAACAACAACACTCCTTTGAGGATGGGGTCTACCAAAGTCATCAAGATCTAAAGCATAACCAACCTCGCTTTAAGTTGTATGATTTGCCCAGTTTTGCCTATCAATTAGATCGAGAAGATAACTTGTTGTTTTTGTCAGAAGCGACGATGAGCCAATTGTCTGGCTCTACCATTAAGAGCTTGGACAATATTTGGGGACTTTGTGTGAAGGGAGTACCCTATATGAAAGTTCGCCCATCAGGCAAAAATGGTGTGGTATACTTTGTCAAGTATCATATATTGGGGCGCATTTGTTATTTGTATTATCCCTCTATCGAAGATAGAGCCGTAGAAATGCCTATTTATAACCCCTACTCAGGAGCGCGTGTAGGGGGACGAACGGTAGTGAATAGAGAACGTCGTTTGGTCAAGCAATTGATGCTGTTTGAGACGGGCGAATTAAAGCCTTACTCTGTAGAGAGTTTTAAGCAATGGGCGGAAGATGACACGCGTTTGATGAAAACAATAGAGCGTTTGTCTGAAAAAGAAGCGGAGGCAAGACTGTTTAAGAGTATTAAAATTTACAATGAACGTCATCCGCTTTGGAAATCTTCTCAAAAGTAAAAAAGTAACTTTGGAGGGGACTTATTTATAGTATACTGTTAGAGGCTTATTTTGCGTTATAAAAAGAAGAAAAAATAACTAGATTTACTTCCGAAGCCCTGTTGGGTTCCCTACTTTTGTTCATGGACTTTTATAACACAGCGATTACAGCAGTATGATTAGTATTTTCAAAAAAGAGGTCAACCTATTCCTCAGTTCTCTTGTTGGCTATTTGGCCATAGCCTTGTTCTTGGTCGCCACTGGCTTATTTTTGTGGGTTTTTCCAGATTACAGTGTTATTACCTATGGGTTTTCAGATTTAGGGTCTTTTTTTAGAATGGCACCCTACATTTTTCTCTTTCTGATTCCAGCTATTACCATGCGAACCTTTGCCGAAGAAACCCAAACGGGAACAATGGAGCTGTTGGCGACGCGTCCTATTTCGGATTGGGAAATCATTTTGGGCAAATACCTCGCTTCTACCTTCTTGGTGCTTTTGGCTATTCTACCTACTTTTATTTATTATTATTCTGTTTCTCAATTGGGAATGCCCAAGGGAAATGTGGATGTGGGAGCCACTTGGGGTTCTTATATAGGGCTGTTTGGTCTGGGAGCTGTGTTTGTAGCCATTGGCTTATTTTGCTCTTCCCTGACTAGCAATCAGATCATTGCTTTTATGTTGGGGCTGTTTTTTTGTGGCTTCTTTTACGAAGCTTTTGGTGCATTGTCTCGCCTCTCGGTTTTTTATGGTAGTCTCGATGCGGTTGTAGAACGTCTAGGAATTAGTTATCACTATGCGTCTATTAGTCGTGGACTGGTGGATTCTAGAGATGTTGTTTATTTTTTGAGCATGATTATAGCTTTTTTGGCAGGAACCAAGTTCGCATTGGAGAAACGCAAGTGGTAGGAATGTAATACCTCCTGATTTGTTATTATAAAAATAGAAGAAGAAAAATATTCCATGCAAAGATCTCGTTTTGCTCAGTCAGTAGTAAGTTTATTGCTTTTGTTGGCCAGTTTGGTGTTAATTAATGTTCTATCTGGCTTTTATTATAGCAGTATTGATTTAACGGAAGATAAGCGATTTACACTCAATCCTGCTACTTATGAATTGGTAGAGGATTTGGAGGAAGTATTAACCGTAGAAATATTATTAGAAGGAGAATTTCCTTCCTCTTTTAAACGATTGCAAAGTGCCACAGAGGATTTGTTTAGTGAGTTGCGAAGCCGCAATAGCAATATTCAGGTGCGTTGGGTTAATCCCATGAGTGGCACAGAAGAGGAGAATATTGAGAATGGCGAACGCTTGGCAAAAGATGGTGTTTATCCGCTCAATTTAACACAATCGGCCAGAGGCGGCAACAGCCGAAAAGCTATGTTGGCTTTCCCTTATGCTATTTTGCGTTATCAAAAACAGATGCGTGTCGTACCCCTATTAGAAACAACAGGAGGTTACAACAAGGATTATACCCGCATGGAGGCCATCAACCCCTCTATCAATTTATTGGAATACAAAATTGCCAATGCTATTCTAAAATTGGCCTTTCAGGAACGTCCCAGAATGGTGTTGACCACTGGACATGGAGAATTGCAACGTCCATTTACAGATGGTTTAGAAGCAGCAATGTTTGAGTATTATGATATTGCTCGGCTAGATATGAGCAAGGTGACGCATATTGATACTCTTATTGATGTTGTGGTGATTCCTAAGCCTACGCGCCCGTTTCCAGAGCAGCATTTGTTTATGATTGATCAGTACATTATGCGCGGTGGAAAGGTATTGTGGCTGGTGGATGCTTTGAATATGGAGTCAGATAGTTTGAAACGATTGGGCGTGTATATGCCCACAGCCCACCAGTTGGATATTAATAATCTGTTGTTTAATTATGGCGTGCGAATCAATCCCAACTTGGTCATGGATTGGGAATCAAGTGTCATTCCTGTGAATGTAAGCCCGACACCTGATCGACCACAAATAGAAGGGCGCAAGTGGTTTTACCATTCCAAGGCGTATCCATACATGACCCCCTTAGATGCACAAGAAACAGGCGATAATACGATACCTCATCCCATTGTTCAGAACTTAGATTTTGTTGATACACGGTATCCTGCCAGTATTGACACGATTAAAACCAGCAATTACATCAAAAAAACACCGCTGCTGCGTACCTCTCCCTATAGCAAAGTCCAATTCCCACCGGTGCGCGTAAGCATTGATATTATGCAAAAAGGACTGCGTCAAGAAGATTTCACCAAGGGCAATCAAAATGTAGCCGTACTGCTGGAGGGGGCTTTTAGTTCTTATTATAAGAATAGAGTAACACCAGAAATGGAACAAGGGCTCCAACAACTCGGCCAGCCGTTTGTAGTACAGGGCATACCCACTAAGATGATTGTGGTGTCTGATGGGGATATTGCCAAAAATGCCCTTGATCCCAAAAATCGTCGCCGTCCTACGCCGCTCCCTCTTGGCGTTAATCCATTTGATGGCTACCAATATGCCAACAAAGATTTTTTGATGAATTGTTTGGAATATTTGATCGATAGCAAGGGCATTATTGCCGCCAGAAACAAACAAATCAAATTGCGCCCCTTGGATCAAGAGCGTGCTTATGATGAAAAATTAAAGTGGCAATTCATTAACTTATTCTTACCGCTATTAATCTTGTTGGGCTTTGGGTTGGGCTATTGGTTTATTCGACGAGAGCGATTTGCCAAGTAAGGCAAAATACTTCTTATACACCACTAATGTTTTTTAACAAAATAGAATTGTTCTTCATTTTTAACAAAAAAATAACATTCAAAAAAGACGTTATAATTATGAAATGAAACTAATTTTGACTATTTTTGTACTATAGTTTAATGAAGCTAAGTTTTTGCTTTATAAGCTATAAGTTCAGTATATACTATTTAAAAAGCTCTAAAATAGAGCAACAAATTTCTTATTATTATGCCTACCAATACAGGAACAGTAAAGTTCTTTAATGAAGAAAAAGGCTACGGCTTTATCAAGGATGACGCGAGTAACAAAGATTACTTTGTTCATGCAAATGGCCTTCTTGATGACATTACAAAAGATGATCGAGTATCGTTCGATCTTGAAGACGGAAGAAAAGGACCAAATGCCGTTGAAGTAGCACGTATCGATTAGATTAACTACATACGGCTAATTCGGTTACAACACCATACCGTAAAAGAAACTCCCATTCTGCCTTGTGTAGAGTGGGTTTTTTTATGTAAGCCTAGCTTTATTTGTATGGGTGTGATTGTTTGATTTCCTGTAGCAGCGAGGAATCAAACAATCAAACGAATTAAGATAAACTGTGTGTGGTAATAAAAAAAGCCCTGCTTCACGAAGGAAACAGAGCTTTGATATATTCTTAGAAGTAAGGATTGTTTATACAGCAAAACTTTCGCCACAACCACAAGTACGCGAGGCATTGGGATTGGTAAAATGAAAACCTTTGCCATCCAATCCGCCCGAAAAATCGAGGGTAGAATCAAACAAGTATAGGAAGCTTTTGAGATCAGTGACAATTTTCACGCCCTTGTCTTCAAATACTTGATCCTCTGGTTGAGATTCATTGTCAAAATCCATGTTATAAGACAAACCAGAACAACCACCACTCGTAACACTTACGCGCACAAAGTAATCTTCATTAAGCGTTGCACTTTTTTCGCGAACGGTATCAATTTGCTTTTTAGCAGTTTCAGTTACAAATATCATATACTGAATAATTTATAAAAGGAAAAAGCACTTAGGCTTCTTCATTTTTGCTTTGATAATCTTTGATAGCAGATTTGATCGCATCCTCTGCCAAAACAGAACAGTGAATTTTTACAGGAGGTAATTCCAATTCTTCTACAATATCCATATTGTCAATAGAAGAAGCCTCATCCAATGTCTTTCCTTTGAGCCACTCGGTAGCCAAAGAAGACGAAGCGATAGCAGAACCACAGCCAAAGGTTTTGAACTTGGCATCTTTGATCACACCAGAATTCTCGTCTACCTCAATTTGTAAGCGCATAACATCGCCACATTCTGGGGCACCTACTAATCCAGTTCCTACGTTCTTTTTGTTTTTATCTAATGTGCCTACATTTTTAGGCTTTTTGAAATGGTCTAATAATTTCTCTGAATAAGCCATAATAGATTATTTTTAGTTGAAGTATTCTATAATTTCTTGAATTTGTTTGCTTTGACGAATGCGTTCTATAGTTACATCATCAAGTTGTTCTAACAAAAAATTACCAAGAGGCAAATATTGCTTTGGCAACTCTTGCGTACCTTGAGCTAGTCTTTCTATAGCAGCCTTAGGATTTTTCTTTAAGAATTCAAATTCTAAATCGGACAAAGATCGTCCAAATGTTTTTTCAATAAATTCTTTGCTCTCAAAAAAGAGTGCTTCTATTTCTGGTGTCAGTAGTACAACCTTAGCTTCAGAAGATGGTGTTCCTAGAGAATAAATCATATTCTCATAAAGATGCTGTTTTTCGTTAATAGTTGAAGGATCACTACTATCTGCATCAATTAATAGAACAATTTTGTAATTCCCATCTACATAACGACTTCTAGCTGCCGAAAGGGCAGATGTACTACCACCTCCATTCACAACTTTAGTAGTTGTACTAATACTCGCAGGTAAAACACGTTGCATGACGGTTACATCAAAATTTCCTTCTGTTATAAGAATGTTCTGCATAATTAGTATTTACATTAAACGATAATCTGGAATACATCGTGTAGCATATTGTTTGAACTTAGTAACAAAACCCTGACAAATACACTTATTGTCAATAACGTACTGAATATCTTGTTCGTTCCATAACAAAATGGTTTGAGGGTGTAAATGTGTTGCAAGCGTTATAGCAGGTTCTGTAAAACCAGAAATAGAGAAAATGTTTCCAACCAAAGCAGAAGGCCTTCGCATCAACTGACTTCTCAAAGTTGCTATAGTTCCATTGCTAACTTTATGACTTAAATTCTTACACTCTACAAGTCCTACATATTGTTGGTAATAAAATAACCCATCAATTTGCTCTAAGGTATTTTGGTCACTTCTAGGGTGATTACCTTGAACAAAATAAGGATATTCTACCTCAGCACCATCTAACTCCAACAAACGCATGATTAAATACTCAAACGCTTTACCTTTCTCCCAATTTTTTACGACTCCTTGCAGTGTTGCTGTTCGTATAAAGGGCTGAGTTGTGTTTTTTAACTCGTCCCAAAGCTGTATTAAATCGGGGTATTGATAATTGTTAAAAATATCCTTGTACTCTGCTTCCGTCATATTAAGTATTTAATGCTCTGCCCACTGTACCGAATCCAAATCGATTCCCTCCTTATACATCTCCCAAATAGGAGACAAGTCGCGCATGTGGTGTACCCCATCTCCAATAGCTTTGATGGCATAATCGACATCCTCTTCGGTCGTAAAACGGCCTAAGCTGATACGCAAAGAAGAGTGCGCCAAATCATCGCCCAAGCCCAATGCCTTGAGTACATAAGAAGGCTCTAAGGAGGCAGACGTACAAGCCGAACCCGAAGACAAAGCAATATTTTGGTTGAAAGTCATCATCAAACCTTCGCCCTCTACATGCTTAAACGACAAGTTGGTAACGTGTGGCATTCTGTATTCATCGTGCCCATTCAATACCACTTCCTCAATCTTCATCAATTCTGTTTCTAATTTGTCGCGCAATTTACCCAAACGCTCTGCTTCTGATTCCATTTCCTCTTTGCACAGTTCGGCAGCCTTGCCAAACCCTACAATAGCAGGAACGTTAAGCGTACCCGAACGCATGCCGCGCTCATGTCCACCGCCGTCCATTTGGGCAGTTACTTTTACGCGAGGCGATTTGCGAGAAACATACAAGGCACCCACTCCTTTGGGGCCGTACATTTTGTGTCCTGTAAAAGCCATCAAGTGAATACCCAATTCTTTTACATCCACAGGAATTTTGCCCACCGCTTGTGTAGCATCAGACATAAACAAGACCTTGTGCTTGGCGCAAATTTCGCTGATCGCCTTCATCGGCTGCACTACACCAATCTCGTTGTTGGCAAACATAATAGAAACCAAAACAGTAGTAGGCTTAATGGCTGCTTCCAATGCGGCCAAATCTACCAAACCATTGCGTTCTACTTTGAGGTAAGTCACCTCACAGCCTTCTTTTTCCAGCTTTTTGCAAGTATCCAATACGGCTTTGTGTTCCGTTTCTAGGGTAATAATGTGGTTGCCCTTACGGCTATACATTTCTGCAACGCCCTTGATGGCCAAGTTATCCGCTTCGGTAGCACCAGAAGTAAAGATGATTTCTCTTGGATCCGCTCCAATCAAATCGGCAATTTGCTCGCGTGCTTTGTCTACTGCACCTTCGGCCGCCCAACCAAATGGGTGGTTACGACTAGCTGCATTGCCAAAATGCTGTGTAAAATAAGGCAACATAGCCTCTACCACTCTAGGATCCGTTGGGGTAGTGGCATTATTATCTAAGTAAATTAATTTTTTGTCAGACATATTACTCTTAGGTTTATCAATTGTCTTTTGCATTCTCTATATTTAGATTAAATCTAATCTAGGATTACAAAGGTAACGTATTTCAATAATAATCAGTTCTTTTTAAAGCTTAATTTTTGTCTTTAGTTGGTAAAAAGCAAAATTTTCAGCCAACGTTTAAGCTTTGTTTCATTACTACAAAGCACAACTTAGATGGTTCAGCAAAAGAGTAGTTTTTTGTGCTACTTTTTTGCAAAACGATTGCCTTTGAGGGCGCAAAGATAGTGAAAGAAATGGAATTTTGAAATAGAGTGGGAGAGGTAGTTGTTGTTTGACAAGTATTACAATACGAATAAAACCCCTTGTAAACGGGTGCTATAGGTTTAAATTGCGTATTTTGTACGGTACATCTGTTTTATAACGCTTGTCTTTTTATGAAAACTTACCCTTATTTATCCGAGTTGGAGGTCAACCAAGACCCCTACTATAGACGCATTAGTGTGAGTGGCTTTTTCAGAGCCATTGGTCAAGCCGTGCTGACAGGGGCCGCTACCAGCAATCCAGTTGCTGGAGTCGTAAAAGGAGGCAATGAGCTGATAAAAAACACCACTGCTGCAATCAGCAAGGAGCATCGAGCCTTTGAATTGATTCTAAATGGCATAGAAGCGGCCTGTGAGGAGTTGCTCAAAGAATATGAACTCAACTGTACCCAAAATGCTGCTTTGTTATTGGAAAATCGAATGGGAGCGAAAGTTGAATATATTAACCTTAAAATCACAAAAGCCTTTTTTGATGCCCCCCAAGAACTTTCTGCCCTACAAGAACTGGTTCCTGTATTCCAACATTGGCTAGAAGGGTTCGATATGTCTAAGAGTAAGGCGGAGCGAATTGCCCAACAATTGCCCCATGTGTTTTTGCGTACGGTGGCACTAGAGTGGGGCAAGCAACAATCTTATTATGAGCCGATACTAAAGGCGTTTGAGAATCCTTTTACCAAGGCTTGGGAGGAACGCTATTGTTTGGAGGCTTATTATGAGGAGTTGAGGGGATTGTTTCACCAACCTGCTCTAGGGGATGAGTTATTGCCGTTGTCTAAGATTTATATTGAGCCTGATTTTTTGGTGTATAAGAAATGT
>JBGCDW010000214.1:0-4642 GCA_045105775.1 Aureispira sp.
TGTTAATTAAAAATGCAACTTTATTGTGAATATTACGTTTAAAGATAAGAAGCTGGAAACTTACGCTAATGATGACAGCAAGGGAAAAAAGAAACTTGGAGCTGTACGATTTAAGTAGTCTCTAAAAAGTTCTCGTACTAAAAAACGATTCTTTTTCCCCAGCTCATCGTTGGAAATACGCGTTTTAGCTCGCTAAAACTGTGTTACCTGATTATTAGATACACTGTATCTAATAAGTCAGATCACTTCGTGAGTGCCTTGATCTGAACAAAAATCTCTCATTTTTTATTGTACGGTTACTTTTTTTTACCTACTTAAGAAATTTAAAATGCGTATAGATGCACTTCTTGCAGCTAAAACCTTAGAAGATTTACGACACTTTCCAGGCAACTATCACGAACTGAAGGAAGACCGAAAAGGGCAGTGGGCTTGTTCCTTGGATGGCCCATTCCGTCTTATCTTTGAACCACACGAAAACCCAATTCCCGAAAACGAAGATGGTCAATATCTTTGGATAGAAATAAAAAGTGTAGAAGTTGTTGAAATTGTAAATTACCACTCAAACTAATCACCAATTATGCAAAACACCTACCATCCACAAACAGTAACCCCGCCCAAGGATTTTCTAATAGAAGCCTTAGAAGAGCATAATATAGGCTCTAAAGAATTTGCTATACGAACAGGAAAACCCGAAAAAACAATTTCGGCTCTCTTGAATGGAAAAAGTAGTATCACGCCCGAAATGGCCATCCAGTTTGAAAAAGTATTAAGAATTCCTGCTCATTTTTGGTTAGAAATCCAGCGGTTGTATGATGAATGCGAAGCAAGAATTGCTTTTCAAAAAAATCTTGAAGAAAGCCAAGATTGGGCAAAAAAATTCCCATACAGTAATATGGCAAAATTAGGTTGGGTAAAAACAACTAGAAAGGCCTCTGAAAAGGTTGCTGAACTATTAACTTATTTTGGTGTAGCCTCTGAAAAAGCGTGGAATGATTGCTATTTTGATAAAAAACTAAAAGTATCGCTTAGAGCCTCTTTAGAGGACGTTAAACACGCCCATGCACTTACTGCGTGGTTGAGACACGGACAATTGCAAGCCCAAAAAATAGACGCGCCAGTCTATTCAAAAAGCAAATTCAAAAAACAATTAAATCAAGCCAAAGAATTGATGTTTTTGCAGCCTAGTGATTTCTTTCAACAATTACAGCAGCTTTGTTTGCAAGCAGGTGTTATTGTTGTTTATAGTCCTTCTTTGCCTTCGGTTCCGATTCATGGTGCTACTCGATGGAATAACAATATTCCTCTTATTCAATTAACAGGACGTTACAAACAAAATGATATATTTTGGTTTACCTTTTTTCATGAGGCAGGGCATATTTTGGAACATAGCAAAAAATACATTTCTTTAGAAAATATTAGCTACAAAGGAGCCGACCAACAATTTGAAGAAGAGGCCGATAATATTGCGATTAAGTATACTTTTAGTACAGAACAAGAAGCCAAATTCTTGGCTCTTGGCTCTTTGGAGGATAAGGTAATAGAATCTTTTGCCCAAGAAAATAGAATTCATCCTGCCATAATTGTAGGAAGATTGCAACACAAAAACTTAATTGCGTTCAAGGAAAAACGTCATTTCTTTGTGCGTATTGATTTGGAAAATCCTAAGTAAGTTGAATGAACAATGAAATTATTTATTCAAAAATTAGCTTTTTTAAAAAATAATGATGTATATTTGAATCATCAACACCGCCCTCGCCTCTACTTTGTTAGGTAACTAATAGAGATACGCGCAATTTTGGGCGGTTTTTTTATTCCTACCCTACACAGTAACAAAGTGTGCAAAAAGTGACCCTCCCAAAACAACTTTTTTAGAGCCAGTAGAGGGCAGCACTATTCCCAGAGTACCCACGTGGAACATTGAAGTCTTAGAACAGTTTTTTGATACCATAGAGTTGTCCTGTTTGCCTATCCAATTGAGCTTTAGACGCTTTGCGAGTTCATTATACTTACGTGAGCTAGTGTGAGTTGTAGTTGATAACCAACTTCAAGTTGATTATCAACTACAACAAGGGCTTATTTTATTTGCCTACACTTCGTTTCGCAATAACGTTTAATATTCAACTGGTTATAAGTTTGAGGCTACTTAAAATCGAAAGGCTCCTTCCATCCTTCTTTGTTCACTCGAGGATATTCCAATTTTGGTTGCTTCTTCATTCCAAGTACTTACCGCTGACTTCACTTCTTTCAAAATATCATCCATCTCAGAAGATGTTAGCTGAAAAAAATCAACCCCTACACTTTTAGCCAAATTAAAATCAAGAGAATTATCGTCCATATCTATATTCAAAGCTAATCCAGTTTTATCTATTGATGGATTTATATCATAGGCTGGAGATAATCGCCAAACATTATCTTTTATTATAAAGCCATGATTTCTTAAGTGGTCATCCGTATTGGATATTGCAATATGAAACACAATTCTTCTCCATAATTCATGTAAATCAGCTTTAATTTGTGCTGTAGTAGCTTTTGAACTATGTTGGATAAAATCGGCTATTTCAAGGTAACTGATTCTTGTATCACGAACTGTATCTTCATCATTTTCTGTCATTGTCATTGCAGATGCAAAATGAATTCTTTTTCCCCCCTCTCTATCAAATCTTTTTGTTAAAAAGGTAAAATAGTCTTTGGATACTTTTTCTATATTGCATTCCGACATCTTTATATTGGCCTTTATAGCTAACACATGAGCAAGATATTCCCATTTAGCCTTATCATGATCATCATTTTTTGCTGGGAATTTAGCAATCCAAGGATGCTTGTCATCATCCAAAATATTAGCTTTGGGTCTTGCTCCTCCCAATGAAGAACCAGGTGCTATTAATCTAGCTAAATGTTTTTCAATCTCAGGATCTTCACCTTCTTGTACAATTTTAGCACTATATTGTAATTCTTTTAAAGATGACCACGGAGGTGTTGGAAATTCAGAGTTATCGTCTAAAAAAGGTCCTTTTTTGTCTTTTTTAAACCTCAAAGCTCCCATTCTACAGGAATCATGCACTCCTAGTAAATAATCAAACTCTTGCAATGTTCTTTTATTCCTTTCATTTTTTCGAGCATTATGTGCTTCTCTTGTTTGCATTAATACCCTCCCCCATCTATCAGGCATAGAGTCAAGGAAAATCCCAAAACTTTTCCTTGAAGGATACTGTTTATTCATATACCAATTTAATTCTGGATCAAGAAGGAATTGTGGTTTTGAATCAATCCAGTCTTGATCGTACTCAAAACTATACGTTTCGTTTCCTTTTGATCGCAAAACGGATAACTTACCAATGTATGTTGTTTTTTCTAAGCCCTTCCAATCTGCATATACATATATGTCTGTTTCTATTGATGCCATTATTTCAGTAATTCTAAATCTCGTAATTTTAATCCTAATTTATCATCAGCTGCTATCTTTAAAAAATCATTGTGAAGATTCAAAACCCTAAGCACTTTGAAATAAGTAGCTACTGAAACTGTTCCATCTCCGCTTTCAACTTTTCTCATTGTTGGCCTACTTATATTCGCTCCATCTCCTACTTGAATCATTGATAAATTTCTTCTTTTCCTTGCTAAACGTAAATTCATTCCTAGTATTGATAGCACTTTTCTTTTCGGGATAAAAGGCGATTTTAAATTATTTTTTGAAAATTGCGATAATTTAATCTTTAAATTATCATCATTCCCTACTTTCAATAAATCCTCTCCTAAACCTAAAGTTTTTAATACATTGTAATAAGCTCCCATTGATACAGTAGGGTCACCTTTTTCAACTTTACTTAATGTAAATTTTGAAACATTAGCTCTATTTGCAATCTCAATGATTGTAAATTTTCTTCTTAGTCTAGCTAATTTTATATTTTCCCCAACACGTCCCATTATTTTCATATATTTTGGGAATAACGTATTTTTCTTTGATTTCATATTACCACATTTGTAAAATTATTATTGACGAATCATGGCATTCATCAATAATATTTGCCATTTTTTATTTAAAGTTCAAATAATTTTATAGCAAATAATGATATACACTAACTACCTAAAACAAATCAACCAACACCTAACAAACTCTAAAATGGAAAATATTATTGACATTTAAAACTATTTCATCAATATTAAATTCCATTACGATTAATAAATTAAATCCATCAAAAGTTCACAAAACAAAAGCTATTTTCAAAAAAAATGGCAAATATTATTGACGAATCATGGTATTAATCAATAATATTTGCCATATTTTGGGCGGTTTTTTTCGCTTTGCTCAAGAGCTCGCCCAAAGCTCGGTTCTTTTTTCCTACCTAGATGACAACAACAGTTCAATTTTTCTATAAGATGCCTTACTGAAAATGTTTTCATGAAAACTTAAAAACATTTTCATAAAAACTTGAAAACACGAAACGTTATTTCGTTTATTTCGTTTATGTTAGTGCAACAACACCACAAATGACAGCACATAATATGAACTTATCAAAAACAAACAAGCCCTCTAAGGAAGAGCAAAGAGTTGCTTTACAAGCTTATACTGCCTTGGCAGAGGCCTTGGAGCAAGTACAAGACCCCAATCCTGAAATAGAAATAGAAGAAACACCAAACAAAA
>JBGCDW010000215.1:0-19621 GCA_045105775.1 Aureispira sp.
ACCAGCCCATCATCCGATTGTGGTTCTAGCAAATAAAAGATCAAATTGGCCAAAGGCTGCTCTAGATTAACATAAAAACTCCCCGCTTCAAATTGCTGTTCGGCCGCTTCAAAACTTCCCGACAAAGTCACGGGAAAGTGATGCTCAAATGCCTGCTTGGCCAATTCCAATTTCCGCACCCTAAATTGTTCCCCTTGGTACGTTTGTGGGGTGGGCAAGGTATCAACTCGAATGCCCAACAATTGCAAATGAGGCACTAAATAAGCCAAATTGGGTGGCAATACATAAGCCTTGGGCAAGGTGGCATATACAATCGGTTCAAAGGCACTGTAATTTTTAACGCCCTCTACTTCAATCACTTCGTGGGTGCGCACATACTGTGTTTTGGAGGCCGAATCTTGATAACTTAGATAGTTGTAGGTTCTCAAGGTCAAGGGCTTTTTTTCGGGAACCTTTTTGAAGCGAACGCCTTTTTTAAGGCGGCCTGCTTCTGCTTTGACTTGGGCAATGGTGGCGGCATCACTGGCGCGATTGATTTGGCGAATCGTGGTGGCATGTTGGTTGGTATAATGCAATATTTCTAGGACAAATTTATGCGCCGAATTGATACGATGATAAAACTTATCATGGGCAAAGGTCTCGCTCAGAATAGCCATGCGGTTGCGTAAGCCAAACTGATTGACCAAGTAGCGTGGGTGATGGTTGTAGGTGTATAAATTTTGGGGCGGCCAACCTTGTGCCAAGCTATAGCCACCATATACATCCGTGTGCAAATCATATTTTTGGAGTAGTGTTTTTTTGACCGCAGGCAATAGGCTATCGCGGGTGTAATTGGAGGTGCGAGGGTCGCCAATGGTGTGATAACTGTGGGCATAGGTCAACTCATTGGCATGCCAAACCCCATTAGTGGTGTGCAAATCTATAAACACATCTGGATCCCAAGGCACAATAGCATTCTCAAACAAACCTTTGGTTTCCAAGGCATCCAGCTTGGTGCCATCTCTATTGAGATCCCAATCGCCACCACTGCGTCGGCCACCTGCTAGGTGGGGGCAGTGTTCTTGTGAAGCCCGATGCTTGGGCGATAAATTATTGTTGCCATCAGGGTTATAATTGGGGGTAAACAATAGAATTTGATGCTCCAATAAGGCACTTTCTTTGCCGAGTAATATTTCGCGCATCAAAACCAACAAAGCCTCTTTGCCCTCTACCTCGCCGCCATGAATATTACCTTGTATATAAACCAAGGTTTTGCCAGAAGCCTTGGCCTCGGCCGGACTGCTCACCTTGGGACGTGCCAAGATGACCATAGGAATAATTTTTCCACGATTACTTTGGGCAATAGTATCTACCTGTACATAAGGGCTTTGTGCTTGAATAGCGGCAATAAATTCTAGCACTTCTTCAGAACTAGACGTGCGTTCAAAGGCTGTTTTTTCGGGAGTGGTGAGGAGCGATGGCGGAAATTGAGCTACAAGAGAAACCGCAAAAAACATACTGCTCATAATCCCCAAAAAATGAATAAAGAATCTCATAAGAACTATAAATTTAGAAAGTTTCTGTAGCAGTAAAGAGCTAAATATAGGTTTATATCTACCACAAATTAGCAAAAAATATACTTGATACAAGGCATAAACAAATTATAATACAGTGCTCATATACTCCAAATAAGGATTTAGGGCTGTAATGGGTAATTGTTTGCCAGAACGGTAATAAATCAAATTGCTAACTTGATTAGAGGGAGCAAGGGCAATACGTGTCTGCAATTGACGGACAGTGCCTGCATGGCCATCCAAAATAGGAATAGATACAGGAATATATTGTTGTAATAATGGTTTGTAATAAGGGAAATGGGTGCAGCCTAGTACAACTGCTTGAATCGTTGCCCAATTGATGTGCTTAAATTGCTGTTGTAAGTATTGGTGTACCCTCGCGCTGTCCCATTCGAGTTGTTCTGCAAAGGTCACCAAACGCTGTAAGGAAAGGCGTTGGACACGGTTTTGTGCATTTAGTTGAGTCGCCAATGTTTGTAGTTTGGGAGCTGCTAACGTTTTCTGGGTGGCACAGACCAATACCTCTTTGTCCATAGCCAATTGCAAGGCGGGCTTGAGCGCAGGTTCCATGCCAATGATGGGGAAATCGTAAGACGTGCGGAGCTGTTTTATAGCAACACTAGTAGCGGTATTGCAAGCGACAACCAATGCTTTGAGTGTATGTCGTGTGGTTAGAAAGTGAACAGCATTTTCTACCAATTGTAGAATGTGTGAGGTAGATTTAGTGCCATAGGGTGCGGATTCTGAATCGGCAAAATAAACATACTGCTCATTGGGGAGTCGTTGTAGGGCTTCTTGGAGTACGGTCAGGCCACCCATACCTGAATCAAAAAATGCAATAGTAGAAGGATTGGTTGTCATAACACAGTTGTCATAAATAGACCACAAAGATACAAAAAATCTCCCGTTCTATATCTTTTCTGTCGATAGAGACGGTGTGCTGGTCGGCAAAATAGATCAACCTTGTAAATAAAACTTTATCTTTAGTACATAAAAACTTCTCTAAAGGCATATGATTTTTATATTATAAAATATTAATAAAATTCAATTTATGAAGCTATTAAGCCTAATTGTCCTACTGACAATGAGTTGGGGTATAGGGCAAGCCATTGCTCAAGATAATCCGCTTTGGATGCGTTATCCAGCTATTTCGCCAGATGGGCAAGAGATTGTATTTAGTTATAAAGGTGATTTGTACAAAGTATCGAGCCAAGGAGGACAGGCACAATTGCTTACCTTGCACCATGCCCACGATTACCGACCTGTATGGTCTACAGATGGCAAGCATATTGCTTTTGCTTCCAATCGTTATGGTAATTTTGATGTGTACTTGATGTCGGCCAAAGGCGGCGCACCTACGCGTTTGACCTACCACTCTGCGGATGATTTTCCGATGGACTTTACACGCGATAATCGTTCTGTTATTTTCTCGTCCTTGCGTACGGATGCTGCTAGTAATCGCTTATTTCCTTCAGGGAGAATGCCCGAAACGTATCAAATTTCTAGAGAAGGTGGCCGCCCTATGCAATATTTGACTTTACTTGCCGATGCTGCCAAATTTAACAAAGAAGGGACATTGTTGGCTTATCATGATAAAAAAGGATATGAGGACGAATTTAGAAAGCACCACCAATCTTCGGTCACTAGAGATATTTGGGTATACGATGTGCAGTCAAAAGTGTACAGCCAACTGACCCAATTTGAAGGAGAGGACAGAAATCCTGTATTTACACCAGAAGGAAAAGGTTTGTATTATTTGTCAGAAGAGAGTGGGACGTATAATATTCATAAGCTGAGTTATGAGAATGGAAAAGCAGGAGCGAGCAAGCAATTGACCCGTCTCAAAAACCATCCTGTACGTTACTTGACGACTGCTACCGATGGCTTGTTGTGTTTTAGTTATAATGGAGAAATTTATACCTACAAGGAAGGGCAAACACCCAAAAAAGTGGCGGTTTCCATTACCGTAGATGATCGGTATAATGAAGAAAAAATAGTGCCCATCAGCTCGGCTCAACAAATGAGTTTATCGCCCAATGGCAAGGAGTTGTTGTTTGTCAATCGCGGGGAGGTTTTTGTGGCTTCTGTAGAAAGTGGATTGACGAAGCGGATTACCAATACCCCAGAAATGGAACGCACAGCCAGCTTTAGCCCCGATGGCAAAGCTATATTGTATGCCTCAGAGCGCAATGGTTCTTGGAATCTGTATCAGAGCAAGTTGGCTAGAGCAGAGGAAAAATATTTTTTTAATGCGACGATAATTGAGGAAGAAGCGATTTTGGAAAATGATAAAGAAACCTTTCAGCCTTCTTATTCGCCTACAGGCAAAGAAGTCGCCTTTTTATCAGAACGTACGGAATTGCAAGTAATTGATCTGACCTCTAAAAAGGTGAGAACAGTACTGGATGGTGGCAAGAATTACTCGTATTCAGATGGAGATCAACATTACGAATGGTCGCCTGATGGCAAATGGTTCTTGGTGAGTTATTTGATCAATGGACGCTGGATTTCGGAAGTGGGTTTGCTGAAGGCTGATGGCTCCGAATCTCCGATCAACTTAACTAGAAGCGGTTACAGTGATGGCCGTCCTAGATGGATGATGGATGGCAAAATGGTGATTTGGTTTTCGGGACGTGATGGGATGAAAAACCAAGGCAGTTGGGGCGGACAAACCGATGTTTATGGGATGTATCTCACTCAAGATTCTTGGGATAAAATGCGCTTGACCAAAGAAGAATTTCAATTACTAAAAGAAGCGGAAAAGGACAACAAAACTAAGAAGGATAAAGCCACCAAAGAAGAAGCATCAGCAGACACCACAGCAACTAAAAAAGACAGTATTCAAACCTTAGAATTTGACTTAGAAGGAGTTTTTGATAGAAAGCGTCGCCTGACCTTGCACTCTTCGGCATTGACAGATGCCGTGGTAGCTAAAGATGGTGAAAAGCTGTATTACATGGCTGCTTTTGAGAAAGGTTTTGATTTGTGGGAAACCAACTTGCGAACACGCGAGACTAAAATTCTCAAAAAATTAGGTTCGAGAGGGGGCGGTTTGGTACTCTCGAAGGATGGCAAACATTTGTTGCTAAACAATGCGGGGAAAATCATGCGTGTTGATTTAAAAACGGGCAAGAGCAAAGTGATTCCCCTCAAGGGCGAAATGGTTTTGAAGGAAGCAGAAGAGCGTGCTTATTTATTTGAACATGCTTGGCGACAGGTGGTTAAGAAATTCTACAGAAAAGATTTACATGAAGTGCGTTGGGATTTTTATAAAAAAGAATATCAAAAATTCTTGCCACACATCAACAACGGCTACGATTTTTCAGAAATGTTATCGGAGTTATTGGGAGAGTTGAATGCTTCGCACACAGGTTGTCGCTATTTTGGTGGCGGAATGCCCAATGGAGATCAAACGGCTTCTTTGGGGATGTTTTATGACAATGCTTACACAGGGGCGGGGTTGAAAATTGAAGAAGTGATGCCCAAACACCCCATGTTGACCAAGAATTCTAAAATTAAGGCTGGGGTGCTTATTGAGAAAATTGATGGACAGGAAATTACTACAACCACCAATTACCACCAATTTCTAAACAGAAAAGCAGGAAAGTATACTTTGTTGAGCTTATATGATCCTGCTACACAAGAACGTTGGGAAGAGACGGTAAAACCAATTAGCAGGGGACAAGAATTTAATTTGCGTTATGAGCGTTGGGTAGACAATTGCCGAGCATTGACAGAAAAATTATCCAATGGAGAAATTGGTTATGTACATGTACGTGGGATGAACAACGAAAGTTATAAAACGGTGTACGAGGAAGTATTGGGATTGAATGGAGAAAAAAAGGCCATGATTGTAGATACGCGTTTTAATGGTGGGGGCTGGTTGCACGATGATTTAGCCACCTTTTTGAACGGCAAGGTATATTTGAACGTGCAGCCGCGTGGACAGAATTTGGCCAAAGAACCCATGTTCAAATGGTACAACCCTTCGGTAGTAGTAATGGGAGAGGGCAATTACTCGGATGCCCATTTGTTCCCTTATGTTTATAAGGCATTGGGCGTTGGTAAATTAATTGGAATGCCCGTGCCAGGAACAGGAACAGCCGTATGGTGGGAGCGTTTGCCTGGTGGTTATGTATTTGGAATTCCACAGGTGGGTATGGTGACCGAAGAAGGGGAGTTTATGGAAAATACCCAATTGGAGCCAGATATAAAAGTAGCTAATCCACCAGCTTTGGTTACCAATGGACGTGATTTGCAAATTGAGGCCGCCGTCAAGGAATTGCAACGTCAAATAAAAGAAGCAAATAAGTAAAAAATAAAAAATTCCTAAGTAGTAGTTTTGAGCAGGGCGCAACCATGGTTGCGCCCTGCTTTTGTAGGTAGAATACCCCTTGAACATAGGTTATTTTAAGGAGCTGGATGTATCTATATTTATAGTACTCAAGAGCCGTTTTTAAAAGATTTATTTTGTATATTTATATCCATTGTTTTAATAGTTTCCAACCACGACCAAATGGAACAAGAACACCAGCAGGTAGAGCAGCTTGACCAGCAATCTATCAACACTTCCAACCACGAAGGCAATACTTCTATTGTTTCTTCAGGCTCTTCTGCTCCTACAGATGGTGGAGATGGTTCTAACCCCAATGAACGGGGGCGACATTTTAGGCACTTATCAGATACCAGTATCCAAGCTCAAGAGGCGGCTCATTGGCAAGAAATGGCCAATAATAGCCCACAAGCGCAGCACGGTGCTTTACTCAAAGATGGCGCAGCACACCAAGCAAATGGCGATTCGCCCATCACAACTCCCGAAGATACAGGCATTCCCAAGAATATGCAGTTTAGTATAGAATACATGGCCAAAGTCTCTCTCAAAGAGGTAAGAGTGCATTATGATTCTGAACGAGCGACGGAACAAGGCGTAGCAACGTTGCATGAGGATACGAATGTTTATGTAGCCCCTGGGCAAGAAAAACAACTGGGAGAAGAACTCTGGAAGGTTGCAGAGGAAATAAAACAACGCCAAGGCGGTTCCGAACCTGTAGAGAATACCCTAGAAAATGCACCTATTCCAAGTCGTTTGAAGGCTCCTGTATCGGGTACTAGCATTGTTCATGAACCACTAGGATCCTCTAGGACAGATGATTCGGGAACGGGGGGGAATGTATTAGAACAACAAACAGAAAGCGAACAAACGCCTATAGGCATTACCCCAAATTTGGACGGTCTTTCAACAGAGGTAACACCTACGGGAGAAGAATATCAGGACGAAAAGCCCCAACCGATTACGCCCAAACCACTGCCTACAGCTAGTACAGATCAAGGCTTCCAGATGGTCAAAACGGCCATTGGAACGGAAGGCGATAAGCAACAGCAACACAAAAGTACGACCAAACAAGTAGACGATGCCCAAAAAGCGGCTGTAGAACCAGTTAACAAAAAAAGCAGTGTGGCTCAGAATCAACATTTGGGCATTATTGAAGAAAAGGAAACGCCTGCTTTTGAAACCAATGCTTTTGTAGAGGCACTCATGGAGCGTGTTCGACAAATTATGCCTAAGGACAAAGAGGAAGCGGACAATTTTAAGGACAGTGGCAAAGTAAAAGAAGTAAAGCAGGCGGTGTCAGGTACGGTATCGGCGGCCAAACAACAATCTATTGGGCCATTAGATCAGGTAACCAAACAAGCACCCAATACCGCAGGCATTGCCAGCAAACAAGTCACCCCACTACCCAGAGCATCTACAGGCCGCAACCCTTCGGATATTCAAGCACAAAAGGCCGTGCCCAAGCCACTGGACAAGGATAGAGTGGAGCAGCCATTGCAAAATAATTCCAAGGCATTGGATCAGCAAATGTTGACCAATGAAATGACGGACGAACAACTCCAGAAGTCGAATGAACCAACTTTTCAAGCTGCACTAGAGGGTAAAAATACGGCCAAACAAGACAGTGAAGAAACGGTTACACAAGCTCGACAAGAGGAGCAACAGCAACGCCAACAAAATCAGCAAGAAGCTTCTACCTTAGGCCAATAACAAATGGGGGCTATCCATCAGGATAGAGTGGGGGTAATGACCAATGTACACGGCCAACAACAAACGGCCAGCACCAACTACACGGCCGAAGAAAAAGCAGTCGCTGACAAAATCAACGGCATTTTTGCTACTGCTAAGATAGACGTAGACAAACGCCTTAGTAATTTGGATACGCGCGTCCAACAATTGTTTGAGAATGGTGCCGCCACTGCACAACGCCAATTTGAAGCCTATGTAGAAAGGCGACTAGCCGCCTACAAAGAACAACGTTATGAAGGGGTGTCGGGCAAAGTAAGTTGGTTGAGCGATGCGTTTACGGGCTTGCCTGATGAGGTGAATGCTTTTTTTGTAGAAGGACGTGATTTGTACATTCGCCACATGAAGCAGACCATTCAGTATATTGCCCGATTGGTAGCGCGTGAACTTACGGCTGCCAAAAAACGGGTACAACAAGGCCGCCAAGAAGTGGCCAACTATGTAGAGTCCTTGCCTGATAATTTGCGGAAAGTAGGCAAGCAGGCTGCCAGTGAAATCAACAAGAAATTTGATAAATTGAACAGTGCTGTTGATGCCAAACAAGAGGAACTTATTGACAGCTTGGCGACTAAATACGCGGAAAATCTCAAAGCTGTAGATGATAGAATAGAACAACTCAAAGAAGAAAACAAGGGCTTGGTAGATGTGGCCTTTGAGCAAATCAAAGGAACTTGGGAAACGATTCAGAAGGTCAAGGCCATGCTCACGGGAGCACTTCAGGCGGCTGGTTCGGCCATTAAGGCTATTTTGTTGGATCCAATTGGCTTTTTGAGCAACTTGATTGATGGGGTTGGGCAAGGGTTTACCAACTTCTTGGGGGGGATTCAGCAGCACATGACAACAGGGTTTGTAACATGGCTGACGGGGCAAATGTCGAGCAGAGGAATAGAAATGCCTGAGGATGTATTTTCTCTAGAAGGCATTTTTAGCATTGCCACCCAATCCCTAAATCTAACTTGGGAAGCCTTGCGCGAACGGGCGGTAGGGCAATTTGGAGAAGGGCGCGTAGAAAAGATGGAAGAGGGCTTTGAAATCTTTAAAGTTATCAAGCAGGACGGCATGGCTGGGGCATGGGAACACCTCAAGGAACAATTTAGTGATCTCAAGGAAACCATCATGGATTCTATGATTGGCATGATAATCCGTGAAGTGGTAGAAGCAGGGATTATCTCGATATTGGCCTTGTTGACCCCAGCAGGAGCGTTTGTAAAGGCGGCTATGATGATTGTGGATGTCGCCAAATTTTTTATCAATCAGGGCAGTCAATTGGTCGAATTGGTGAATGCGTTTACGGCCTCGATTACAGCGATTGCCACTGGCAATGTGGGACAAGTAGCCAAAGGTATTGAAAAAGCATTGATCGTTTCTATTCCCTTGCTCATTGGTTTCTTGGCGGCACTCGTCAAGATTGGAGATATAGCAGCGAAGGTTCAGAAAATCTTTAAGAAGTTGACGGGTAGAATTGATAAGGTTATAGATAACTTTATAGAAAGAGCTGGTAAGTGGTTTAAGGATAAGAAAGGTAGGAATAAAGCGAAAAAGGGGAAGAAGAAAGCGAAGAAGGATAAAGAGAAAGAGGGAAAAGATGAAGTACCCGTTCCTAAATCTATACTTTTTTCTCAATCTTTATTGTCTTTAGATGATTTATCGCCTGAATTAGCTCAACAATTATTGAATAAGTCAACTTCAGAAATTATTTATAAGGGGAATAATCGTAAGCCTAAGCAAGTAACAAATAATATATTAGATAGTCACAAAGATGCCCACTATAATGACATTACTCGTCAACTAACATTGCCTCATATTAATTCCAAACGTATTAAACGTGCTAGTAGTGTAAAAGAATTAGGGAGGCTAATCTCAGGAGAAACAGGAGTACAGAATGTTATACTATATAAACGCGATGATTATTTTGAGTTAGGGGTTCAAATCAATCCATACAAAACTGTTGGAAAGTTTAGTAGTACAGATTTGGAGGTTGAGGATAACAAGAAGATATTGTTATTGGGAGAAGCTAATTTTAGTTTTGCAAAATCTTTAGCTAATCAAATAGGAGGAAAAGGTATTATTGCTACTTCTTTTGAGAGTAAGGATTCAATCCTTACAAAGTATAAATCTGCAAAGTCCAATATAAGAGAGTCCAAAGAAAAAGAAGTCCAGATTTTCCATCAAATTGATGCGACAAAAATTGATCCTAAATTAGGTGGAAAACCATACGAATTTGAATTTATTTCATTTAATTTTCCATACGTAGCTGGTGATAGAGCAGGTGCTACAGCACGAAATATAAAAATGTTATCAGCTTTTCTTCAAAGTGCGTTTTCTGCTTTGAGTAATAGTGGGAAAATATATATTAGTTCCAAATCTTACTGGCTATCAAGATTTCATTTAGAAGATATAGCTGAAGATATAGGGTTAAGGTGGTTAAATGCAAAAGAATTTGATTCAAGTAACTTCCCTGACTATGAACATCGTAAAACTGATAAAGATGAATCGGCAGATTATACAGATAAAGCTGTTACTTTAATATTTTCAAAATAAAACCACACTATGTTAAATTCTGAACTAATAGGCTTTTTATTAGAAAAACTTAGGTCTTTAGGAAAACTTTATTTGGGGATTGGTCCTACATATCCATCCTCAAATAGCCTTAAACTTCAATTATCCATAAATGAGTTGTTGAAATTATATCCATTTTTGTTAGATATGTCTGATTATGTTGAATTTTTAAAATTGTATGGAGGGTTGAGTTATACTCAAAAAAAATATCGTGTATCTGTTGACTTATTTGGCATTTCTACAACAGTATCAACAAGTTTAATTGATGGTGAGGGAGATGCTGTTTCTGATGATGGGATATTAACATTTTGTTCAATGGCTCTAATTCCTAAAGGAGTAGATGTGAATTTTAAAAATATTAAAGGAATAGGCTTTGGGTTTGAGGTGACAGGCAAACGAAAATTTGGAATTTACAGAAAAGTAGATTCTGAAGCTTATGAATATTATTGCGAAACATTTACTAATTGGTTAAAATTATTTGTCGAAAAAGAAGGATATATGATTGATTGATTATGTAAAATAAATCTTTGAATAACACAATTAAGTAAAGATTTATAGATGCTATTGATAACTTTATAGAAAAAGCAGGAGCTTGGTTCAAGGATGAATGAACAATCTCTGTAGGAGTGAATGCCTGAGAAGCATTCAAGTAAGTGAACCGTAAAGCGGATATGGTCGTAGAAAGGCGAAACTGGATAAGGATAAGGAAGAAGACGGAAAAGAAAATCCCAAAGACAAGGCCAAAGCAGACAAAGGCTTGCGTATGGGTACTGCTGTAGTCAATAATGAAAACCTAACCAAAAAGCAAATTGATCTAGAGCTTCAACAAATAGAGCAAAAAGAAAAACTCAAAGACTTAGATGCCCGATTGGTAGAGGAGACCGAGCAATGGCATACCTATATGCTCAAAGCCAAAGCAGGCAGCAGTAAGAAAGAAAAAAGAATTAAGCGCAAGCCGACCAAAGCTACCAATGAGGAGGAAGTATCGGAAGCAGATAGACAATTGCACCAAAAAATAGCCGCCAAAGTAAAAGAGAGACTGGAGGCTAAAGGCAAATCTACAGAGGGGGTAGAAACTTTTGAGGAATTTTATGGTATCTTGAAGGCAGAAGCGACAGTTTTGCAGCGCGAGTTCCAGCCGCAGTTGCGGAATGGGATTAAGATTGCAGTGGAGTTGATTAATCAGGTGCAGCAGGATAAGAAGGATGGGGATGTGGATATAAAGGTAAAAATTGCTCCGAATACTAGAAATGATGAATATAGTATTAAGTATAAATTACCTCTGCCACCTTCAGGAAAAGCTTATATTCTAAAACGAAGTAATCCACGACACTTTAAAGCTATTCTATCTAATGGAAAAGCATACGATCTTGAATTGGTAGGTCGTAATGAAGATATAAACATTAGAATTAAGAATGTCAAGAGAGAGGTTGAAACAGAAAATCATGTAGAAGTATCCGTAACAGATTTAAATGAAAAAACTTTAAATAAAAAGATAAAAAGACTCATAAACTCTTATGAGAAGAAGAAATATCAACTTGATGAAACAGATTGTTTCTCTTTTGTAATTGATCTTTTAAATGGAGTATTAGACGCAGGCTTGCGTCCAGTTGGAGATGATAATTCTGAAAGATTTGAGAGCTTAAAACCAGAAGAATGATAGATTTTGTAGACAAACTACAGAAAGATTTTGATATCGAACTAATACAATCGACAAGAGATATTAGAGGGGAAAATACCTTTAATCTTGATAAAAAAGGAAATATTAGGAAGCTTTCTATTTATGAAACCAACCTGAATACCTTAGATATATTACTACCTATTGCAGAGAGTTTAGTGGAATTAACCATTAGAGATGGCAACATAGAACGTTTGATTGCATTAAAACATTTCTCTAAAATTGAAAAACTTAACTTGAGTTTCAATCCTTTGCTAGAGGAGGATATAAGTAATATTAATTATTTAGAAAAAATAAAAATATTAGATTTAAGTGCTACGGATATTAAGAATACACATTTGCTGAAAAATCTTATAAATGTAGAAGAGTTGTATCTTGGAACAAATCCTGATATTGAAGAAATTAAAGGTTTAGAAAAATTAGAAAAATTAAAAATAATAGACCTCCAATCTAGCTCAATTTCTAATATAAATGACATCTATTTAAGTGATAATGTATACTCTATTAACCTAAAAGGGACTGAAATAAAAGAAATAACAGGACTGGATAGATTTCCAAACTTGGTTTCTCTCAATCTAGGTGGTAATCGCATAGTTAAAATTCAGGGTTTAGACTTTTTAGGAAAGTTAAAAAAACTTAACCTTTCTTCTTGTTGGATTGAGAAGATTGAAGGTTTAACAAATCTAAGCAATTTAGAAGTATTAGATTTGAGTAATCAAGAGATAGAAAAAATCGAAGGTTTAGAGGAGTTGGTAAAGCTTAAGGAATTAAATTTATCAGAAAATAAATTGACTAAAGTTGAAAACTTAGATAGTTTAACTCAACTAGAATATTTGTTATTAGATTGTAACAGCATTGATTATTTTGATACAAATTTTCTACAGCACTTAAGAAGGCATCCCTGCTTAATTTCTCTTTGTCACAATCCCATCCAAGAGATGGATGCTGTACCTATTCCAAAGAACATTGAAATCAAATTTAAAGCCTCTAATTATCTACCCAGAACATTGTTTTAAGATAGATAATGGAGTAGACCAATAGAGGGCATTTCAATACATAGTTTTATAGTTTACCTTAAGCAACAGCTGATCTACTAAAGTATAAATTAGCTTTTTCTTGTTCAACCTTGGGTAACAAACAACGAGAACTTAACCCAAGAGCAAATGGATGTAGAATTAAGCGTAAGCCGACCAAAGCTACCAATGAGGAGGAAGTATCGGAGGCAGATAGACAATTGCACCAAAAAATAGCGGCTCAAGTCAAAGCCAAATTGGAAGCGAAAGGCAAATCTACAGAAGGTGTGGAGACTTTTGAGGAGTTTTATGGTATCTTGAAGACAGAAGCGACAGTTTTGCAGCGCGAGTTTCAGCCGCAGTTGCGGAATGGGATTAAGATTGCTATTGATTTGGTGAATAAGGTGCAGCAGGATAAGAAGGATGGGGATGTGGATATTCGGGTGAGGATTGCTCCGAATACCGAGGAAAAACTACTCAGTTTTGATTTTGGTGAACAACAAGAGCAAAAAGGAAAAGGGATAGCTTCAATAGAAGAATTAGTTCAGTTGTTCAAGGAGAAGCATAATATCGCAATAAGAGAAAACCTGCAAATGGAACTCAGAGGCGGAAGTGTGAAAGCAGATGTTAGAGATCGGTACAGAACAGAATTTGATAAAGAAAAAAATAGCGCAAAGAAAAAGAAAGTGGTTATCATTACTTGGGAGATAGATACTGATAAAGACCCTGGTATGTGGATGAAACATAGGGCCTCGAAAAGTTCAGCAGATGAAAAAATCAAAATATTTGGAACGGCTAAAGGAAGCAAATCTGATAAAAACTTGGGACTTGGCTTACCAACTCAGTTATTGACGTTACCTACTGATGCAACTCCTACAATGTTTCATGGTTTAATAAAAGGATTAAATAACGACAGATCAGTAGGAGCCATCATTGTTCAATCTCCACCACCACCAGAATTGGCAAGCATAGAGAGATAGAAGTGCAATTTTCTTCTCCAGAATTTGCAACGGTAGAGCAAGCAGAAGAATATGCCCAAAAGGAATGGGTCATGGATTAGCTAGTTGCACGAGGACAAAGAGAGCAGTAATATCTTAAGAGGCTATGAAAAAAGAAGAAAACTCAAATATTTAGCAGCAGCGTTGACTACAAAAGCCGAGCAATAGCCTACCTTTATGCTCCAACCTATTTCTTGTAATTAGGAATTACTTCATTGAAAAAGAAAAAACATGGACAACGAAATTGTAGTGAAGGATAGTAATGGTACTATACTCAAAGATGGCGATGCGGTTATGCCTATTAAAGATTTAAAGGTAAAAGGAGCTTCTATCAATTTAAAGCGAGGGACAGTGATTAAAAATATTCGCTTGACAGAAGATGATGATGCGGTAGAATGTAGGATTGGTAAAAAAACAATTGTTTTACGTACCGAATTCTTAAAGAAGAAATAATAGCTCATAGAGCAAAGTAATCCAATTCCCTATGGGCATTACTGCGACAAATGTATTAGCACAACTCCAAACCCTAGCCAATCCAGAAAAAGCCCTTTACAAAGCTCAAAAATTTGGCATTCATGCCGAACAAACACTGGGCATTTATCAAGCTGATTTGAAGGCCTTGGCCAAAAAACTGCCTGCCAGTAAGGAACTAGCTTTGGGCTTGTACGATACAGGAGTTTATGAAGCGCGGATTTTGTGCGCCAAGCTGTTTCCTATTGATGAATTGGAGGAAGAATACTTGGAAAAGTGGATACAAGATTTTGAAAATTGGGAAATTTGCGACACCTTTTGCATGGGTTTATTTGCCAAAAGCTCATGGGCTGGCTCCAAAATACAGGAATGGGCTACCAGAACCAACGAGTACGAAAAACGCGCTAGTTTTGCCACCTTAGCAGCCTATTGTATGGCCGCCAAAAAAGCAGACAATGCTTCTTTTGAGCAATTTTTTCCATTGATAGAGGCCGCTGCTACAGATGAGCGTTTGTATGTAAAAAAGGCCGTGAATTGGGCTTTGAGGAATATAGGCAAGCGCAACATAGATGTACAGCAAGCAGCAAAGGTTTGTGCCCATCGGCTATTGCAAATGCCCTCCAAAAGTGCCCAGTGGATTGCCAAAGATGCCCTGCGCCAATGGAATAAGCCCCAATACAAGTATTTGGATTATCCCAGAGCTATTTATCGCCCTAAATCATAAAGAATAGAATTAGAGTATTACCCTTGGTTTCTCAACGCCCTCTTATCCACTTTACCAACAGGCGTAAGCGGAAGTGCTGCTAGGAAATGCCATTGTTTGGGTTGTTGTGCTTTGCTGGCTTTGTCCTGAAGCCATGCTTTGAGTTCCTCTACCGTAAGTACGGTGTCTTTGGTTAGTACGAGGTAGGCGGTTAGGCTTTCGCCAAATTCCTTATCGGGAATGCCTAGAACGGCTGCTTGTTCGATAGCAGGGTGCGTTTCTAGGAGTTGTTGTACCACCAATGGATAGACATTGATGCCGCCCGAAACAATGCGATCACTTTGTCGGCCTTGCAAAAAGTAGTAGCCCTCTTCATCTATCTTTGCACAATCATCTGTATCTACCCATTGTTCTTCGGCCTGTTGGGCACGCCACATGGTTTTGACTTGCAAATGGCCTACTGTATTGGCCGAAACTTCCACCCCTGCATCATTTACAATACGCAATTGGGCACCAGGAATAGCTTTGCCTATAGAGTTGGGGTGTTTTTCTAAATCTTCGGCATCGGCCAGTACACAAAAACCTGCCTCGGAAGTGCCGTACAGATTAGCGAGCTGAATGTTCTTTTTTTGTTGCACCTGTGCTACTAGGGCAGGAGAGAGCGGGGCACCACCACTCAAAATTAATCGAGTATAAATCAATTCCAAGCGGCTGCTGTTTATGAGTCGTTGCAATATAGTAGGCACCGTGACCCAAACCTGTACTTTTTGTTGTAATAATAATCTAAAAACCGTGGCTTTGTCAAATTTGGGTACGATAGTGATTGTAGCACCCAATGCCACAGAAACCAATAGGGCAGAAAGCCCAAAACCATGATAAATGGGGGTAGCAATGTAAGTGCTCTTGTAGCTTTGTAATTCCAATTGACGCAACAATGCAAAGAAAGGAGCTAGAAATTGCCTCAGGCTAGAGCGTCGGCTGCTGCCTTTGGGCATACCTGTAGTACCGCCCGATAAGGTGACCAATTGCCCTGCTTTGGTGCGTGGTAATTTGAACTGGGGAGGAAGCGGTCGTTCTGTGAGTTCTTGTACATTGGGCAAGCTCAAATGGGTAAACAACCATCGTTTGCCATCAAAACCTGAACGATGGATCACCTCCCAATCCTTTAAATCATAAATAACCCCCTCCAAATCTTGCTGCTCCAACAATTGTTTGAAAGCGGCCACAGGCAGGGAAGCAGGAATCAAAAAGCAATTGACACCCAAAGCAGAAAGAGCAAATAAACTCAGCACCAAGTGGCGATGATTGCCTCCCATGAGTCCAATATTTTGACCAGCTTCAAGCCCTTGTTGTTGCCATTGGGCCGCCAATCGTAGGGTTTGTTGGTGCAATTGTGCATAGGTGGTCGTATGCGCTGGTTCTGCCAAGGCTATTTTATCTCCTTGAGTTTTGGCCGCTACTTCTAGCAAAACTAATAAATTGCTGCCTCTGCTAAGTAACGCACGCGAAAGGCGAAAAAGGCCAGCAGGAGTGGCTAGTTTGGCTTGGTACAATGCCTTGAGTGGAATGGCCATATCACATTAGATTGCTTGATTACAAAATGAAGTAGGTGGGCAAAAAGATAACTACAGTTTTATAACAAAAAATATTCAACAAGATACACAAAACCTAAGGATGTAACTCCATTAAAGCTATTGTTTAGAAGATGATTTAGACGTTCGGTGCTTAATCCACCAAGTACAGCCCCATTCCCACGGTTGTCTAAAGAAGGCACTGCCCAGTTGTGCAAAAACAGCCCACCAAGGTTTGTATTGTGTTTTTTGAGTGAGTAGGATGTTGCCCAAAATAGTAGCCGCTTGTTGAGGGGAGAGGGCGGGGGTGTTTTGATAAGCTTGGGTGGGGGCAATCATGCGTGTTCTAACCAAAGGAAAATAAATACTGCTGCATTGCACCCCTTTTGCACGCAATTCGGGTGCTACGCATCTAAACCACTGGTCAAAAGCCGTTTTAGAAGCTTGATAAGCCGCCCAGTAAGGGGCTGGTAGTAAGAGTACATTGAGTGCCGAAACATTAATCAAATGCCCATTTTGTGTTTCTAAATCCCGAAGCAACGGCAATAAAAGCCGTACAGGGCCTAAATAATTAATAGCCATGGTGCGTTCAAAATCATGATAACGATCCTTGGCTTGGTGAATAGAGCGCAAGATAGAATGCCCTGCATTATTGATGATAATATCGATTGGTTGGGGCTGTTGTTGCAATTGTTGTATTAAGTGATCTACTTGGGTAGGGGCGGTCAAATCGGTGGCATAGAAATCTACAGTAGCCCCTTTGTATTCCAATTCTTTTTGGAGTGTTTGCAAGCGTGTTTGAGTACGAGCTACTAGTATCAAATGGACGGTTGGTGCAGCCAATAAGTGAGCAGTTTGCGCGCCAATGCCATAACTAGCTCCAGTAATTAGGATCGTTTTATGGGCTATTTTTTTGTGAAGATTCGCAATAGACAACCCAGTAGGAGGAAATAAGAACCACTCTAATAGACGGGACATATTGTTAGTATGTAAGAAGAAATGTTATTGTTTAAGCCCAAAATACTACTTAATCAACAGCATGAAAATTAATGTCGTAATGACAGCCATCGGTGGTATCAACGGTATTGATGGAACCTTGCAATTGACGGACTAATTTCTTGATAAGAGAAAGCCCAAGGCTTCGTTTTTGGAGCATGGTGCTAAATGCTGCCATTCCCTTGCCATTATCCCCTACTATGAGTTGATAGTTGTCATTAAGAAGTGAGAGAATATGCACATAGATTTTACCTTCTGTTTGTTCGGAGAAGCCATGCACAAAGGCATTGCTCAGAATCTCATTGAGCAGTAAACCCAGTGGAATTGCTGTATCTAATCCAAAGTGGACTTCAGGTATTTTGAATTCAAATTTGATACTATGTTGTGGTTGTTTGAGTTCCTTATAAAGAAAATCTACCAAATCTTGAATGTAGGGGGCTATAGCAATGGTAGAAACATCATTGGACTGATAGAGTGTTTCATGCACTAGTGCCATCGCATTGATTCTGTTTTGACTATTTTGAAACAGGTGAGCAACATCCTTTAGATCTTTACTCTTATTAGCAGCTTCTAAATGCAGAAGACTAGTAATCACTTGCATATTGTTTTTGACTCTATGGTGCACTTCTTTGAGTAAGGCTTCTCGTTCTTTATTTTGTTGATTGATTTTATCTAGTTGTTTTTCCAACTTGGTGTTTTTTTGGCGACGAACGCGCAAGAGTAGCGCGCCTACTAGGACAAGTGCAAGGGAAAAGATCAAGAAACTAGAGAGTAGAAGAATTTTGAAGGTATTATTTTGCTGAACAATTACAGCCGTTTCTTTGAGTTTTTGATTTTCTGTTTGTGCTAAGGCCGTCTGGTATTTGATTTGCAAATCAGCCACTAACTTTAGTTGATTCTTTTTGCGAAGCTTTTTTTCTAACTCTTGTATACTTTTTGTCAATAGAAAAGCTTCTTGATAGTGTTGCTCTGCTTCCAGCAGTTTTAATTTTGCAATACTAGCTAATAAGACATATCGATCTATTTTGCAAGAGTCAGCCATTTTCAAAGCCTTATCCGTGTAGTAGTTGGCCAATTCGTATTCTTTTTTTGCCATATACAAATTGCCTATTTTATTATAGCAAAGGGGCAATTCGCAGTAATTTCCACTAGCTTGGTAAGCTTTTTCAGCTTTTTGGTAATATTTGGCAGCTTCTCTATATTCGTTGTTTAGACGATGTGCATAACCAATAATCAAATGATTGGTAGCGTGTCCATTGCTTTTGAGGGGATTTTCGGGATGAAAGCTAATTGATTTGAGGGCATTTTTCTTTGCCTCGTTATACTCAAAAGCATTAAAGTGACACTCTGCTATGTTACCATAGAGAAAAGCTTTGTATGAAAGTTGCTCTTCCTCTTGCAAATCTGACAATAATCTATTGGCTGATAAGAGCATAGAAATGGCCAACCGAGGATCACCTGCCGTTTTGGTGATTTCAGCTTGCAAGAAATAGCCATAAAATTCTTCTTTAGGTTGAAGATTTTTATCGGCTAAATATTCAGAAATGGCACTTTGTGCCTCTATAAACTCATCATTATAAATGAGTGGGTCGGTAATTGCAATTAATTGCTTTGTTTTAAGTGTAAAATAGTCTTTTCCATATGCTAGAGAAGAACAAAGCAATAATACAAAAAATAACAAGTGTGTTTTTGACATACAAAAAACCATAAACCGATTAATAGAATCGGTAGCTTTTGATTTGCAATATAGTTAGTATATGTATTTGGGGGGAAGTGGAGTAAAATGTTAGATTAGTATGTGCTACTAAAGTACAAAAATATTAAATAATAAAAGAAAGTAGCTAACTTTTATTGGAGTATAAGTAGCCGTTCAAAATTACTACTACCAAAAAACGGCTATTTTCCTCCAGCTAGTGCGCGTTGCTTATGAGCTCGCCTATGGCTCGGTTCATCGTTGAGCCTGACTATTCGATACACTGTATCAAATAGGTCAGATCGCT
>JBGCDW010000216.1:0-5814 GCA_045105775.1 Aureispira sp.
AAGAGAGCTGTTCTGATTTTTATCTTTAACAAAGAAGCGAAAACGTGCATCCTCGGAGAGGCTGTACGTCTTTCGATGATGCAGATAAAGGAAAAAATGCTACAGCGAACCATACAACTTTATTCGTGATAACCGTTAATATACAAAAAAAGCCCTATGCGGTTACAAAAGAAGTGGATGCCCGGTACATAAACAGTCCTGTCTGAAGGGACTACTTAAGTTTTTCTATAAAATGTAAATGGACATTCCGAGCTATCTTGGAATGTCCGTGTTATAGTTGATCCCTTTACAGAATAGGATGAACGCATACCTTATACTGTGCTTAGGCAAAATTTAGAACGTTTGGATGTCCTCTTCATTTTTGGGAATGACAATATTCAAAACACCATCTGTATACGTAACTTCAATGTTATCTTGATCTACAATAGACTCATCTACCTTAAAGGATCGGTTAAAAGATTGATAACTGAAGGATGTCTTAGTGCGGTTATTTGCACCTTTGTTTTGAGAGGCTTGTGTTGTTGCTCCTTTAACGGTTAATACATTATTGCTGAGTCCGATTTGGAAATCCTCTTTTTGCATATTGGGGGCTTCCATTTTTACCAAATACTCGTTGTCATTTTCTGTAATAGTTGCAGAAGATCGAGCCTTGGGTTTATTGAAAGGTTTATTATTTGTACGGTTGAATACTGGCTTATTAAAGAATTTAGAATTTTTGGGGAACAAAGAATTTTTTTCGTTTGGCATAGTCAAAAAATTAATGGCTGAAAAAAAATACAATTAAACGTCATTTTTAGTGGCTCAATTATTATACCATCCAATTTTATTATGTCACAATTGCTTTATTGTGCTGATTTTATGTCGATTGGTGACATTGTGTCATTGCTATAATCAATACTTAAGTCGTTAAAATCATAACTTCTAAGACTAAAACCACTTACACTCAAACCAAAAACAATATCTTTAGAGTTGTCAAAACTCTAAGCAAATGAATGATATACCAATTATACAAACAGCTCGATTAGAGCTTCGACTCACATCACAAGAAGATGCCGCTTTTATTTTAGAATTGCTCAATACCCCCAAGTGGATTCAAAACATAGGAGATCGCCAAGTCACGACGATTCAAGCAGCCAAAAGATATATCCAAGAACGCATGTTGCCACAAGTAGAACGACTTGGTTTTGGAAATTTTACCTTAGTAAGAATAGAAGATGGAAAAAAAGTAGGAACTTGTGGTTTATATGATCGAGAGGGATTAGAGGGAGTAGACATTGGGTTTGCTTTATTGCCTGCCTATGAGCGCATGGGCTATGCCTTTGAAAGCGCGCAAAAACTCCTGCATTTGGCAGAGCATCAATGGAAATTATCCTTAGTGCAAGGGATTACGATAGCACCCAATACTTCCTCCAGAAAATTACTAGAAAAATTGGGACTCCAATTTATAGAATATATACGGTTGCCCAATGATACAGAAGAACTGATGTTGTACCGCCGAGTTTTTGAATCCAATGCTTAACCCCATCGTACACCAATACTTGTTACTATGCTTTATTATAATAAAAAAAGACCCCTAACACAGACAGCACCATGGACAACCGTTTTGCTGCTGTGCTGCCTTTTAAGCCTATTGCAGAGTTGTGCAGAAGAGAACCCTGTACTACTGTGTACAGGAGGCACAACCGATGCTAGAGATGGCCAAGTGTATTGTACGGCTATGATTGGTACACAAGAATGGTTCTTGCAAAATGTGCGATTCCAACAAGAAGGAGGATTTGAAAACCCCAACAACCCCAATACAGACCGAGAACAATACGGCCTACTTTACACGTACGAAGCTGCCCAAAAAGCTTGTCCTACGGGCTGGCATTTGCCTACCGATGAAGAATGGAAAACATTAGAAAGAACCTTGGGAATGGGGATTGCAGAAGTGGAACAGCTCTACGAGCGAGGCAGCAATCAAGGGCAACAGCTCAAAGATGAAAACGCTTGGGAGGGGGAAACCAATACCAATGAGTATCAATTTACGGCATTGCCATCAGGCGAGTACAATCCAAGTTATGGCCCTTACTTTAAGTTAGGAACACAAGCGAGCTTTTGGACGGCTACACGCTCCGACACCAGTGGGGGTGTTTGGGTGAGGGTATTAAAAAGTGAAGAGCAAGGCATTACCAGAACCTATTACAGCGAACTTTCGGGGCACGCTTGTCGCTGTGTAGCCGATTAGGAGTAGTAGCACCAAGACAGACCATTTACCGAGTAGTATCAAAACACATGATTATCAACTTTTTTAGAAACATAGGCCGTTATCTTATCAAACCTTTTTTTGCTCGCTATTGGAAGCGTTTGGCCATATTGGTGATTGTAAGTTATACTATCGTAACCGTTGGCCACCAAAATGCCTGGTTTAGAAGCCCTATATTGGCGGTGAATCCTTTTGAGGCGTTTTCGGAACACACTGCCTTGTTGCTCGAAACACCTTCGGGCAAACACTTACCGCCCAATCTGACCACGGCCAATTACAGCACAGCACTTTTGCAATTATCCATTTTAGACAAGTGGCAAAGAGGCGTACATTTATTAGATTCATTATTTGGTCTTGAGCAAAGGTACCAAACGTTACTGGATCAAACGGCTATTGTCAGTGGGGTACAAGTCATTAGTAATCAAGCCGCCGACTGGTTGTATGTACTAAAAATGCCCTCTAATCAATTTCAACTAGAGGCATTTATAGAAGTCATTCGCCCCAAGCACATTCAGAAAAGCACTTATAGAGGTTACAGGATATATACCTTGTCCTTGCACAATCAAGAGGAACTGACTTTTACCCAATTTAAGGGCTTGGTGTTGATGAGTAGAACCACTGTTTTGGTGGAATCGAGCATTGAGCAATTGGATGATATTGAGGGCAGTGTGTATCGCAAAGCTGCTTTTCAGGCCGTAATGGCAAGCCCCAAGGAAAAACCTACTTGGAACATCTACTTCAATTTTAAGGCATTTCCTTCCTTGACCAATGTGGTGACTACGCCCAATCCAAGAGCTACATTGGCCTTGAGACAGGTGGGCAATTGGATGTGTTTGGATGCTCAATTTTTGCCCAAAGATTTCAATCTCAGAGGGGTGCTAATTCCCGAATTGGACAATGCCTTCTTACAAGCATTAGCGCAACAAAAAGCACCACAAAAGAGCCGAATGATAGAATTATTTCCCAGCAATTTGGGTGCCTTATTGTATATAGGTTGGAATGATTTTGATGCTTTTTATGATAATTATAATACCGTAGAACACCCAGATTTTGAGGCATATATTCAACCTTGGTTGGGGCAGGATGCAGCGTTGTTTTATGAAGACCCCACGGATGAGCAAAATATATTTGAGAAGGACAAATTGGTGTTTTTGCACAGCAAAGATACCAGCCTGACGTGGAAACTGCTCGATAAATACGCCCAGAAGATAGGGCCTGTAACCCGTTATGGTTACCAGAATTTTGAAATCACTCACTTGCCCGCAGAAAATGTATTAGAGCCACTCTTTGGCAAAACAATCAACCCACTGCAAGCGCCTTATTTTACGATTGTTGGAGAATACATTGTTTTGGCCAACTCCAAAACAACCCTAGAGGGATGGATCAAAGCCTACAATACCAGAATGGTGCTTCTGGAGTTACCAGAGTATAAGGCTTTCTTGAAGCAGAGCAGTGAGCAGTCCAATATTTACCTGCTTATCAATACGCCCAACACCAATAAATTTGTACAATATTTAGGACGAAATAATTTATTGGAATACTTGCAAACAACATGGAAAGGGTTTAAGAATATTTATCCAATTGGAATTAAATTGCATGGACAAAATAACCATTTTCTAACCACACTTTCGGCCAGCTACAACCAAGTGACCGAGCAAAAAAAAGTAAAGGCAACGGCAGCTTGGCAAGCGGATCTCAACAGCAAGGCGGCTATTGCGCCACAAGCACTGCATTCACATGATGGCAATTATTATGTGCTGGTACAAGATGAACGCCACCAATTGTATTTGTTTGATAAGAATGGCGAAAACCAATGGCCTGCACACAAGAAGACCAACCGACGCATCAATTCCTCTATTTTTGAGGTCAATTATTATAACAACAATGAAATTCAATATGCCTTTAGCACCGATTCGGCCATTTATATTCTTACCAAAGAAGGGCAAACCCTAATGACTATTCCCCTCATTCATAGAGCAGCTAGTGGGGTATTGGCCGTAGGCACTGGCAAAGAACCCCGTCTTTTTATTCCTTGTAAGAATGGGGCGATTTATGGTTATGAACAAACAGGCAAACCCTTGTCGGGTTGGCAACCCCTCAAAGGAGTGGGCCGTGTAGATGGGCCTATGCAATATATGCGCTATCAAGACAAAAGCTATTTTATAGCCTTAACCAAAGCGGGACATGCTCATGCATACAACCAAGCTGCTACGCCTTATTTTAAACATGCCCGTTTAGGCAAAGCAACGGCTTGGGGGGTGGATCCTATTATCGGAAGAATAGTGGCAGGTCAAGCCAATGGCAAAATTAAAGTCCTCAACAGTAAGGGCAAAGGCTTTAATTTGGCGGCTGTTCCCGAACTCAAAAAGAAGGTGCAATTTCTCTATGCCGATGTTATTGGAGATGCGCGCAAAGATTATATCCGAATGGATGCCAACCAGTTGGTTATTCATTATTATGAAAAACAGACCGATGAAAAGGGGAGGAGCAAGGACAAATTGATACAAACACCCATCTACACCATTCCAGAGGCCAAGGATCGCCAAATTTTTGAAGTCACCTTGCGAGAGGTGGACAAAAAACTAATTGGCTATTGGGAACCCAGCACCAACAGTATTGGCTTGCTCAATGCCAAAGGGAAATTACAAAAAGGTTTTCCATTGGCAGGAACTTCTGCTTTTGAGGTCATCGATTTGTTTGAGGAGCAAAGCAATACACTAATAGTGGCCAATGATAGTCGGGTGTATACCTATAAGTTGAAATGACGGGGGGGGGTAGAAAATCTTGCGATCCTACCACCCACGATGCCTCAATAAATATAACGAATTGCATGCAAAGTAGCCGCCAATTCTGCTCTACTCAAATGCCCCTCTCTAATGCTGTAGAGCACCTCATAGCCTGAGCCTTTGTAGATTTTATTGTCCCTGATGGTGTAGAGTACTTCATAGCCCGAACCTTTGTAGACTTTCTCATCTCTGATGGTGTACAATACCTCATAGCCCGATCCTTTATAAACTTTTTCATCGCGTACCGTGTAAAGCACCTCATAGCCCGATCCTTTGTAAATTTTGTCATCTCTTACAGACAATACATCACTGTAACCCGATCCTTTATACAGTCTGGCATCTCTCCAAGTAAATTGTAGATCATAGCCCGATCCTTTGTAAATTTTTTGAGCAGATCCTAAACGGCAAAAAGCCAATAGGGTAATAAGGCATAAAAATTTGGAAATATTCATGGTAGTTTATTTATTTGATAATCTATGTTAATTTTAATTTGACGTTGTCTAATGAAAAAGATGTATAGAACAAATTTTTAAAAACGCAACAGGGCTACTCCAACCATTGAAGTAGCCCTGTTGTTTTTATTGTTATAAGAATGGCACACTAGCGCAGTAAAGTAGCATTTCCTTTAATCTGAATAGTCTCCCCATCCATGTACAAGACATCGGCATACCAAGTATACGTGCCAGCCTGAGCAGGCGTACCTCTAAAGATACCATCCCATCCTTGCTCTGGAATATTTACTTGCAATTGCTGTCCTTCAAATACTAAGCTACCCCAGCGGTC
>JBGCDW010000217.1:0-16987 GCA_045105775.1 Aureispira sp.
CTACTGCATAAATATTGATGATAAAGGAGCGATGAATTTTTTTAAAGTGTTCTGTAGGAAGTTGTCCTTGAATACTAGATAGTGTTTGGCGGGTAATAAGGTATTTTTCTTGAAGGTAAATCTTGAGATAATCTCCAAAACTTTCAAGATAGCGAATTTCAGCAAAGACAATTTTGACCATTTTTCTATCAGAACGTACAAATATAAAGGAGGGGGTTACTGTAGTATCTGGCAGCTCCATCCTTTAATTTGGAGGAAAACTAACCCTAAAATTTTTTTTAATTTTACTCATTGGTGAAGTAATAAAACAAGACTCTCTTTGAAACGCCTCTTTTGCTCTTTGACTCTACTCACCTTATGTTGGGTGCCCTACTCCATGCACCGTTGGCTCACCCTGCCGTATACCAAGGCATTTTGGGATAGTTATCTGGTGTATGCCAGTGCTTTGGTGGTTGTTATTTTGTCGATAGCTAATGTGTTATTGTTGCTATCGTTTAAATGGCCGCGTATTCGTTTGCGGTTGCTCCAAGGTATTGCTATACTATTATTTATACTACTCTTTTTTCCTATGATAATGGGAGGGTTGAATGCTTATTATGGCTCCTATGCTTGGTTAGATGCACTGGTGTTGGGCATTTTATATGGTAATATACATTGGTTGTATAAGGCTTATCAATATGTATTAAGCTCTAGTGCTTATGGAAATGATAAATTTTAGCAAGAACTCGTTATTTTGAGGGTAGAATAGTATCTTTGCCCCCTGAAACGACAAGGTAAGCAATTACCTTTTGGATTTTGTAACTAGAACAGAGCACAAGTTATGCAAGAAGTACTAAAATCACTCGGCCTAGAAGCGGTTAATTTTGGAACCAGCACTGGCGTTGAATTTTTTGGAGATACCAGTAAGAATTTAATTGCTTCTCATTCACCTGTTGATGGTGCATTGATTGGGAAGGTAACAACTACTACTAAAGAGGAATACGAAAAGGTTATTGCGAATGCTCAAGCAGCTTTCAAAACATGGCGTTTACTGCCTGCTCCTCAGCGTGGAGAAATCGTACGCCAATATGGCGAGGCTTTGAGAGCACACAAGGATGATTTAGGAAGATTGGTTTCATATGAAATGGGAAAGAGCCTGCAAGAAGGTTGGGGAGAAGTACAAGAGATGATTGATATTTGTGATTTTGCAGTGGGCTTATCGCGCCAATTGTATGGCTTGAGTATGCACTCAGAGCGTCCTGGGCACAGAATGTATGAGCAATGGCACCCAATGGGTATTGTAGGAATCATTTCTGCCTTCAACTTTCCTGTAGCCGTTTGGTCTTGGAATGCTATGATCGCTTTGGTTTGTGGCGATGTAAGCATATGGAAAGGTTCTGAAAAAACGCCCTTGTGTAGTGTGGCTTGTCAGAATATTTTGGCCAAAGTATTAAGAGAAAATGATTTGCCCGAAGGTATTTCTTCTATTGTAACAGGCAATTATGAAGTAGGAGAGTGGATGAGCACAGATACTAGAATTCCATTAGTTTCTGCTACAGGCTCTACGCGTATGGGCAAAATTGTGGCTCAAAAAGTAGCAAGCCGTTTGGGCCGCTATTTGTTAGAATTGGGTGGAAACAATGCCATTATTGTAACGCCTCAAGCAGACTTGGATGTAACATTGGTGGGTGCTGTATTTGGAGCCGTAGGAACTTGTGGCCAGCGTTGTACTTCTACCCGTCGTTTGATTATTCACGAAAGTGTGTATGACGATTTTGTTGCCAAATTGGCCAATGCCTATGGACAATTAAAAATTGGCGATCCATTGGATCAAAACAACCATGTAGGGCCGTTGATCGACCAAGATGCAGTAGCTGCCTACAACAAATCTATTGAAGTAGCAAAAACAGCAGGTGGAAATGTATTGGTAGAAGGTGGTGTTTTGGAAGGAGCGCAGTATACCAGTGGTTGTTATGTGAAGCCTTGTGTTATTGAAGTAACAGAACAGTATGATATTGTTAAGCACGAAACCTTTGCGCCAATCTTGTACTTGATGAAATACAATACGCTAGACGAAGCTATTGAGTTGCAGAATGATGTACCACAGGGATTATCTTCTGCTATTATGACTACTAATTTGCGTGAAGCAGAGCAATTCCTAAGCACAGCAGGTTCGGATTGTGGCATTGCCAATGTAAATATTGGTACTTCTGGTGCTGAAATTGGAGGGGCGTTTGGTGGAGAAAAAGAAACAGGTGGAGGCCGTGAGTCGGGTTCTGATTCTTGGAAAGCCTACATGCGTCGCCAAACCAATACCATCAACTATACCAAAGAATTGCCTTTGGCGCAAGGAATTAAGTTTGATTTCTAACATTGAGGTTATTATAAGAAATATAATATAGCATCTATTTTTAAGAGGTTTTCTGACAAAGGAAACCTCTTTTTTGTTATAATAATACTTGAATATTTAACTATCTTGCCGCCGATCCCCACTCTAAAACTTCAATTCTTGTCCTACTGTTATGCCTGTCATCCAACACATCTATTGGTTTGCTCCTTATAATTTGACTTGTCCCAGTACGCGCTATCGGGGATTGATGCCCTTGCAAAAATTAAAAGAGCAAGGAGTCAATTATGACTTTTTTTATCCCGAAGCGACTTCCAAAGCCTACCTCCGTTTTTTGTATCTAGTTATTGGTATTCTTTTGTTTAGAAAGAAAAATTCGCTCCTTGTGATCCAAAAAGTATGTAGCACAGGATTATATGGGCAAGCCTTGTGTTGGCTGATTCGATTGCAACCCCAGATGACTTTGTACGATTTGGATGATGCCGAATATTACAGGCAACCAACCAGTAGTTTGCATTTCTTTTTAGAACATTGCCAATGGGTGCAAGTAGGAAGCCATGCCTTGGCGGCCTATGCTCGGCAATTTAACCAACAGGTCTATATCAATACTTCTCCTGTGCCTTTGCCTACTGCGATCAAGCAAAAAAAGAATGCTTGTCTGACCTTAGGTTGGGTGGGGGATTTTGGCAATGGCAAAGCAATTTCTAAGGAGTTTGCCCACAAAACAAGTCTATTTAAACTGCTATTCCCTGTGTTGAAGGAATTAGATTTTTCTATAAAGTTGGTATTAATAGGCGTGAAGCGTCCTGAAGATATTCCATTAATTGAAGCCTACTTTGAGGAAGATGCCCATATACAATTGGAGATTCCAAGCAACTTGGACTGGACGAATGATGATTGGTTATACGATCAAATGGCCACTTTTGATGTAGGGCTTTCCCCTTTGGTTGAACATCCATTTAATACCGCAAAGTCTGCCTTCAAGGCCAAGCAATATTTGGCTTGTGGGGTGCCAACGATTGCCAGTGCTGTGGGCGAAAATGCCTTGTTTGTACAAGATTATATTAATGGTAGGCTTTGTACCAGTGCTGATGATTGGAAAGAAGCATTGTGTTATTTTGAAGCGATGGACGAACAAGCTTATACTATATATAGTACACAAGCACGAGCAGGGCAGGAGCAGTTTAGTTTGAGCAATTATGTGCAGCAGTTATTAACTATGACTCAATAAAAAAACTAGCTGCCTCCTAAGAGACAGCTAGTTTTAATCTAAAGAAACTATAATTGAATTTATGACAGCTTGTTTATCTATCGTTTAGCTTTTGGATAGCTTTCACCTCTATTAGAAACAGAACCAGAAGTTCTTGGCATACTATTGCGAGAAAGCATGATACCAGCTACGTGAGGAGCAGCCATAGAAGTACCACTGATAGTTCTATATCCTCCGCCAATCCAAGTAGAGTAAACACTAGAACCAGTAGCGATATAATCAACAGGATTCATGTTGTAGTTAGAGAAAGAAGAGAATGATCCACCACAAGTCATAGAGGCTACGGTCGCAATTCTACTACTATTAACACAAGCAGGTTGGTAGAATGCTGCATTAGCAGAACTGTTGCCAGCAGCCAATGATACCAAACACTGATTGTCTAAATTAAGTAGAGCAGATCTGTATGATGAATTGTTGGCACAGTTGCTTCCAAAGTTGCCACCCAAAGAAAGGTTAGCTACATCACCTGCTAAGTCATAAGTAGCAACGTGATTGATTCCAGAAAGGATAGTACTTGTCGCAGAACCTCCACTACATCCGAATACTCTAACAGGTACAACAGAAGCACCAGCAACCATACCTACTACACCAGTACTATTGTTAATAGCACCAACTGTACCTGCAACGTGTGTACCGTGTCCATTACAATCGTTAGCACTTCCACCAACAAAAGATTTAGCATAAGTAGAGCTAGTTACTACGTTCAAATCTGGGTGATCCAAGTCGATTCCAGAATCAATAATCCAAGCCCATGCACCATTTACAGCAGGCCCATTAGTATCAGCTCCACCAGCATTTGAAATACCACAAGGAGTAGATTGTGCTCTACCACCAGCATTAACATTGCCTTCGAATGTATATTCAGGAATTTCTTCGATTCTATCGTACTCAATCAAATCTACTTTGTCACTCTTAGATACTCTTTCTAATTCTGCATCGGTCAATCTGATAGCAAATCCAGCAAGAGCAGCAGTATAATAAGCAATAACGTTATCTGTACTGATTTCTTGCTCTATCAAAAATGCTCTTAATTGTTCTTGAATTACTGCCCCTTGTTTTTTCATAAAACGACCTTTAGCCGCTCTGTCATTAATAGGCCCCTTCAAATAGGTTACAGCAGGTGCGATAACATTTTCTTTCATTACTACAATATACTGACCATCAATAATATTGCCTTCTGTACCAGTAGGAGTTACAACTTCAACTGCAGGTGTTTCTGTTGTTTGTGCTACATCTTTGGCACAAGATGATACCATCAATGAAAATGCGGATACTGCGATAAAACTCTTTGCTAATGTGATAGCTTTCATAACGTTTAAAATTAATAATGTGTGTGTGTTTATTTAAAATAATTGATTACATAACTAAATACCCAACTATCAATGACCACCATAGGATGGTTCTTGTAGAATAGAAAATCTAATATTGTTGGGAAGTTGCATTACCCCTTAATAGGGAAAAGAGTGGGAAGAGCTATTCAGCACTATGAACAAGCCACTGCTGTAGGCAGAAAACTTATAATTAGATTTGAACAGATTGGTTTTGGATGATTTTGAGTAGTTTCAACGGGATTATCTACTACTCAAAACCATTAATCAAAAACGCGTTTGTGTGTGTGCAAAAATTGAAAACAAATAATCATATTTCTTTCTTATCGGTATTGCTTGTTGTTTTTAAGGGAAATTAAAAACAAAACCAATTAAATTTGATAAAATCAAAACTACTTTTTATAAGTCTAATTTTTGCTTAGATAGATGTACGTTTTGTGTTTTTTGTCAGCAGCAACTTTATATTTTGAATCGCGTTGACAGTTGCAATGATATGACCTGTTTTTAGAATTTCAAAATTTTTTGCAACTTTTTGGTTAAACAAAAAAGTTGCAAAAAAAAGGTTTCTAACCGCCTATTATATAGTAATAAACCTATGATTTAAATGTATTTTGAAAATTACATTTTGTGGTTTCTTATGGAAAGGTTAAGCTGAAAAAAAGAAGGGTAATTTGGTAAATCACCCTTGTACCAAGAGTGTATTTTTTGTTATTTAATAAATTGAATTTCAATGTTTTGCGTTTGCTGTTGATACACTACTATATCCTTTCTTAGAATTAGTCTATTTAAAGTTGTGATTATGACCCAATCCTATTTATTTTGTACTACGGAAAAAAATCAAACAATAAATTTTATTTCTAAGGTTTCCAAGCAATTATTATCTACTAAATTAACCCCAATCTTTTATTAATTTTTTTATTTTCTTACTTCTATGCGTCTTTATTTTGTATTAATACTACTCTGTTATTACCCTCTTCTTTGGGCTCAATCTACACATCTAGAAAGTTTACAGAGCGAGTGGGATAGTTTGGGTTATGAGTTTGTGGAGTTGCTTAATGGGCGCAGTACAGAAGTGGATTACTATTTTGATTCAGATGCTTTTTGGAAGCGTTTGATTATTCGAAACCCCAAGCAAGAAAGCATACAAAAGCTTAATAATGAGTTGTTATTAAATGCAGGTAAGTTTAAGATTAGTGCTATTTTTTCGGATGCAGGCAATCATGTACAATATAAGTTTTTACGAAGTAGAGCCGATTCTTTGCTGGTGGTGCAGCAGCGTATTGATGATTTGGAGTTTAATTATTTGTTTTTTAAACTTCAATATTTGGAAAATGATTGGAGGATTGTAGACGTTTATTTCTTGGTTTATGATACCTATTTGAGTGCTCTTATTAAAAATACCGTTTATTTTCCCATTGTATTTGAGGCATTAGAGCGAGATAATGCAGACATTATTCTAGAGAATTCTAAAATTTTTAGAGAATCCAAGCATTTATATGGAGAGGGCGAGGTAGAACGCGCTTACACGAAACTGTCTGGTATTCCTCAAAAGGAACGCCTAAAAGACTATCAAGTATACAAGATTTGTTTAGCAGGGAAAGTAGAAGACGACCGAAAATTGTTGCGTAGTGTAGAAGAGTATCAAAAAATGTTTGGCGATGAAGAGGTGTTGGCTCTACTCTTTTTAGATTATTATGTGCTGATAGAAGACTATGACAAGGCACTTCAAACGTTATGGACGATTGATTCTATAGTAGGAGGTGATCCTTATTTAGAGTTTTATCGGGGTTTGGTTTATTACCTCAAAGATGACTGGAAGACTTGTTTTGCTATATTGGAGCAATCTGTTTTGGCTTATCCTGAGGAGGAGTATTATTTTATTTTTTTGATTGGAATTTTGGAAGATAGGGGTGCCTATCGTAGAGCTGTCAAAATTATGAATGCGTTTGTGAAAGAGGGATATTATGATGTATATGGCCTAGCCAATTGGGTAGCATCAGAATATCCTAGTCTAGCGCGTTCGGGCCCCTTTAAACGCTGGGTACGAAAGTATGGATATTGATCAATAAAAAAGGCTGTTGAAAAAGATATGGATACTTTTTCAACAGCCCTGATTTGCACTAACATGAATGTTTACTGCACTGGTTTAACTTTGTACCCCGCACTGCGCAATAAGCGAATAACGCCCATTTTGCCGCCCAAGTGGCCCGCTCCTACCGCATAGAATGTGCGTTTTTTCTTAGAATTGGCAATAATCAGAGGAATCCATTTTTTGTTGCGTCCATCCAACATAGCTTCTTGATTGTCCATCTCATCCATTTCCTCTCCCATAGCTTCTAACAAACCATCTACATCTTGTGCTTTGTAATGTGTGGTCATTTTTTCTAAATCAGCTAACATTTTTCCTTCTCCTGATTGCAAATCTTTTACAGCTTCTACAAGTGTTTCGGCTTGTTTATCATAAGGAATAGTATGAAAAACAGACATTTGGTCTTGTACCGTTTCTAAACCACCAAATTCCATATCCTCAGCTTTGGCTAGTTTGGTCAACTCCATTTCATACATCTTTACAGAGCCCTCAATCATTTCTGGATAAAGCAAAGACATCAATAACATAGGCTGCCAAGTTTGAGCAAAACCAAATGTCATTTTTGCTTCAGGCGATTTAGACTCTTCTGTAAAATATTTTTTGACCAAGGTGTAATCTTCCTTAGACATAATATCTTCTAGTTTTTTATCTTCTTTCATAGGAGCCAATTGCATCATTTCCATAGCCATGCTCAATTGTTTGCTCATATCAATCTCCGTAACTAGTTTATCTGTTTTCTTGAGTGCCTTATCCATTGTGGGAGTCCACAAATAATCGCTTGCACCAATGATATGAATGGTACCAAACAAATAAGAAGGCTTAATCCCTTTGCCTGTGATCTTCCACAAGAGGCTTTTTTCTAGTTTGTTGGTCGCAGTAGGAGTTGGTTCTTTTTGTGCATGAGCAGAGGAGGTCGTTACTACCCAACAAATGGCAACAGAAAGTACTGCTGATAGGAGTTTGAATACTGACATAAAGTTGATATTTATTTTAATAAGCCTATTAGCTTGGTCAATAATGAGAATGAAAATTTACCTACGGATAAAATTTACAAGGATAAATCAAGTAAAAGCATTCAAAATGGTTGCCAAATAACAACTAAGTGCCATTTTTACGGGTCGAATAAAAAAAGCCTGCCAAGAATGGTGTTGACAATCAGAAACAACACCACACCATAAAAAAATGCAGCTCCTACCTCAAGTAAGAACTGCATCATCAAAACGCACACAAAATTGTGCTATCGAGTAGTTATTGTTTTATCAATTTTTTGGAGACGGCAAGATTATCTCCTAGTACCGTTACAACATAAATGCCATTGGGCTCATTACCCAAGTTGATGTTGATGCGTTCTTGTTGTACTTGTGAGAATTGTTGCCAGTAAATGGTTTGACCAAGGGCATTGTGAATAACCAAGGTGATTTCATCTTGTTGACGCGCCAAATCCAAATCAATAATCAATTTGTCTTGAACAGGATTGGGATTGATTAATAATTGATTAGCTTGCTCCAACTTATCTACATTGATGTTGTCAACAATCGTCATCTGAATGGTATCTGTATCCGTACAAGCATCTTTAGTTACCGTCAAAATTACGGACTCTGTTCCTCCATTAATAAAGGTATATACAGGATCACGTAAGGAAGAGGTGCTACCATCTGCAAAGGTCCACAAATAGCTCGTTGCATTCGTAGAATTGGCTCCAAAGAAATTAACATTGCCACCTTGGTTAAGATAAATAGTAGTTGCGGCTGTTGTAGCTACTGCTGTAGGAATAGGAGCAGGAGTCACCACAACGGTAGTAGTAGCTGTTTGTCCAGAGTTGTCTCTTGCCTCAACGGTATAATTGCCTGCTACCAAATTGCTAAAGACACTTGAAGATTGGTAGGCACCACCATTAACTCGATATTCTGTACCTCCTGTACCTCCTATACTAGCCACATTCAATTCAGTACTTGCTTGTCCACAGGCTAAGGTTGGAGCTAGAGCACTAACACTTAACGGGCGTGATTGATTCATACAGAAGAGCGTCGTATCTGAAGAACCAAAAGCACTGTTAAAGGCCAGTGTATCACCATTGGCATTGGTCAACATATAATAACCTGAACCATTGGCACAACACAAACCATTACCACTCAAATCCAGAATAGCAAATTGATAACAACCCGTGTCCAAACAGATAGAACGTTCTATTAATACACCAATGTCATTACTCAAAGCAAATAGAGGACTAGAAGCAATGGTTGCCCCTGTACTATTTTTGAGATTCCAAGAAATATCAGAGGGCATACTATCCAATTGGAGGGTGAGCGTTAGTACATTGGGTTCGTAATCATAGGCCACCAATTTCTGAATGGTGTCACTTCCATTACGATTCTGAACAACTAAACTAGCAGTATAAATGCCCGCAGTAGGATAGAGTACGTTTGGATTGGCCAGTGTAGAAGTGCTTGGTGATCCACCAGGGAAACTCCAAACCCAGCCTGGAGCATTGTCAATAGAACGATCTTCAAAGGCAATAGAATCACCAAAACAAAGGGCATTGGATTGATACGCAAAATTGGCTACAGGAGGCGTAGAAATAGGCTCTTTGAGTGCTGCTTCCCAGATGCCACGGCCATAGGTTCCTGCCCGCAATTTGCGAATGCCATAATTAATATCAAAATCGCGAACAATTACATTGGGCAGTCCAGCCATAAATGGTTGCCAATTAGAGAGTAAGGTATCTGTATAATACACGCCTACATCTGTTCCTATATACAAAGCATTGTCTGAATTTTTTTGATAAATCATACAATTCACAGGCAAGTTAGGCAAGTTATGGGTTATATTGGTCCAAGTAGAACCTCCATCATCAGAGGCAAAAACCTTGTCATTAGGAGAGTTGCCAGAGTAAGTAACCCAAATTTTGAGTGGGTTATTAGGATGCACGGTAATAGAACTAATCACTCGATTGGGTAAACCAGCCGAAAGGTTAGACCAGTTGGCTCCTGAATTGAAGGTACCATACAAGGTCGTGCGTGTACTGGCGTAAAAGTGCGTGTAAGGATCTGATTCAGACATCGCAATATTACTCACATTGCCATCATTGCCAGAGAAAGTAGAAATAGCTTGCTCACTCACCCCGCCATCAAAACTTAGATACACTTGGTCATAACCAACCAACAAGAATCCATCATCTGTAGGGTGCATTACGATAGGTGTAATCCAGTTTCCAGATACCGATATATTGGCAAAAATAGGCGTAGAGGTATAGCCTCCATCATCAGAACGACGGAAATTACCAAATTGAGAACTAGTAATAATATCATTAGAATCAATAGGAGACATCAATACCTCCATGCCATCGGCCCCATTGGTATGGAAGGCAGAACCACCATTAATGAGGTTGCAACCATTATCTTGGGTGCCGCCCATGATTTTGTAGGGCGTTAGCTCGGTGCCTGCAATTCTGTAAAACTGCATAATACTCAAGCCATCAGAAAGGTCTTGGAAGGTCGTACCATTATTAGTAGAACGGAAAATACCACCATCACTACCACAGTATAAACGGCTGCCAAAGAAATCCAAAACATGAATATCAGCATGGGTATAAGCAATCCCTGGGGGGTAATACCAGTGTGATTTGATGTTAAGGGTTAGCCCTCCATCTGTAGAACCCCATACATTGATTCCACCCACATATACTTCGTCGGCATTGCTCGGAGAGGCACACAAAGCCATATCATACCAACTCTGACCAGCCGTACTATCGGCACCTGTAGAGCTGTAGCCAAATACATTGGGGCTGTTGGTTTGCAAGGTAAAGGATGTCCCTGAGTTGTTGGAGCGATACAATCCATAGAAACTAGAAGTAGAACTCTTACCACAGAGAAAATAAACAACACTCGGATCAGCTTCCGAAACCGCAATTTCGGCACGATTGATTACACCACCACTAGGCAGTCCTGTTGAAATCGTAGACCAAAAACTGCCCCCATCGGTAGATTTTACAAAAGTAGTATTGGCCAAATAAATAGTGTTGGGGTCACCCGGCTTGAGTTCCATGTCGCGCCAACGGCCACTACGCAAAAGCGACCAGCTTGCTCCCGCATCGGAACTTTTGTAAAAACCAGCTGAACTGGCTACAAACACAATATTAGGATCAGTAGGGTGAATAATGATTCGGTAAATGCGCGTTCCAAATAAACTTGCGTTATTTAAAGATAAAGCATTCCAAGACTGCCCACCATCTACTGATTTGAGCACTCCAATACTATAAGTGTCGCCCCCGTCATCGTCTCCTGTTCCTAAGTAAATTACATTACTATTGGTATAATCAATGGCAATAGCCGATACCCCCAAAGCTTGTAGATTGTCGGTAAGTACGGTCCAAGATTGACCATTATCAGTAGATTTCCAACAGCCACCCGAAGGTGCGCCAACATAAATCGTATTCGGATCATTGGGATCTTCTGCCACAGCATTGATGCGGCCATTGCCAGGGTTGTAAGAAGAAGAGGTCCAATTGCTAGGGCCTAAAGGTGTCCATTGACTAGAACGCGCACCTGATTTCTGAATGCCTCTTGCATACTTTCTCTGAAAGGCCAAGTGCTCTTTCCAAGCATGATTTTGTGGAGGACGAATGCCATGAGGATACACGCGAGGCTCCCAAAAGGCTTCCCAACGTTTGTATTGTTTCCAGCCATAACCACGCTTGTATGGGCGATCGCCCCAAGCCTCATTAAAAGCATTTTGAACCTCATAAAAATTGACTGAGCGGTCTTGCATCATATCTGCCCAAGGTTGTGCGCTTACTTGAGTAACTCCCCAACAGCAGAGGAGGCATAAGAATAAACGGATTTCTCTCATGGTAGTGTAATTAGTATTAGTAAGATGAATTAAAAGCGTATAAACATACTCCTAAATAGGTAAAAGATAAAAAGTAACTAATTCAACAGATTTTTTCTATTGATGATTAGTTGAATACAATGGAGTGTATTGCTTTTGTGGAGAGTGGGGGATACAAAATTACGTAAAAAATAGAGAAATTTCGCTATAATTTTGTCAGAAGCTATACAGTGGGTTGGAACTGCTTGATTCTAGCTTTTGGCGATGGGTATAAAAAAAGCTATCAAGACATTTCTATCTTGATAGCTTTGGTAAGGTAATTTAACCTATGGTTAATACCTGTTGGAGAGGATTACTCTTCGTCTGATGACTCCTCTTCTTCTTCTTCTTCTTCTTCTTCTTCTTCTTCCTCTTCCTCTTTCACTTCCTCTTTCACTTCCTGCTCCTCAGCTTCTTCTCCGCCATCTTTTGGCATATCCTCTTCGTTCTCTACTGCATCTTGGAATTCATCTTCCTCGACAGGTTTATTCTCTTCAGCTTCTTGTAAAATTTGGTCTGTTATTTCCTGAATAGAGGCATTCAGGAGTTCTTTGAATGTTGACATGTTTATATTGTTATTTTTTGTTTTTAAATATAATCTTACTTTGTTGAAATCGCACTTTTTTTAAAATAAATATGCAGTAGTTACTCAAGCGGTAACCTTAAGCAAACTAATCTACAAAGTGTGAATAAGAGACACTATCGCTTAAATTTTTGAGATAATGTTATGAAATCATTAACCTCTTCTGAAGAGAGACCTGTTTTAGCTTTCTCTACTAGTGCTTTCCAACTATCATAATCACCTTTCACAGAATCCCAATAAGCCACCGTTGCATCTACCTCATCTTGATACTTTTTGTAAGCAGAAGTAGGTTGTATACTCTCAGCATCAAGTGCTTTTTTCCAATTTTGTGCCAATACCTTCATGATATCGACACGCGTTTGGTGTTTTGATGCAGGTTCCTTTCCATTGATCTCCACCTTAAACTTATCATTCTGTGTATTGAGCTTTTGAGTATAAGTTTTATCTATCTCATCAGCTTTACCTGTATCTGGTGCATCAGGATCATCTCCTGTTGTTGAAGAGTCATCTCCTGTTGTTGAAGAATCATCTCCTGTTACAGTAGAATCATCGTCTGACACTGAAGAACCATCTCCTGGTGCATTAGGATCATCTCCGGGTGCATTTGCCGCCTGTTCTTTACGAATTTTGTCAATATTTTTGCGAGCTTCTTCCATCTTATTAGTTAGGATGTTGTATTCATTCTCTAATTCGCCAATTAAACTATCTACACTTTCTGTAACAAGCTCTTTAGCAGTTTTTAATGCATTTTTAAGAGATGTAACACTTGTTTGGTCACTGCAAAAAGCGTTTATACTATTAAACATTCCGCTGATACTCGAATTGATCGGCTCAACTATATCCACAAAGATTTTCTTTTGCTTAGCAGAAACTGTTCCTTCTAGTCCGTTGTCTGTTAATATTTTGTCTTCTTTTAAGTCATCCTCGCTAGGGCCAAAGGATTTGGTTATGCTTACGATACCATCAAAATAGCTCTTCGTTTCTGCTATTTTAGATATAGCTGCTTCTAGCTTTACATTAGCACCATTAACAGCATCGAACTGTGCTGCTACTCCTTCTTCTAGCCTTTCAGCAGCATTTATTAATGCCCTGCTATATTCGCTTGCCTCGTTTTCAATACCATGCGTCACAGCTATGAGAGAGGTGGTCGTATAGTCTGTATTCTCAGACATTTTATTAATGTCTGTAACATGATCTGTTATAGCCTTTGCGTATTTGTCTCTAAAGGTATTGATCGTTTTAATAATTGCATTTCTATCGAGTTGTCCGTTAGGTTTTGTTGGTGTTCCTTCTCCTGCTGCATACTTTTTAGCTTGCTCTACTACTGTTTTTACCCACTCTGTAGAGGCATTCTGTACTTCAGTTATTGCGTTAGTAACGTCGCTTATTCTGATTTGGGGTACATTACCATTATCAAGCTTCGGTCTGCCCTCTTGAATGGTCACAATTTTTTCTTCAACTTTGGCAATATCATGTCGTTTACGCTCCGCGATTTGCTCGTTGAAATACTCTAGAGCAGCGTCTATATGTTGGCCGTCGCCTGTTACATTTGCCTTGTTATCGCTATGAAGTTTATCTAGGTGTTTATCAGTTTTTTCTTGAACATTGGCAAGAGTAGTTCCACTAGGTTTAATCTTAGGTAAATTCTTTGCAAAGTACCCGTCTTTTGACACATTTTTTATAGGTGTGCTCGCACTTTCTTGATTATTTTCTCCCTCTTGTTCAGTATCAGTATCACCTGATCCATCCCCTGGTTGTGCTGGATCGTCTGGTCTGGTTTCACCTGGCAACTGCTCAACATCAGGATTGTCATCATGGATTCTTTCAAGATTTCTTCTGCCCTGTTCAATAATACCAGTTAGAGCGTCATATTCACTATTTAAGTCTACCTTTAAATTACTTACAGCACCTCTGACAAGGTCTACAGCCTTTTTCATTGAAGCTACAAAAGAGGGAACATTTGCTTGGTCGTTGAAATAAGCTATTAAACTATCAAATACTCCTTTGACAGCTAGATCAACCACCTTTCCTACATTAGTAAACTCTTTTACAGTAGCAGTAAAGCCTGAGATACTAGAGGCAAAATCCTTGCCCAGTTGCAGTTTAGAAATAATAGTTTCCTGCTTTATATCATGGGCACTAACAGCAGATTGCTGCTTTAATATTTCGTCTGCTAGTTCTTCAGCAGTTAATGCCAATGCGTCTTTAAGTTTTTTTGCATCTTCTCCTATCTGGTTTGTTCGCGTGATATAAGTTTGCACAGCCATTGTGGCATCCACAGACATTTTATTAATTTCCTGAGATTTAAGTGCTACAGTAGCTGCATATCTTTCTCTAGAAGTACTGATACTTTTAAGAACTGCGTTTCTATTGATGTCTCCTGCGCCAGCTGCTGGTTGGTCTCCATTTGCTATTTTCATAGCTTCCTCAAGCGCTTGATTTTTTAAATCTGTATATTTGGAACCCTCTATTACCTCATTTGCTTTATTTTTGATCGTAGTCTCTGAAAGTGTTGTTAGTTTTTGAATCTCTTTTTTGCAAGTTTGAAGCATCTGTGTTGCAATAGCTTCAAGATCCTTTAGGAACTGTGCTCTAGCACTTTCTATCTGTTGATAATCCCCATTTCCTTTTATTTCCGGTGTTTTTGCATTATAATATTCTGTTATGTTTCTTTGAATCCTGTCTTCAAGTCTATCAAGACTATAACCTGCATCCTTTAAAGCTTTTGCAAAGTCCCCGTTCACTGACTCCTCTGCTTCAGGTAGGATAGGTTTAGGTCCATCTTGTGCTGTATCCTCATCATCTGGCATTACAGGTGTTGGAGAATCGGGTAAGGTTATATCTGGGTTTTGCTCGGCAGTAGGATTCTCTTCCTTAACGCTTTCAAGCTCTCGTATACCTCTGTCAATTGCGTCAGTTAGTTTTTTATATTCTATGTCTAATTTTTGACTTAGTCGAGTTTTAGCTTTTTGGACAGTATCTAAAGCAGTGTTTAATGACTCCTTAAAAGAGGCAACACTTGTTTGATCTTCTAAATTCTTTATCCAACTATTAAACACTGCTTCTATAGCCGTATTTACAATCCCTACTACAGTACCAAAGGCTGGTATTTCAGCAAAAACAGCTCCGATAGAACTGAAAAATGTCTTGTACATTGTCCGTTTAGATATAGCTTGGTCTAACGCTATATCCTGTTTACTAACAAAAGCTTGATATTCTCCTATCCCCTGTGCTATACTTTCAGCAGATGTCATCAACTCCCCTTTAAGAACTTGTGCCCTGTCTTTCATCAAGTTTGTCTTTTGGATGTAGGTTGATCGAGGTATGGTCGGATTTATAGCTAGTGCCTGAGCTTCCTTAGTTTGTGTTTCTATAGCTTTTTCAAATTCCTCTCTAGAAGTGCGGATACTTTCAAGAATTGCTCCGCTACTGATGTTGTTGGATGCTCCTGCATCTGGATTAACTTTAAGTTCCTCAGCTTTTTGCTTCGCCCAAGTCTCAGATTTTGCCTTTGCTTCATTTATTTTATCTTCGAGTTCAGTTTTTTTGAATGTCCCGTCATTACCACGTAATGGTTTACCCTCTTGGAACGCTATAATGCTTTGCTTAATCTCTTGAAAATCAGTCTTTTTGCGCTGTTCAATAGCTGTTTCAAAAGCAGCTTGAGCATCTGGTTTGGTTGCTCCTATTGCTAATAAGCCGTCTGCCTTAATAACATCCATGTATTGTGCTATAGCTGCTTCAAGCTTCTTAGGATTAGAGTTTGCAGTACCTAAATATTCTGCCAAAGTCCCTTGATCTGATTCTCCTGCTCCTGCGTCATTATTTTTAATTGGATTGTTAAGTTTAAATTTATTAACAGATCTCTCGATCTTATCTACTAGGCCATATCTATTTCCCATGTCTTTTAATTCAATATTTAATTAAATGTTTTTTTAAAATCACTATTCCCCCATTCGAGCGTTAAATGCAGCCTCATATTCAGCACGGAGCCTGTTCCATGCTGTTGTGGCATCTTTTAGTTCGTTAATATACTGAGTGCAAGATGCAAGCTCTTCACCACTAGCTTTCTTTTTCCATGTGGTCAGGTCTCCCTTTAATTCATTGAGCGTAGAATCTACATCTCCAGGAGGAGAACCTTGTTCGATTTGATTCATCAAGCTATTGAAGCTGTTATTAAATTTATACTCTTTTGGAAATTGGCCTGATGATGATCCAGTATTATCGTCGCCATCATCCTGATTGCTTGGCGTTGGCTTCAAGTCATCCTTCGTATTCTGCAACTCTTGAGGACTTGGCGGCTTGGTAGGCGAGGTACTCGGCTTAGTAGGCGAAGTACTCGGCTTGGTAGGCGAAGTGCTCGGCTTGGTAGGCGAAGTACTCGGCTTGGTAGGCGAGGTACTCGGCTTAGTAGGCGAAGTGCTCGGCTTAGTAGGCGAAGTGCTCGGCTTGGTAGGCGAAGTGCTCGGCTTGGTAGGCGAAGTGCTCGGCTTGGTAGGCGAAGTGCTCGGCTTGGTAGGCGAAG
>JBGCDW010000218.1:0-3637 GCA_045105775.1 Aureispira sp.
TGGCTCAAACCCAAAGATTATACAACCCCTGATAGCCTTTTTTATGCCGTGGACAGGATTTGTGCAAACATTGGACATAACTTATTTCTGAACTTTTCAAAACAACATTTTTAGTTGTTATTATTTTTGAACGATTACTTACTTTCATTTATTAAAACCTAATTAGTTGGGTGAACATAACTTAGTTCAAATCATTGTATACTTTTCAAACAAGCATTCCAATACAAGACGCTACAATTCTCCAATCGTAGATGTTGTACCGTTAGTCGAATTATGCCACTTTAGAAGTGTTTTTTATAGTCAAAATTATGTACCTTGAAAACACTTCTTGAACGTGCTGTATCATGAATTAAGCAGCCCAAAACTTCAAGAGCAAGTTTTGGGCTGCTTGTTTTTTATGAATACTTAGTCTGTTCTAATTGTATTGGAATACCGTAATTCCTTGCCCATCTTATTTTATAACCAAGACTCTCCTATGATAAAAGTAGGTTGAGCACTGTAGTCAAAATCATTACTGATGAAAAGAATCGTTATCGTATTATTGACCCTATTCTTACAAAGCCCTTTTCAGCTCTGGGCGGTAGAGGGCATGTGGATTCCTGCTTTGATTGATATGTTTCATTCTGACATGAAAACCTATGGTTTGAAACTGAGTCCAGAAGAAATTTATTCGACCAACAAATCGAGCCTCAAAGATGCTATTGTACAATTTAATGGCGGTTGTACAGCTGAATTGGTTTCTGATAAGGGTTTGTTATTTACCAATCACCACTGTGGTTTTAGCTCTATACAACGTCATTCTTCTGTGGAGAAAGATTATCTCAAGAATGGTTTTTGGGCAAAAACTCAAACCGAAGAACTCGCTTGTCCTTGGTTGCGGGTTACGTTTGTCAAGGAAATTAAAGACGTAACTGCAGCCGTATTGGAAGGCGTAACCAATGAAATGGGGGCAGCAGAGCGTGGCAAAAAAATGCAGATGAATATTCTGCTTTTGGAGCAGAAAAACAAAACAAAACCGTCCATTACGGCCAAAATCAAACCGTTTCACGAAGGCAATAAATACTACATGCTCCTTACAGAGGATTATAATGATATTCGCCTAGTGGGTACGCCCCCTTCGGCTATTGGCAAATATGGAGGCGATACGGATAACTGGGTATGGCCTCGCCACACAGGAGATTTTGCCGTATTTAGAGTGTATGCAAATACTAATAATGCCTCTGCCAAGCACGATGCGGCCAATGTCCCTTATAAGCCTGCTCATTTCTTGCCGATTAGTCTTAAGCCCAAAAAAGAAGGCGACTTCACTATGGTTTATGGTTTTCCAGGACGTACCTACCAACATACTAGTTCTAGCAAATTGGCTTTTTATATCGATCAAGAGCGTCCTGCTCGTATCAATATGCGCCAAACTACCCTAGATTTGATGAAGCCTATGATGAACAACAGTGACAAGATTCGCATACAGTATGCTTCCAAACAAGCGCGTATTGCCAATGCTTGGAAAAAATGGATTGGCCAAATTCAGGGCTTGCGCGAACTCAATGCTTTGGATAAAAAATTAGCTTGGGAAAAAGAATACCTCCAAAAAACTGCCGAAAAATCAGATTGGGCGGTGTATAAATCTACCCTAGAACAACTCAAGCAACTGCAAACGGATAATGAGCAATACGAATTTGCGCGCTCTCTATTTATTGAGTACTTCTATGTAGGGGCCGAATTTTTGCGTTTTGCTCATGATTATCAAAAATTAATAGAAGAATACGCAACACTTAAAGAAGAAGGTAAATTAGAGGAGGAGATCAAACGCCTGCATGATAAGGTAGATGGTTATTATAAAAATTATAACAAAGCACTTGACCAACAAATTTTTAATAAACTCACTCCAATGTACATCGAGTACATCGACCCTGCGCTCTTGCCCAAAGGTTTTAAGGATAATTGGAAAAAAACAGGGGATAAGATTTTTAGCAAATCTATCTTTTTAGACCCTGACAAGCTCAAAAGTACCCTCAATAATTACAGCGAGCGCGCAGGTACAAAACTAGCCAAAGATCCTGCTTTTGTTATGGCTAACGACTTGTACAATGGCTTTACTGGACAAGTAATACCTGAGTATCGCAAATTTGCCGCACAAGAACAGGGCTTGTTGGCCAAATATGTGGAAGGCATCTTGGCGATGTTTCCCGAACGCAACACTTGGGCGGATGCCAACTCTACCATGCGTATTGCTTATGGCAAAGTAGAGGGTTCTGCTCCTGTAGATGGAATGGCTTATAAGCACTACACCACCATCAAAGGTATTATGCAAAAATACGATCCCGAAAATCCAGATTTTCAACTCACCGATCGTTTCCTCCAACTATACAAAGAAGGCGATTGGGGAGCATATGAGCAAGAGGGCGAATTGTGGGTCTGCTTTACGGCTTCTAATCATACAACAGGGGGCAACTCTGGCAGCCCTGTTATTGATGCGGATGGCAATTTGATGGGCATCAACTTTGATAGAAGTTGGGAAAGCACCATGAGTGATTTTATGTTTGAAGAATCGCGCTGTCGCAATATTATTGTGGATGCCCGCTATGTATTGTGGGTCATTGACAAATATGGTGAAGCAGGGCATTTGATCAAAGAAATGACCTTGGTCAAATAATAATGGTTATCCCGAATAGAATTTATGAAAAGAGAGCTGTTCTGATTTTTTTCTTTAGCAAAGAAGCGAAAACGTGCATCCTCGGAGAGGCTGTGCGTCTTTCGATGATGCAGATAAAGGAAAAAATGCTACAGTGAACCATACAACTTTATTCGTGATAACCATTAATATACTTTTTGGTAAAAAAAGAACATTCCTAACAGGATAAAAAGAACATTTCAGTAGACACTGGAGTGTTCTTTTTTTTGACAATCAACCATTTATAAGAATTTAAAATAATATTTTTATTGTTTATTTCTTATCAAACTTTCTACAAACCAAGGCAAATTGCAGACTTAATTGTATCTTAGTTATTAGCAAAAACTAAATTTTAAAAAATAGTTTTTATTTTTCCTATATAATACCCTCACAGTCAATAGCACTCAATAATAACACCCTTGTTTTTTGACTTACTTTAAATATTAAAATTTCACTCCTATGAAAATACTATTTACTAGTTTATTTTTTATAATAAGTAGTTTGACTCTTTGGGCTCAGAATATAAACTACGAATCACGCATCACACAATTTAATGGTGGCACTTGTGGAAATGACCCTGGCTTTTCTACTACAGAAGAACATACTTGGTATGGCTTTATCAGTGATAATGTAAACACTGCCGAAACCTCTTCGGGCTGCAGAACGCTCGATGATAATGCTCCAAGTACCCTTAATGGAACCTTTGCCACTCGCAATATTAATAATACCTCTGCCACACAGCTCCGTACACGCATAGATGCTTGGGAAGATGATAGAGGTGGTCGTTGCAATTTCGATGTTGATGGCAACCCTTTTAACAATGATGATGACTGTAGAGCACGAAGAACCTGTACCTTTGGTTTTAATAATCCTTTGGAATATCAATTTACTAGCAATAGTACTGTTTGTGATGGCGGGAATGGCTATAACATGCACTTATTCTACCGTTACAGATATGCCACTACA
>JBGCDW010000219.1:0-7367 GCA_045105775.1 Aureispira sp.
TGGCCTATCGCGACTCTTGGAATTTATTTGATCAAGTTTTACTCAGCCAATCGTTTTTGCCCAAAAGTCAAGATGGCTATTACTTTTATAAGAACGCTATTTTTAACAAATCTTATCTCATTAATAAAGGCGGCCGTTTCAAGGGTTACCCCTTCCGTACCTTTTCTTATGGAAAATATATTGGAGGCTTTAGCGACCACTTGCCTGTTTGTGTTTATTTGGTCAAAAAAATAAAAAATCCGCGTCCGTAGTAGTCAGGACTGTTAAGTTCTAATGATTGAGGCTAAGTTTGTTAATCCCGAAGAGATGATATTATCATCTTGTAGGGGTAATAATGGCATCCCTTCGAGATTTAAAGGTTTTCTACAGCGTTTTAATTATTAGTAGACATTATTACGAATGGAGTTGTATAGAGATTAAAAAGTGAGATTTGCTTACGCGAGCTCGGCAAAGCCTCGGTTTTTCATCAATCAAGGCACTCGCACTCGCGAAGCGATCTGATTTATTTGATACAGTGTATCTAATAATCAGGTACGATCTGCGTGGGTTGTGCCTAAAGGCACAACCCCGAAGGGCTCACGTAAGTAAAAGCCTAGCGTATTTAGTTCATAGCAGCGCTATGGAGTTAATTTTTAACGATGAGTGAGGGAACCCCGAAGGGCTCACGAAGTAAAAAGATGCTTTTTTCGCTGCAAAGCTATTCGTAATAATGTCTATTATTAAAATTGCATTAAATAAAGCCTTGCAAGGGAATTTTAACACTTTTTTCCGAAAAAAGTGTATATTAGCATGTTCAGAAGTTCATTATAATTTAAATGCTTCAAATCAGATAAAGATGACTAATCGAAAGTTTCAAGATAAGTTAAATTTAAAAAAAGATACTATAACACTTAATTTAACTTTAATTTCTTTCCAAGAAGATGATTACAGTGTTTTGTACTCCCCAACATTAGATTTGTATGGCTATGGAGAGAATGAAGGAGAAGCCCTGAATTCTTTTAATGAAACTATTTATTTGTATTTAGAATATGGAATGAATGAAAATACAATTCTTCAAGATCTGAAAAATTTAGGCTGGGAAAGACAGAAATATTTTAAAAAACGTTTTAATACAGCAAAATATTCCCCAAAAAAAATAATGCAGGAAAAAGGCATCCAAAATTATGCTTTGCATAATATAGTTGATAAACCTTTGCAACTACAGGCATAAATCATAGAGCAAAATTCATTTAGCGTATAGGTAATTTGTATTATTAAATATCATTTATGGGGGCTAATCAAACCGTAAAAACAAAAGATTTTAGAAAAGTTATCAAACACTGGGGTTTAACATTGAGGCATACACGAGGTAGTCATGAGAGTTGGGTAAAAAAAGGAATGAGTAGACCTGTAATTATTCAAACAAACAAACGTGAATTACCAGAGTTTATCTTCAAAAATAACCTAAAAACAATAGGTAAAACTGTAAAAGAGTTTTTTGAAACTCTAAATGATTTATAACAGTCTGCTACAAGGTTAGCACCATCTTGAAATATAGTACCCCACAAGGCTGCTTCACAAAGATTCCCTTCTTCCAGTTTTTTTGCTTAAAATTGCGCCTTATTATTCTATTCACAATAAGAACAATGTTATGGCTGATATCCAACAATTTGAATATAAAACAATTACCCATACTGTTAAACGCACTTTGTTTTCTAAACGCAAAAGTGCTACTCAAACCAAAGATTTGGAAGCAGAACTAGATCAACTCGGCAAAATTGGCTGGGAATTAACTGGACAATTTACACAAGTGTACAATGGCTTTACGGATAAGGTCGTCTTTATTTTTAAGCGCCCCTTGCTCTCCTTTGGCAATGATGAAGAAGAATAAAAACAGCTCCCCTCAACACAAAACGCCCTTGTTGTGTTAATACTGAAGTGGCAATTGTAGAATGTTCATTTTTATTGTATTTTCATAAACTTCTTTTTACCTATTTATGGAAACTACTCCTCATGCGTATTCTTTTCTTTTTATGGATAATTATTGGTTTAAGTGCTTGTAGAGATACCGAAAATCTACAACATGAGGCTGATATTCTAAAAATAAGCAGCTATTTGAGCCAACAGGGCATTGTTGCTACCCAAGATTCAAAAGCTGATTTTTTCTATTTTTTTTATGTAGAAAATGACAATAATTACCAACCACCACGCGATTGGGGCTTAACGGTAGAAGTTCGTTACAAAGCTTTTTTATTGGATGGGACAGTAGTAGAAGATACGGGTGCAAATACGGTAAAAGTTCCTTTGGATCAGAGTATTTATGGCTGGCGTTTGGCACTTCCGTTGATGAACAGAGGAGAACGCATGTTGCTCTTGTTGCCCTCTCGATTGGCTTATGGTACAGAAAGCAGTACTGCTATTCCTGCCAATAGTGTGCTGGGCTTTGAAATTGAGCTGGTGGAAATATATCCCCGATTCTAGACTTTTTAAGATTGAATTTCTTATAAGAATGACCAAGAATAAAGTTTTGTTAGTTGTCCTCTTAGGTGGTTTATCGCTTGGAATGTGGTTTTGTGCCCCCAAGAACAATGCAGTAACCAGCTCTCAATTTCTCAACTTGCACGACTCTGTGGCATATGTGGGAATGCAAATGTGTAGGAGTTGCCACGCCAATGTTTATGATAGCTACATTCATACGGGAATGGGCCAATCCTTTGGCAAAGCAGACTTAATCAAAACGGCTGCTGATTTTGGAGCCGATGCACTGGTTTATGATGAGGCGTTGGATTATTATTACCAACCTTTCTTTAGAGATTCTGTATTTTATATTTTAGAATTTAGATTAGAGGGCAAGGATACCGTTCATCAACGCCTAGAACGGGTCGATTATATTATTGGCTCTGGCCATCATACCAATTCCCATCTTATCAATAGAAATGGCTATGTTTATCAAGCCCCTATTACCTATTACACCCAAGAAAAACGCTGGGATTTAGCTCCTGGATTTGAGGGGGGCAACAACAAACGCTTTGGCCGAGCCATTTTGTCCGAATGCCTCACTTGTCACAACCACACGCCTACACCTGCTTTTGGCTCTGCCAACAAGTATCATAAAATGCCACTGGGCATTGAATGTGAACGCTGCCATGGGGCAGGCGGCCTGCATGTCAAAGAAAAACTTATGGGCAATCGTGTGGATACCTCCAAATTTATCGACTATAGTATTGTCAATCCAAAACACTTGTCCATTGATCGCCAAATGGATTTGTGCCAACGCTGTCATTTGCAAGGCGTGGCGGTGCTTCAAGAGGGCAAGGATTTTTATGACTTTAAACCTGGCATGGCCTTAGAGGAGGTGATGAATGTTTTTTTGCCACGCTTCACCGATTCAGACAAGCGTTTTATTATGGCCTCTCAGGCGGATCGGCTTCGCAAGAGCAATTGTTTTATCAGCTCCCAACAACTTTCGTGCATCAGTTGCCACAATCCCCACCACGATGTGCACTCTACTACAGCAAATAATTATAACAATACTTGTAAAAGTTGTCACCATGCCGAAAGTAAACAGAGCAAGCTTTTAGACTGTTCGGCCAACAAGGCCAAACGCGTTCAAACAGAGGATGATTGTGTGCTCTGCCACATGCCCCCTTCTGGGAGTATTGATATTCCGCATGTGAATATTACCGACCATTACATCAGTAGAAACAATATCCAGCAACTGGGTGGCGATACGATTAGTGCAGAAAAAGTAGAGGAAATTGCGGGTTTCTTGGGTTTGCAGAGTTTGGTCATTAAAAATCCCACGCCTTTGGAAATGGCTAGAGGATATTTGGCCTTGTGGGATAAATTTATGGGCGTACCAGCCGTTTTAGATTCGGCCAATTACTATTTGCAACGCTCAGAGGCCAGTGCAGCCAAAAAATTCCCAACCTTGGCGCATTATTATTTTAATAAAAAAGAATATCAATTGTTGCGTTCTATTGCACCATCTGCTGCCGAAATACAAGATGCTTGGTCGGCTTATCGGGTGGGAGAAGCCGCCTACAAAACTAAGAATCTACAACAAGCCTTGGATTATTATAAGCAAGCCACTACCCTACAACCCTACAACCTTGAATTTCAAGAAAAGTATGGCAGCACTCAAGCGCAGTTGGGTCAGCTCAATGCCGCAGAAAAAACCTTCCGTTTTGTGCTCAAAGAACAACCGCAACGCAAAATTGCCTTGACTAATTTAGGTTTGGTGCTTGCACAAAAGGGAAAAATCACCGCAGCTCTCAAATCTTATAATCAAGCCTTGCTATTGGATCCCGATTACCAATCAGCCTTGTTGAACAAGATTGGATTGTTGGTACAATTGAATAGAGCACCAGAGGCTCAGTCTGCCTTGCAACAATTATTAAAAAAGTACCCTGAGACTAAACCAATGCTAAAACAACGAGGTTTATTACAATAGAACGATCTTGCCAAAAAAGACAGAGAGACACTGCACAGAGCCGTTGATGAGTAACTAGATTGCCATCCTTCTTTTGTCAAAGCATTTTGGCATCAAATTAGGATGTCTTTTGCTATATGTTGCAAGTGTTTTTTTGTGGTGTATTATTGCAATAGTAACCTACCAAAGATTTTTTAAGCAAAAATAGTATCTTGTAACTTTGAACTTACGATCACAATCATTGCTATTGAACTTAATTTTAGTAGCAACTTCAATTATCAAAAAACAAACAGCATGAAAGAATTCTTACTAGTACTAAGCTGTCTCTTGCTCACCTTAGTAGCTTGGGGTAAGGATAAAGATTATCCTACTAATATGAAATTTTACCACGTTGATGTGGAAATATCGCTCGACTCATCCTACATAAAAGGTAAAACCTACTGCGAATTTGTAGCTACTACTGACCATGTTAACGAATTGGTGTTGGATTTGGCAGACCAGCTCAAAGTGAGTAAAGTAGAAGGTGCTAGTTCCTTTGAGCAGCGAGAAAACAAGCTTTATATTACCTTGGAGGGAGCTGCTTTAAAGAAAGAGCAACGTGCCAATGTCACGGTTCACTATGAAGGCGTACCTCCTGTAGAAAAAGAAGAATCGGGCTTACAAAAAGGGCTTGTTTATAGTACACATGGTCAGAATGATAATCCTGTTATTGCAACCGTTTGTTATCCTGATGGCAGTCATTTGTGGTTTCCTTGCAACAAGGGTTTGGGCGACAAAGTGGATTCTTTGTACATGGATATTACGATAGAAAAGAGAAAAGTAAAAGAAATTTTTAAAAATCCCAAAACGGGTGAAATGGAGGAAAAAGCAATGCCTATTATTGCCGTATCCAATGGCGTACTCGAAAAAGTTGCTCGTTCGGAGGATGGCACCAAGAAGCAGTATCGCTGGAGACACCGCCACAGAATTGCGCCCCATCATATTTTGATTGCTATTTCTAATTTTACTAAAATAGATTCCAAATTCAAAGGCAAGGGTTATCGGTTCCCTATCAACTTCTATATTTTTCCTGAAAAGTACAAGGAGTCTTCGGCTATGATTCGTCGTGTACCTGAAATTATGGCCTGTCTTACCAATACCTTTGGGCCTTATCCTTATAGAGATGAGGTGTTTAATGTAACACAAGTAGGTATTGATTTGGGAGAAGATGGTATGCCCACACAAACCAATGTTTTGTTGGAGGATATGAAATCTGTTCACATGTACAAGGTGGTACACCAAATGGCTAGTATGTGGTTTGGCAATCACATTTCTCCTAGAGATTGGCAAGATGCGTGGATTACAGAAGCACTGGCTACCTATTCAGAAGCTATGTGGCAAGAGTATAAGCGTGGGTTGGCGGTCTATCAAATTATTTTGGATGAAAAAGAGTACTTTGAAGGTGGAAAGTTGTACTTGGATAACCTACAAGACTATGAAGAGGAACGCTTGAGCAAAAAAGGATTTTATGCCATCCACATGTTGCGCGGTATTATGACCGACACCTATTTCTTTGAAACACTCAAAGCTATTACCTCTGGCAAAGCCATCAATGGGCCTTGGTCCAAAACGTATCTTAGTACACAAAATTTTAAGGAAATTTGTGAATATTATGCTAGTGAGAATATAGAACGTGATTATTCTTATTTCTTTGACCAATGGGTTCATGGTGAACAATATCCTGAATATAAAGTAGCTTATCGCTTAGAAAATGGCAAGGTTGTTCTTAATGTTAATCAGGAAAAGAGAGCGAGCACACCTGATGTTTTCACGATGCCTTATAAGATTGAAATTGAACTAGAAGATGGGACTCGCATCAAAAAGATTATCAATGAAAATCAGAATGATCCCGTTTTTAAACAAGCCAATCAACAATTTGAAATCCCTGTAGAGGGTACCGTCAAGCGCGTACATTTTGATCCTGCTAACTGGATTTTTAAAGACTTGAAATACGTCAAACAAGTGTACAACGAGCGTTTTGCTATGGAAGGTGTCAAAATTGAAACCGCCGATCACCGTCGAAAAATTATTGTTTCTTATACCTTACCCAAAAAACAAGATGTTGCTATAGAGTTATTTCAAGTAGCCAATGGGGTAGATTTATTAGAAGATAAGTCACTAAATTTGGCCAATTTCAAAAAAGACTCGGGCAGCCAAAAACGGAGCTTTGAAATTCCATTGGATAAGCGTGCGCGTGGCGTGTATCGTATAGAATTGCGCGGCAAAGGAGAGTCTTACTCCAAAGTATTGCGCCTCAAACGTATTGCTCCTGCATTCAAGTAATAATACTCTTAGCTAAGTAAAAGAAACTAAAAAGTCTTTCTATCTAGATTTGTTAAAAATTGTAAAGTGATCTAATTCATAGTTATATCATATGCCTAATGAATTAGATCACTTTACAAATATTCTTTAATGCATAGAAAAGAAATGCTCTATTCTTGTCCTGTACACATAAAAAAATTCCACTAGACTTATTTCTTGTCTTATACTCAAAATAAGCTAGTAGAATTAATATTAACACACATTAAATTATAAACACCTATGACACAGTATTGCCACTGAAATATTAAAGATTAGTTGGTGCTTTCAACATCTTGGCAATCGCAATAGCATCGGCGATTGTATCTATAGAATAGAGATGTGTCACCCCTTGTGTAGTTGCTGCCTGACTAAGAATATTTTGCTGATTTTGGGCATTTACAGCATTGGTAAACATCAGCCCTGTTGATTGTGCTGCTGTTTGATAAACAGAACCCATCGCCATTGCTGGAGCTTCACTTACTACTTTTACATTCGTCTGTGTTACCGCATCGGTAACTTGTGCAGATACTTGATTTGACATAATATTTAGTTTTTTGAATTAGAAACCATACGCCATTGTTTAGCGAATAGTTATTGGTTATGAATAAATAATATC
>JBGCDW010000220.1:0-12271 GCA_045105775.1 Aureispira sp.
GTCCTTATTACAAGGCCAAAGCAGCCGTTGCCAAACGCTGGGGCATACCCTACGAAACACGCCTGATGGGCAATCAACGCACAGAACCTTTAATCTATCAACAACGAGATTTGATGTGCCAAAATGCGGTTTACTTTGCCAGACTCAACCAGCATTTTAATCGCATTTGGATAACTGCTTTTTATAGAGAAGTGCAACAGGCTTATGCACAGGAATTGCAAGAGAGATAAATTACATTGTAAGGTGCAATTGCGCTCTAATTTTATTACCAATCAAATCAACATGAAACCAATCCTAAGTGGATTATTACTATTGTTCTGTTTGTACGCTTGTACCAACGAAACGGCTTCTACCAACACCACAACCGCCACATCTTATCAGTTTCCGATACAGAATTTAAGTGATAAAGATTATCCAGATAATCCTGACATTGGTTTTAGAGCAACAGAATATGTACATCAGTATTTTACGCAAGGCCGTTTAGTGGCTCAAGGGGATAACCATTATCAATTGAGTTTTTATAACACAACGGATAGTTTGTTTTTTGAGCATTTGGATGTATCCGAATTTATTCCAACCATTCCTAATAGATTGAAAGAGGATGAATACCTGAGTTTAATTACTTGTGTGAATCAGGAATGGAATCGCAATCAAGTCCAATTTGGCCCCGCTGATTTTGAGTGTACAAATGCCCAAATTGTGCGCGTAGATGTGGCCCGAAACTGCCTCAATGCCTATCTCTGGGAAGTGATTTTGTACATAGAAGAAAATGGAAAAAAGGTGCCTTATGCACATGGCTGGTTCAATTTTCCTAAGGATTTGTACGCAACCCTCTTTCAAGCAAAAAATGGCCAAGAGTTTAGCCAATATCAAAAATACCTAGAGAACTGGGTAGATCCTCCTAGCCAACCCGTCGCCCTTCAGCTCTTGCGCCAACCCTTGGCGGTGGCAGCTATTGCGTGGGTAGACAGCAGTAATGCCATGTACCCTGTGGCTGGTGCTCGCCAAAAGAAATTCAAGGAAATTATTACGCCTGAGGTGTTTGCGACCATGCGTGATTTGCAATCAGATCAAACGACCTTTGCTACCTTTACGCCTCCAGGTTTTTATAATAAAAAAGACCCTCGCACAACCGAATTGGGTAGATTCAAGGAGTTAAAACATGCTCAATTTTTTCAGACCATTAGTACCATTAATGGCGATACTTTGTGCGAATTGCAGTTGCTTTTTCAAGATAGTGCAGGTACACGCAACACTCAATTGGTGTTTGGGGGACTGAATGTGCAACAATTTCCTGTATTGCCCAGCACACAAGCCAATCAAGGCTGGAAAACCTCTATGGGCTTTGCCAACCACACTTTTTATGAAAAATACGCCGCACACCTCACTCAAAAAACAAACAGCAATCCCTACTATGGCTATTTGGCAACCGCCAAAGGAAGTTGGCTCGATAGCCACCGAATAGGCATTGATGGCCCGATTTTTCATTTTTCTGATTCAGAACGCAAAATCTTACACTTGTGGTTGTTGTCTTTTGAACGCCATGCACTGGTGGGGCATTATATTTTTAAGCTGCCTTAGTTCTAAATGATTCTGCTAATTTCCTTAACAATTACTTATTATACCACTATACTAGATTGCTATTTCATGGCTTAATTTTTGGTCTTTTGATTTTTCTTTTACTTTTGTACATTTCCAAGAAAACGCACCCCATAAGCCCCCTTCTTTTTTGATTTTTTAAAAGCATTTTTGTGTTTGACAGAGATAAATGGCAGGAAATATTTGGTACCATTCGGCAAAATAAGCTCAGAACTGGGCTGACGGCTGCTGGGGTATTTTGGGGTATTTTTATGCTTATCTTTATGATGGGCATGGGAGATGGCTTGGAGAAAGGCATTCTCAACGAATTTGGTGGTCGTTCTACCAATAGTATTTATGTTTGGCCCGAACAAACCACCCTAGCCTACAAGGGTATGCCAGTAGGCCGCTGGGAATCCTTTACCATAGACGATATTTACACCCTACGCCAACAGGCCGATTTTATTGACATTATGGCACCGCGCCATGTTACGCGCAATGTGGTTGCTTCTTATAAGACCAATACCAATAATTTTGATCTGCGAGGAGAATGGCCAGGGATATTTGAGGTAGAATCACTCATTCCCATTCAGGGCCGCGCCTTCAACCAACGCGATGAAGACCTCAGCCGAAAGGTGGTTGTGATTGGCAAAACGGTCAAGGAAGAAATTTTTGGCAACACCAATCCTATTGGTAAATACCTTAGCATCAAGGGCATTTCCTTTCAAGTAATTGGAGTCATCAAGTTTGATGGTGAATCTCGTAGGCTACTAGAAGCAGAGGAAACACTATTTATTCCTTTGAGTACTTCTCTAAAACTTTTTGGAAATGGTAAAGATATTTCTTGGTTTGTTTGTACTATTGCAGGCGATAGACGGGTAACAGATGTGGAAGATCAAATTTTTTCCTTTCTAAAAATGCGCCACCGAATAGCCCCAGAGGATGACCAAGCCATTGGGCGTTTTAATCTAGAAAAAGAGTATCGCAAAATTATAGGTCTTTTTAGTGGTATTCGGGCATTTTTGTGGATGGTAGGCATTGGTACCTTAATGGCAGGGGTCGTTAGTGTGAGCAATGTTATGCTGATTACCGTTAAAGATCGCACCAGAGAAATTGGTGTACGCAAGGCGTTAGGAGCAACCCCTTGGTCCATCATCAACTTAATTTTGTTAGAATCTGTTTTTATTACAACTCTGTCGGGCTACGTTGGTTTATTATTGGGAACAGGTCTTATTTACTTTATTAACTTAACCGTTTCTGGGGTAGATATGAGTGGACAAATGTTTATGAATCCCGAAGTTAACTTAGGAGTGAGTTTGGGTTCTTTGTTTGTACTCATCCTCTCTGGTTTATTGGCTGGATTGCTCCCGTCTCTACATGCTGCACGCATCAATCCTGTGGAAGCATTGCGTTCTGATTAAGTATTTTTTATTATAGCTACAATATGAAAAACATCCTACTAGGCGTTGTTCTAACCCTATTCCTTCTACTAACCATATGGCTTATTAGCTACTTTTATAATGGTGCAGGCAATACAACTGCTGAAACAACAACTACTACAGCTTACAGCACTTCTATTGTTTCCAAAGCAGTGGCTACGGGCACTGTCAAACCACGCATTGAAATTATTATCAGTTCTCAAGTACCTGGCATTGTAGATGAGGTTTTTGTAAAAGGTGGGGATTTGGTCAAAAAAGGCGATCCAATTGTTCGCCTACAATTGGTACCAAGTCCAACAGCACTCAACAATGCCAAGGCCAGCGTAGAACTAGCACGCTTGCGCTTAGAGGAGGCCAAACGCCGTCTCAAACAACAAAAAGGCATCAACAATAAACGTTTTGACATACAACAAGCAGAGGCTGAATTTGCCCGCGCCGAATTGCAAGAACAAAAATATGCCGCCCTATTCAAGGATGGTGTGGTGCCAGAATTGGAATATTTGGAATACCAAACAGCATTGAATCTAGCGCGCACGAGCTTAGAAAATGCGCGTATTGGCTCCACCAATTCCCTCAAAGAAATCGAATCACAAGTAGATGTACTGGCTCAAGAATTAGAATCGGCGGTCAACAATGTTCAACTATTGCAGAAAGGCGTTGCCAGCAAATCGGGCCAAGTCGCCAATATCATTCGCTCTACGGTAGATGGAATGGTACTGGATGTAGAATCTGAAGTTGGGGATGCGGTTATTGAGCGCAGTTCTTTTAGTGCAGGAACAGGAGTAGCAACGGTTGCCAATATGCAAGATTTGGTTTTTGAGGGCTTTATTGACGAATCGGATGTGGGACAACTCAAAAAAGGCATGAAGCTGGAATTAACAGTAGGAGCCATTGACGAGATGAAATTCGATGCGGTGCTTGATTATATTTCGCCCAAAGGAGCAGAGGAAACAGGCTCTATCAAATTTGAAATCTTAGCCGATGTAGTACAGCGAGAAGAGGTGTTCTTGCGTGCTGGGTACAGTGCTAGTGCAGACATTATCCTAAATAAAAAAAATGATGTGTTAGCTATTTTGGAACGCGATCTTTTGTTTGAAGATGATGGTAAACCCTATGTAGAAATGCTTATAGAGGAAGAAGGCGTATTTGAAAAACGCTATGTAGAAGTAGGGCTTTCGGATGGTCTTAATATAGAAATCACCAAAGGACTCACCAAAGACGACTTGTTTAAGGTGCAAGGCCCTGTATTGTAGGTTGCAATAGCTATTGCAACCTACTAATAATAGGTAAAAGGAAAAGTAGGATGCCAATTGTGATTGACCAACGCAGAATAGCCCTGTATTCGTTGTCCTTCCAATTGTAGCCCCTCTATATCAAAAGCAAAGCCCCAAGCTACCCCATCGTGCAAGGTAGCTGGCAAATCTTGCAACAAACGCGCCGACATAGGATACGCCTGAAAATACAGGTGATTTAGATTCCATATTCCCTCCCCTACTACCTGTTCTTCTGCCTGTATGTGTTCCCTCAAGCCTGTTTTGGATTCTTCTACATACTGGGGCATACGATCTAGCAATTGCTCAAACAAAACCTCTTGCTGAGGATGTGGATGGGTAGCTGCATCTCCCCAAATAATCAACTTAGTTGGATTGGCTAATCCAACATCCAAAGCCCCTTCCCAAAAACCTGCCAATCCCGCTTGTTTATTTCGATTGGCTCGATACACCAAAGGGCCAAACAAAGGATGCTCTTGTCGTTGTGGTTTCTTTCTAAAAAAAGAGAACATAATATACTACTTGATGAGTTTTTTAGCTGTATTCATAAACGAGGCTTCTTTATAATTGAATCACCAATTCTTGTGTGAGAGCCTCTTTATAATGCGTTCTGATAACGGTTCTAAATTGTTCGATTACGGTTTGAAAGGGTTTCTTCACCGCACCACCTGAAGCATTTTTGTGCCCTCCACCATTGAAGTAGGTAGAACAAATCTCTTGTACCGAGAAATCTCCCTTGGAGCGCATCGAAAGTTTCACAATATCGTGGCGTTCTGCAATCAACACAGCACAACGAATCTTTCTTATTTTGAGAATAAAATTGACCACACCTTCCAAATCGCCTCTTCTAATGTTGTACTTTTTATGATCGGCTTGTGACAGTGCAATAATACCTGTATTACAATCCTCTAAGTATTCCAAACGTTGAGAAATACAGAAACCCAAAAGATCAAAACGCTTAACGGTATAAGCATTAAATACCAAATCCGTCAATTTGTTATTATCCACACCACGCTCCAACATATTGGCCACAATTCTAAACAGACGGGAAGAAGTAGCATAACGCAACCCACCTGTATCGGTTAAAATCCCAACATAAAGTGCATTCAAAATATCTGTATTCAAGGCATCCAAATCGTCCAAAATTTCAATGAATCGATAAATCAATTCACAGGTAGAACTAGCCGTGGTATCAGAAAACATGGCTTGGCAAAAATCGTCTGGATCTAAGTGGTGGTCAATCATCACCTTATATGCCTTGCTCTCGCGCACAATACCTTGCATTTGTTCCAAACGCCCCAAGCTGTTGTAATCCAAAGAAAAGATAATATCTGCTTCTTGTACAATTTTTTTGGAGAACATTCGAGTGTTCTCATAAACCAAAATCTGATCAAAATCCTTCATCCAATTCAGAAATTCGGGCATTTCTGTGGGCATGATAATGGTTAGGCGGTGTCCCTGTTGCTTGAGGTAGTGGTACAAGCCCAAAGAGGAACCAAGTGCGTCGCCATCAGGATTGGCATGAGCAGTAATAACAATACGTTTGGGTGTAGCTAATAATTCTGCTAATTGATCTAAGTGCTGTTGAATGGCCATAAGGACAAGTTACAATAATTGAGTATAAAAGTTAGGTTAGGTTTAATTGGAAGATTGATACATTTGAATCAGAGCATCGAACATAGAACGTGGAGCAGGCTGGCAACGATCTTTCTCTATCATCAAAAACACCTCTTCTGCACGCTCTCTCGAATAAGCTTTTTCTATCTGAAATATCTTAACAGACCCTTTAATTTGATTGGGATCTGCTAATATAGCAATGTCTTCTGGACGGGTCAAATCTCGATCAGCGTCGCTAATTTGAAGCCCAGTCATGATAATTTTATCTTCTTGACAATGGAATACACGTACTGTATCTTTGCTTCTGTGCTGTAAGTAGTCTATTTCACTATAAATTTTTTCTAGTACAATATCACTAAAAACATCTATAAGTTCATATACTTTTTCACTTTTGGCTTCTTTAAGATTTTCCCATTCCTTGGCAGTAATATGATTACTCGCCAAAAATTGAATAAAATCTTCTTCTAATGCCTCTAATTCTTCTTTTTTTAAACGTCGAAATCTCATAGAAATAATGTGTAAAATAATTAAACAAGTTCCTCATTGTTTATGCTGCAAAAATACACTTTTTCTAATGGCTATGTGTACGAAAACGAAACTATCCCCAAAATGCTACCCCAATTGAAGTAATTTTTTAAGATTTTGTGACTTTTTTATTTTTTTTAGAATATCGACACCCAAACCTTCCTATACAATTGATTATCAGCACTTTAATTGGACAATTCATTGCATTTCATAACAATCTGATAATCAACAAAATACAATCAAAGCTCTACATCATAATTTTTGGCATCATTCTAGAATATAGATAATCAAGACTATTTGATGATTTTTCAAACCACATATTTCCATGAACTATTTAAAACAATTGACTCTTATTACTTTATTCTTATTGATAGGAATAACTAGTAGTATGGCTCAAGCTAGTTTGACGTTTAATCAAACATTTTCTACACTTAATGCGACCGCTTTGGAATTGCAGTTGAACAGTCAGAATATTCAAATCAAGTCTACCAAAGGCTCTCGTATTATTGTAGAAGCAGCTGTAAAACTTTCGTCCCCCAATTATAACTTACTAGAATTCATGCACAAATCAGGGCGTTATGAACTAAAACAACAACTGGATGCCAACCGTAAAGTATTAACGTTATCGCTCAAACGCCTCAATAGTGTCATGGTAATTAAAGGAGAAGAAATTCAAGAAACCATTGACTATACCATTTATTTGCCCAATACTATAAAATATATTGCCGAACAGATAGAAGGTTAATATTAACGCTTATCCCGAAACGAAGTTCACGCAAGTAATAAAGTTGTATGGTTCGCTGTAGCATTTTTTCCTTTATCGGCATCATCGAAAGACGCACAGCCTCTCCGAGGATGTACGTTTTCGTTTCTTTGCTAAAGAAAAAAAATCAGAACAGCTCTCTTCTCATAAATTCTATTCGTGATAACCGTTAGTCCTTAATCACATATCCCATTTTTCCACCTCTTCTTGATTGCTCAAGAAGGGGTTTTTATTTAAAAACACTATTCTTCTTCCAAAGGCACTAAATGCTGTTCCAATCCATCCTTGCGCTGTTCTTTTTGAGGTTGATTGGGAATCCAATAATACGAAAACACTGTAAATAATGTACTTAAAGCCCATATCATAGCTCCCCAACTCCATCGTACATCGGTCATAAAAAAAGCATATCCTAGCAGGATAATAACCAAAGCACACAATAGTTGGTACAAAAAAGATACATCTACATGGTATCGAAGCCACTGGCGCATAGATGGCAAACGCATACAACAAACGGCTATAATCAAGGCATTCATCAAACTCCTCAAACTCCAAACCGTGATAAAAGCCGACAATACAAATTGATTGTCCATAATACCCAGCCACACCATCCGCTCTATTTCATACCCCAACCTCCCACTAGCAAATGGTAAGCAATAAGTCCACCAATAAATGACTAAAAAGAGATAGAAGAAATATTTCATAATGCTTTTGATAAGCTAGAATAAGAGCCGTCTTAGTAAGTCGTCTTAAAAACCTACTCAGGAGTATATTCACTGTGTTTTTTTAATAAAAAGAACGCTATTCCACCGCCTATTAACAAAAAATACAACACAAACGCTTCTCGCAAACGCATAAAGATAAAATAATCGTATGTGCCATGTAACAACACAGCACTACACAATCCTGTCCACAATAACAAGGCTTGACGTTTAATAGCAAATTTTGCGCGGCCCACAAAATACCCCATTACTACAGCAAAAATAGCATGTCCCGGTACGGCTGTCAGCATTCTCAGCCATCCAATACGAAAAGCTGTAGCCGTATCTTCGGGACGAATCACCACGTAGAGAATATTCTCTAGCGTAGCAAATCCCATTCCTACCATAACGGCATAAACAATTCCGTCCATAGGCTCATCAAACACCTTTTTGGGAAAAATATAATATCGTAGAAATAAGTATTTGGCAAACTCTTCACTCAAGGAGATAACAGCAAAAGCAAAGGTAAAAGTCATAAAGGAATCATTTACCGTTCCATAAATGCCCAAATCTCGCATCCCAAACAACTCCATCTGCAAGGCAGGATAGGTGCTTATCATTCCAAAAATAAAACACCAACTCAGATACCACAGGGGTTCGCTGTTGTGACGGTCTCGCCAATAAATATACAAGACGATCAAAAATCCTGGCAAAACAGACAATAAGAGGAGGAACACAATATCCATATATAATAAAAATTAATTTTAAGAACTGCAAGATACACATTCTACCTTAGTAAACAGGATAGAATAATTGGAGGTAGATGACTTGCATCAAATTATATGTGGGACAACCTCCAATAAATTTTCTTATTGCTAGTTGGTTCAGACACTTCGTTCTACTTATTTAGTCTTCAAATAGTTGGCAACCATTCCTGAATAATTTGTTCCAGACTCGAAATAGAAGGGGGTGTTAGTGGATTGAGCTTTAATTTGGACAAGGCTTCTATCCCTGCTTTCACATCCAATTGGGATTGTTGTTGAGTAATACAACGCCCTTGTTGGGCCAGACGTTGCGCCAAGTATTCTTGTTCGGTTTGGCCAGGGGTAGGAATGAGCAAAGGGGGCGCAACTTGTAGGGCTGCTAGGTCGAGCAGAGTGCTATAGCCCGAACGCGTAACAACCCATTGGCTTTGGGCAAATGCTGTTTGGAGGGCAGCCTGAGGCATAAAATCTTGCTGGTATAGTTGTAGCCCTATTTGCTCCAATTGTTGACTGCTGGGCTTGCCACGTACAATTAAGCTCTTGTAGGGCAATGCCAATAATTGTTCTTGGAGAGCCGCCTCTAAATACTGGCGTTGCGGTTCTGGGCCTGATAATACGGCTAAGATGTCCCATTTTGGAGGCAAAGGAACTACTGCCGAAAAACGCGACAAAGCCCCCAAATACTGTGTATGTCGAAGCGGTGGATGCGCCAAACTACCTGCCAAATTATCTACTCCTGCCCTATCGGGTACCCAGCAAGCATCAAAAGCAGTAATAAAACGCTGGTGCAGTGCATTGACCAAGGGAGGAATGACCCAATAGGGTAGTGCCAAGTGTAGCTGATGCCCCACAAAAACAGAGGGCACTGTTGTAGAACGCAAGCCATACCTATTATCACTAATAATGGCATCAATAGCATACTGTTGTATAATTGTTGCTACTTGTTTCTTTTCTGTACGAATGGCCTTTAGTATGTGCGGGAGTTGGCGCACTATATTCCACACCATATTACTGCTGGGATAATGGATGTTATAACTCGGCAACGCTACCCAGTGCAATTGGGGGTAATGCTCTCTCCAAAGTGCCAACGCGGCTCCATCAGAAGCCAATACAACCTGCACACCTTGTGCTTGCAAGGCATTAATAATAGGAATACAGCGTGTGGCATGTCCCAAACCCCAATTTAGGGCCGCTACCAAAATTGTTTTACGCTCCATAAATCACTTCATCTTAAACTATGTTTTTCAAAAATTGTCTTAAACCTAAGACAGTTTTGGTATAAACCTCAAGAGATTTACTATTTTTAAGCAATAGTAGTATGCTTTTGGCGTTCTATATACACGCGTGACTTCCTAATTCTTAGCATAGAAGTTATAAAAAGGAAACTATTCCTGAATTCTATTATTCAAGTGTATTAATCCATACAAATTATGAAAAATCCAAGAAAGGTACTTTTGTTGCTTGTAGCAATTGTTTTTGCCATAGGAATGACTGGTTGTAAGGCTGGTTGTGGTTGCCCTCAATGGTAAACCTCATTGGTCTACGATTACCCAACAACATTATCTTAATTTGCTTGTTTGTTTTTTAGGCTTTATTAAAGAAGAGTACTAAGACATTAACACATATCCATCATGAAAGATTCTTTGAAAAAAATAACCATTTTGCTGGCTGTTGCAGCATTTTTGACCACTGTTAGTAGTTGCCGTACACAGCAGGGTTGTCCCAATAATTTTTCTATTGAAATTGGAAAATAGAGCTTGTTATGTTTTTTGCAGCAGAGCCCCCACAACTAAGTCTTTGCTACAAAAACAACTTGGTCAACATTTCTAGCTCTTCCAAATGTGTCAAGACATCTCGATCTTGTTGTTTTTTCTTAGAAGCGCGAATTTTTCGGATGAGCGCCATTAATACATCATAGCTGCCATCTTCTACCGCATCTAGGAGTTCTATAATGTGAATGTTGTGTTCAACCTCTTGGTATTCTGCTATTAGAGGAGGATGTTCTAGCAAGCGTCGGCTTCTTTCGTAATCTCCATACAACATCGTAAAAGTACCCAACACTCCATAAATCCATATGGATGTTTCATTAGCTGTTTTCAAAAATTTCTCGGTTACGGTTATCAACTGCTCTGGATACTTGTGCTTCTTTTTGGGGTAAAGACCTGTGTAGGCCAATAATTCGTATACAAAATAAGGGGTTTCTGATTTTAGCGCGGCATTGCTTGTCTGTAATTCTTTGAGCACGTTGATGTACTTAAGCATTGCTTCATACTCTTTGGCTCCCCAACAACACAGTAGGATATTGGCCAATGTCCTACCCGAAATTGAAAAATATTGCTTTTCATTTTCAGCTTTTAATTGTTCATAATTCAAGATACATTGATAACTCTTCTTGGAGTGTCCTTTTTGGTACCAATACATGGCTTTGTTTAAGAATAGGTAGTGCATAAAATCCACTCTATGATGGAGAATATACTCTGTTACAGGCATATTGGGGTGGGCTGCCAATAGTTGTTCTAGTCTATTGAGATGACGCGTGAGGGCATTGCCTGATTTGTGCGCTATATGCTGCAATTGGGCACCAATCGTAAAGCTGGTATGGTGATAAATTAGCTCAAATCGTGGGTAGGCTTTTAACTCCTTCACCTTCCGCTTCATTTTGGTGGTAATACTGGTGTAATGATCGGTCAACTCAGCAAGGTCTTGAAATCCCAGAACTGTTAATCGAAAGGAGTTGACATGGTTCTTAAATTGATACAAATTCGTATGGAGTTTATTGGCCAAATCCAGCTTATTGACATATGCTCGTATTTCTTCTATATTGTAGGCTTTGTGATAATGCAAGGTGGATATAATAAGATGAATTAATTCGGGCAACAATTCAAACAAGTTATCTTCCCAGTATTTTTTTTCTAGCTTTTGTGCCTTGGCCAGTACATAAGCATGTTCGTTTTTGTTGGATAAGAGTCGCAAAAACTTCAATTCTAATTCTTCTTCTGTATGACTTTTGAGGGTATTTCTAAGTTTGTCTAGTAACTTTACGCGTAATACTTTTCGTAGTTTGTAAAAGCGATTGGTCAATGTGGCATATTCTACCCTTGGATATTCTTCTTCATAAATAAACTGTACGGCCTTGGGAGTGCTCAATGTGGCCACTTGTTCTAACAACTCTAAATAACGCAACATCTTGGGAGCGTCTGCATAATCTTTGTTCAATTCTTCTTTCCCTGTTGGGGATAATTCTGTGTATAAATGCTGTATCTCTTTGTTCATAATTTTTTAGTGCATTGTTAATCTAGGTACAGGCCAAAAAATACGGTATGAGTTGTCAAGCACTTTGAAAATGCCTGACAACTACAGCCAAGAGTAATGGAAAAGCTCTTTTAAGGGCAATGTTGCTTTTTATTTAAATGAGCTCGCCAAAGGCTTGGTTGTGCTGTACTTATGTCTTCAATCTAAACAGTTCCTTTGTTCCTATTAGACATTATCACGACTAAATTCGTAGCGAAAAAAGCATCTTTTTACTTCGTGAGCCCTTCGGGGTTCCCTCACTCATCGTTAAAAATTGATTCCATAGCACTGCTATGAACTAAATTTTTGCCTTGATTGATGAAAA
>JBGCDW010000221.1:0-61775 GCA_045105775.1 Aureispira sp.
TTCCCTCACTCATCGTTAAAAATTGATTCCATAGCACTGCTATGAACTAAATGCGCTAGGACTTTTGTACCTTTTAGGTACAACCCACGCAGATCGCTTTGCGAGTGCCTTGATTGATGAAAAAACCTTACTTTTTGTCTCTGTACAACTCCAGTCGTGATAATGTCTTATGAAAGTGAGAAATGTGCTAGTTTTAATCAGTACTGTGACGCACTAGAACTTAATATCCTTCTCCAAACCAAGGAATAATTCCCTTCAAGCAAACTATAAATCAAAAAAATGGGTTGTTGTGAATAGATGTTTTACCGTATAGAACTTAGCTGCTCAACAGCTTGAAAAAATACATTTCCAACCATGAATATACCACATCGCGACCTTCCTCGAATTGTAGTTATTGGCTGTGGTTTTGCCGGCCTCAAATTTGTCAAAAACATCAATACCAAGTTTTATCAAGTGGTATTGTTTGACAAAAACAACTACCACACCTTTCAGCCCCTTATGTATCAAGTCGCCAGCTCAGGGCTAGAGCCCGATTCTATTGTTTATCCCATTCGCAAAGTATTTAAGCAGAAGAAAAACTTCCATTACAGAATGGCAGAAGTGCATAGCGTGGACACAGACCATAAAATGGTGTATACGTCTGTAGGAGAGCTGGATTATGATTACCTAATTATGGCGACAGGAGCCGTGACCAATTTTTTTGGGTTAAAGAATATTGAGCAATATTCTATGCCTATGAAAACAGTGGTAGAAGCACTCAATTTGCGCTCGGTTGTACTACAGAGTTTTGAAAATGCCATCAATGCCGATGATATTCAAGAACGGGATGCTTGGATGAATTTTGTGATTGTAGGAGGAGGAGCTACTGGGGTAGAGTTGGCGGGGGCCTTGGCTGAACTAAAACGCTATATTTTGCCCAAGGATTATCCTGATTTGGATATTAGACGCATGCAAATTCATGTGGTGCAGGCCGCAGACCGCTTGCTGCCCAGCATGAGTGAGAAATCTTCCGCAGATGCCGAACAGTTTTTGAAAAAACTAGATGTGAATGTATGGCTCAATATACGAGCACAAGATTACGACGGCAGTGTCGTATACACAGACAAAGAAACCTTTCAGGCCAAAACACTTATTTGGACGGCAGGAGTGAAGGGGGCATCTAGTTTGGGCATTGATGCCCAAAAAGCAGGAGGCAATCGAATTATTACCAATGATAAATTTCAAATCAAAGGCTTTGAAGATGTCTTTGCATTGGGAGATGTAGCCGCAGTGTTGTCAGAACAACAACCTCAAGGCTATCCTATGCTGGCTTCGGTTGCTGTACAGCAGGGGGTACACTTGTCCAAGAATTTTAACTTACAAGCACAAAAAAAAGATACAAAACCCTTTGTATACAAGGATAGGGGAGCTATGGCAACTGTAGGACGTAACCTCGCTGTAGTAGATACTGATAAGGTGAAATTTGGAGGCTTCTTGGCTTGGATTGCTTGGATGGTTGTGCATTTGATGTTGTTGGTCGATTTCCGTTCCAGATTGATTGTTTTTGTCAATTGGGCCTGGTCGTATGTTTTTTATGACAAAGGCACCCGTCTTATCATTAGAAAAGTAAAAATAAAGGAAGAACCGACACCAATAAAAGAAGATGCACCATTATAATATCGTGTATTAAGCAAGTTCATTCTGATAAATATACCTACTATACCCCTTCTATTATGTGGAAATTGCTCAAAACTTGGCATCAACTCAATCTTCGTTTTTATCTCTACCCCATCTATTTAGTACTCCTATTTTTTCTAAGCACATTATTGCAGCACGATGCCCACCAATATACCGTTCAAGGCGTAGATGTATCGCGTTATCAGCGTCAGATAGATTGGGAGGTGCTTCACCAAGAAGCAGGGGTGCAATTTGCCTTTATGAAAGCCACAGAAGGCAGTAGTTATGAAGATCCTTATTTTGATTATAATTGGAAAACTGCCCGAAAAGTTGGTGTACTGCGTGGAGCATATCATTTTTATAGAACAGAACAAAGTCCACTTTGGCAAGCCAAGCAATTTATGCGAACGGTAAAACTCCGCAAAGGCGATTTGCCGCCTGTACTGGATGTAGAAAATGTGGATAAGGTAAACAAAGCGGACTTGATAAAAGACCTTACTGTATGGCTAGAAACAGTGGAAGAACATTACAAGATTCGACCTATTATTTACGCCTCTTTGGATTTGTACCAACGACATTTACATGCTGCTTTTCCCGATCATCTGGTCTGGATAGCCCGTTATAGTCGCCGCCAACCGCCCTTAGAATTGAATTGGTATTTCTGGCAATACAGTGATGAAATGGAATTATCAGGCATAAAAGGCTATGTAGATGGCAATGTGTTTGTAGGCAGCTATAGGCAATTGAAGCAAATTTGTTTGTAGGAGTAACCTAGAAGAAAAATTTATTGTCTCAATAGTTGGACGGTAAGTTATGAGTTGTTTTTGACAAACTAAGGTTTTCTACACTTGCATCGAATAACTTCATTGGTAATACCAAATTCAGCCGTTTCAATAGATCCACTCAAGTTGGAAGAAGGCATATGAGTACTATCAAAATTGCATGTAGGATTAGAGGAAAAATCGCCTGTAATCATAACATTGCCTGATAGGCTTTCATAAATAATATTTATCTCTAAAGGATTGTGGGCATTTTTGACTGTAGTTGCCGTATCGATAGGGGAAAAATGTATTAGGTCTGCAAAAGAAACCATGTAATTATTTTGGCAGGCAGATAAGCTCCACACTAGTATAGTGAGGATGACTAGTATCCTTTTCATCGTGATTTTGTTGTTGAAGTTGTTAAATAACTATGTGGGAATTTTTTTAACAACTTCGTTTAATAAATATGAGAAATCAAAAGAGGTGGCCTATATAACTATACAAGTAGCATAAATATTGCTTAGGAAGATAGAAGATATAGCTATAATAACGTATTATTGGTAATTTGGTGTGAAATTACAAAAAGAAAATAAAATTTTAAAGTGTTTTTCTAAAAAAGAATAAAAATCTAAATGAGCTGTTTTATATAGCCGATAACAATAAAAAAGTGGGCAGCTTTCTTGCGAAAACTATCCCACTGGTTATCAAAGCACATTGGTTGGTTATTACTTCTTTTTAGCTTTTTTGGCTAATTTTTTTAGTTTCTTGGCTTCTTTGCGAAGGCGTTTGGCTTCGGCTTCTAGGCGATCTGCCTTGGTTTCTAAGTACGCTTGATCATTTATTTTAACTTCTATTTTATAGCCATCTAATTCTTCCTCTACTGCTTTTGTTATTTCTTCTTCTATAGTTTCAGAAAAGCGCAAATGTTCTTGAAGTTCTTTTTGCAAATCCAATCGTGTGTTTTCTAGTTCAAAACGTAATTCATTGGAGTAATTTTCAAGGGTATGTTTTAGTAAAATGCTATCCATTTCCAACAATCCTTCTTCTGTGAGTATTTCTAAAGACTCTAATTGATCTTCTAAATCTTGGAAGAATACCTTTATATCTTTGGAAGAATCTGCGTTCAACTGTTGTATAAAGAATTCTTTTTTATGGGGCTTTTGAGTCCAGACATAAATACTGTCTGCTTTTAGGCGCAAAATATTAGCTCTAGAACGTTCTGCTTCGCGCATGGCCATTTGCATTTGTCGTTCTGCCACTTCCTTCTCAATTTGCACTTGAAATAATCGATGTTCAGCCATTTGCATAGCCTGTTCGGTTGCTTCTGCAATACGTTGGGCTTGGGCAGTGCTGCTCAAAACGTTATCATCATAACACTCAATAGTTTCTTCAAAGTCATCCGATTGTATTTTGAGGTATTTCAACTCTTTCTCATTGGCCACTCTAAAGGTAAATTGCATACTTTTAAAAGCACCTTGAATGTCAAACTCATGTTGGCTCATTTGTGTGCTACAAAACAAACTATCCGTGTCAAAACGCCCTTTAAATCGCTTAATCGTATTGTCAGGGTTGTAAACTAGTTGTTGAATTTGGAGCTTAATACCATAATTTTTTAATTCTTTCTGCAAGGCGTCTAATTCTTTTTCTGAGTTATCCTTGCGAATTTCTAAGGTATACTCTGTAAAGCTCTTTTTAGGCCCCAAAGAATCGAGTAAAACAGTGGTCGAAGTATTTAAGGAAGCTACTGGAATGGGTTGGAGTGCCTCCTCATAAAAAAATGGAAGATCTATTGAATGGGCAGGATTGCTAGAATCTTGTAAGAAATTGGCGGTGCTGGGTTTTGTTGTTTTTGAGGTGATCGAATAAGTAGGGGTATTGTTGTTAGATATCGTATTAACAACAGTTGTTGGTTGTTCTGCAGTGGGCGAATGCTTAGGAAGCATTAATAAACTTCCTACAGTAATGGCAATAATAATTCCTATGATACTCATGCTACTAATAATCATTTTCCAAGTCCAGAAAGACGTGGAGCCCGTTGAGTGCTGGACAAGTTTTTCCACTTGTTTTAGTGGCATATCTGCCTTCAAAGAGGCACGGGCCTGTTCAAAAAGGTCATCTATTGGCTTATTCATACACTAATAGGCTGTTTGGTGATAAAATTTTGCTGAGACGCTGGCGACCACGCGCTACCCTTGCCTTAACAGCAGAAAGACTACAGTCTTGAATTTGGGCGGTCTCCTTGAGGGAGTAACCCGACAATTCAAATAATACTAAGGCTTCCTTTTGGGCTGTGGGTAGCTGGTCGAGTGCTTGATACAGCAATTGAACATCTTCGTTGAGGTCTTTGGCAAGAGGAGCAGGCATCTGATTGGCTTGTTCCACATTAAAGAGCCCCCAGAATTTTTTTCGCCGCTGCAGACGACGAATTAAATTGCGCGCAATTCCAAATAAAAAATAAATAAAAGATGCTTCCTTTTGGAGTTTATCCAACTGCTCATAGGCCAACAGCACCGTATCACTAACCACGTCCTGCGCTTCTACTGGATCTCTTAGTATAGACTCGCAGTAGCGCAGTAACTTGCTGTGATTCGGCTCATAGAGCTTCAAAAAATACTGTTGTTTTTCTTTGGCAGTCATTTAGGCTGTTTAAAAACAAGAATGGATGGCTTCTAAAGTGTTTGGAAGCAATGCTTGTAGTAGTAAGTGCCATTAAGCAAGCTAAAAGTTACAAGCAGTCTTAATTTTTTTCAAAAAAAAATAGGGCACCAACTGAATGGCACCCTATTTAATTCAATCTATCTGTTATTTATAGCAAAATTCGGCCTTTATTAAGCCAAATCAAAACGATCTAAATTCATCACTTTAGTCCAAGCAGCAACAAAATCGTTTACAAACTGCTCTTTGGCATCATCTGAACCATATACTTCAGCAACAGCTCTTAGCTCTGTGTTGGAACCAAAAATCAAATCTGCTCTCGTTCCAGTAAAGACGACAGCACCCGTGCGACGATCTTTTCCATTAAACAAGGTTTCTTCGTCATTAGCCGCTTCCCAAGTATAAGTGAAGTCCAACAAGTTAACAAAGAAATCATTGGTTAAACTCCCTACATTATCCGTAAATACACCGTGCTTAGAACCATCATAGTTGGCTCCTAGTACTCTAAGACCACCTACCAAAACAGACATTTCAGGGATAGAAAGGGTCAAGAGTTGCGCTTTGTCTACCAATAAATCTTCAGCAGCTACTTTTTGCTCACTCTTAGTATAATTTCTAAATCCATCTGCTTTAGGTTTCAAGTAACTAAAGGATAGTAAATCGGTCTGCTCTTGTGTAGCATCTCCTCTACCACTTGTAAATGGAACCGCAACCTCAAATCCTGCACTTTTGGCAGCCAATTCTACACCAACAGTACCACCCAATACAATCAAATCGGCTATAGAAACGGTACCAGTATGCGCTTTCTGGATATTTTCATAAACAGCCAAAACCTTGTCTAGTTCTTCTGGTTGGTTGACTTCCCACGTTCTTTGAGGGGCTAGGCGAATACGAGCACCATTGGCTCCACCACGTTTGTCAGAACCTCTAAACGTAGAAGCAGAAGCCCAGGCAGTTTTTACCAATTGAGCAACCGATAACCCAGCTGCTTTGATGGCATCTTTTAGGTTGGCAACAGCTTCGTCAGATAAGGTTGTTCCAGCAGGAACAGGATCTTGCCACAATAATTCTTCTTGAGGCACTTCAGGGCCTAAGTATCTAGAAACGGGGCCCATATCTCTGTGCGTCAGTTTGAACCAAGCTCTTGCAAAGGCATCTTCAAATGCTTTGTGATCTTTGTGGAAACGCTGAGAAATTTTTAAGTATTCAGGATCTGCTTTTAAGGCAATATCAGCAGTAGTCATCATCAATGCCTGTTGGCCACTTGGATTACCTGCAGTAGGAGCCATTTTGGCATTAGAAGCGGCAGTGGGTGTCCATTGTTTGGCACCTGCTGGACTGGTCGTTAATTCCCAATCATAGTTGAGCAATACATCAAAATAGTCGGCATCCCACTGGGTAGGGTTAGGAGTCCAAGCCCCTTCAATACCACTGGTAATGGTATCTTCTAAAACACCCGTACCATAGGTGTTTTTCCAACCCGTACTCATTTCTTGAATAGAAGCACCATGTGGTTCTGCACCTACATATTGGCCTGGGTCAGCCGCACCATGTGCCTTACCAAAGGTGTGTCCACCAGCAACCAAGGCTACGGTTTCTTCATCGTTCATGGCCATACGGCCAAAGGTTTCTCTAACATTTTGCGCCGAACCCATTGGGTCAGGATTGCCATTAGGGCCTTCTGGATTTACATAAATCCACCCCATCATTACTGCTGCCAAAGGATTTTCTAATTCTTCCTTTGCGTAACGCTTATCATTATCACCAAATGCTTCTTCACTACCCCAATAAACATCTTGCTCTGGCTCCCATACATCTTCTCTACCTCCAGCAAAACCAAACGTTGGGAAACCCATAGATTCCAAGGCACAGTTACCTGCCAAGATCATCAAATCTGCCCAAGAAATTTTGCGTCCATATTTCTTTTTGATAGGCCACAACAAAAGACGTGCTTTGTCCAAGTTGCCATTATCTGGCCAGCTGTTGAGTGGTGCAAAACGCTGTGTTCCAGAACAAGCACCTCCACGGCCGTCGCCTACTCTGTAGGTTCCTGCACTGTGCCATGCCATACGAATCATAAATCCTCCATAGTGTCCATAATCAGCAGGCCACCAGTCTTGAGAATCGGTCATCAAGTCGATCACTTCTTGCTTCAATGTTTTGAAGTCAATGCTATTAAATGCTGCCGCATAATCAAAATCTTCTCCCATTGGATCCGATTTCTTAGCATTTTGTCTCAAAATATTTAGCTTCAGTTCGTTTGGCCACCAGTCTCTATTGGCCGTACCTTGACCACCTGTTTTGTGAGCTGTATGCTGACCCGAGAAAGGGCATTTTGCTTCCCCATTCATTTTGTCCATAATCGTTTTTAATTAAATGCTGTTTTTGAATTGAGTAGTATATTTTTTATAAAAGCTTCTTATTGCTCGAAAAATAAAGAAAGTCTGTACTCTATTAATAATGTAAACCGAAAAAAGTTTGATTTTTCTTTGAAGATGTTTATTAAAGTGTTCATTCTTAGTTTATTAGAATTTATGTTTAGTTGAGGTGTTAGTGTCTTTAAATTCTAAATAAAGATAAAATTAGTACTCGTCACTTATGCTTATGTCTCGAAGATATGCTTTATATTTGATTGACAAAAACGATATTTTCAACACTATCATTGACAATGTAGATGAACATACAACAAATAAAATATGCTATTGCTGTAGCAGAGGTACAAAGTTTTGGCAAAGCAGCCGAAAAATGTTTCATTACTCAATCAACACTCAGTACCATGATTTCTAGATTGGAGGGGGAATTGGGCTTGCAATTGTTTAATCGAAAAAAGAAGCCCATTACTCCTACCAAAGAAGGAAAAGATATTTTGAAACAACTTCGAATTATTAATAAAGAATTGGATACTTTGGATGAGGTAGTTGGAGACCTCAAGGGAGAATCTAGTGGTCAGCTTCATGTGGGGGTGATTCCTACTGTTGCGCCTTATTTGTTGCCACTGTTCTTGAATGATTTTGTTCAAAGACATCCAAATGTTAAGTTTTTTATCAGTGAAATGACTACAGAAAACATCATTAAGGCATTGGAAAATAGAGCCTTAGATATAGGAATTTTGTCCACGCCCCTACACCACAGCACACTGATAGAAAAGCCCCTTTACAAGGAATCGTTTTTGTTGTTTGATAAGAGCAAAGAGCGTTCAGAGAAAAATATTCATGTAGATGAAATTGACTGTAATCGACTTTGGTTGCTCAATGAAGGACATTGCCTGAGAACACAGGTAGAAACCATTTGCCATTTGCACGATCAACGAGATAATAATTTGAATCTGGAATACAAGTCGGGAACGATTGATACACTCCTAAAATTTGTGCGGAAGAACCAAGCCATTACCTTACTCCCATATTTAGCAACCTTAGATTTACCAACAGAAGATCTAAAATACCTGCACCCGTTGGCAGCTCCCCAACCCGCTCGCGAAATTAGCTTAGTGGTTCACCAACATTTTGTCAAGAAACGAATTTTGCATTCAATGCAACAAACGATACAAGAGCTTATAAATCCCTTAGTGGCAGAACAAAAGTTAAAACAATGGTTAGTAGCACCCAGTAATAAGAATTCATTTTTGAAGAAAAAATGAAGGTAAAAAGCAACCTTAAAAGGTTTACAACTGTCTATAAGTCAGTATCATTGCTTTTGCCTAGCAATAGAGGTTTAATTAAGTGCCAATTTTTTTATAGAGTATTTAGTGGGCCAACTAAGCTATTCTAAATAAACTAATGCGTAATGCTTTAGAATTGAAGCTTAGAATAGCTTAAATGTTAGGATTTTTTGTTATTTTGTAATGAAGATTTGGAATGTTTGATTCAGTAGCCCCTAACACTGTTTTAAATTATTCTCATCTCATTGATTTTTACAGTCGTCCCAGCATCTATTCTAAACAGAAATGCTTAGATAGATTTTTGCTTAAAATATCAAAACACGTATGAAATCTGTTGTCTTAGCTGAATTATCGGAACGAGAACTGGTAGAAGGTTGTGTAGAAAAAAAACGCCGCTATCAGGAACAATTATATTATCGGTATGGTACGGATATGTATCAAGTTTGTTTGATGTATGCTAAGAATGAGGCAGATGCTTCTGATATTTTACAAGAAAGCTTTATCAAGGTATTTAAAAACATACACACCTTCAAATTTAAGGGCGCACTTGGTGCGTGGATTCGCCGAACAGTCGTTTTTACAGCTATCAATGCTTACAAAAAGAAACAGCGTGAAACAAAGCTAGTCGTGTCTATGCCCGAAAGTGGTTATGCAGACTTTTCAGTCAATGAATTGGCGGAAGATTTGGATCCCAATAAAATAGTCCAATTGGTTAATCAACTCCCCAAACGAGCACAACAGGTTTTGAAATTGTATGCAATAGAAGGGTATAAACACCAAGAAATTGCCGATATGTTGGATATATCTGTAGGGACTTCAAAATCTCAATTGAATAGAGCTAAAAAATTATTACAAAAAGCTGTAAAAGCAATTCATGGATAAGAAAGATCAACACGAGAAGCCTGGAGAATTGCACAGTAAGGCTCCACCAAATAATCTGCCTCCCATTTGGGAGAATATTTCCAGTGCTTTGGGGGCAGATGAATCCTTATCAACAGAATCTGACGACCTCGATCTTGTAGAAGAGCAAGAGCACGAAACAGATGTTGCCGATTTTTCTGTTATTAAAGCAGGGTTTGTAGCAACCTTTGGACAACAAGAACCCCCCAAATTTTTGTGGGATACGATTGAACAAGATTTAGAGGCCCATGTAGAAACAGATTCTCCAACAGAATTTAGTACCATAAAGGATAGCTTTTTAACAACCTATGGAGAGCATCAGCCGCCCCAGTCCTTCTGGAAGGAGTTGTCGGAACGTGTTGACCAACCCGAAGAGGAGGCATTGGTAGAGGAAAAAGCAGATTACAGTCGTATCAAGAAGAGCTTTGAGCGAAAATACAGCGCATTAGTCGTTCCATTATTTTCATGGGATGACCTTGCAGAGCGCATGGATCAAGAAGCAGCAATTGCTGATACTCCCGATCGTTATAGTGTAATAAAAGATAGTTTTGAGGCCGTTTATGCCAGTGAGGAACCAAGTGCTGCGGTTGCAAAGGGCTTGTGGGAACGCATGTATCCATTGGCTCTGTTATGGCGTGTCTTGCAAAAAACAGCTTATAGCCCAAGAATCAGGGGAAGTGTTGCTGCTCTGTTATTAGTATTGGGAATAGGAATGGTAGATACCACTTTAAGTACCTTTTCAGACGACTCGTTGTTGGGAGACCAAGGAACCGAACAGGAATACAGCCTTTCAAATCCTATAAATAGTAGAAATATTAGTGCATCTATCCCAGCATCAGAAGGAGGAATAGAGAAAGAAGAAAATACATCATCTACAGCCGCCAATAGCCCTGTACAAAAGAACAAATCTCAGGTACAAGAAAAAACACCGACTCTAAGTACTTCAACTCTTGCTAGAGCAATCAAGCAAAAGAATCAAGATGCTCTTGTAGCATATAATGGTAAGAAGCGTCAACGAAATGCTACAGCATCTAATTCAACATTAGCTCAAAATAGCCTTGTTGAAGCGTCAACTACTGGAGCAACTACAACGGTTACTGCTGCTGCAAGTCAAAAAAGAACAAAACACAATAGTAATACTTTATTAATAGATAAAACAACTGCCGCCAATCCTAGCAATCAATTAGCAAATGCCCAAAACGGCAATGGAGGAAATACAACAGAAATAGATTATACCCATACAAAAGAGGAGACAAATGGAACAGTCCCCATCAATAACCTGTCAGAATTGGCTATAGGGGAAGACCAACTTGCGGTGCCTGTATTGCCAGCCGCTAAAATTGCATTGGTAGAAGAAGAGGAGAGCAAATTGTCTAGCAATTATATTCCCAATCCTGCTATTGCTTGGATGGAAAGAAATGCCTTTAGAGAAGTTCGCCCAGCCATTAGAGGCAAAAAAATACACTTTGAATTGGGCGTAGAAGGGCGTTTGGGAACTTCCTTATTATTACAAAAAACAGGAATAGAGCAGGAAGAAAGAGACATGCAGTTGTGTCCAACGGGTGCTGTTGGAGTTAATTTTCAATATTATTTTGGAATGAATGATGCCATCGTTGTAGGAGCACATCCATATGCTACAGCCATACAATGCTGGGATGATAAATCTTCTAGTAATGGTACGTATAAAGAGATGGCCATGTCTTTATCTTTTATGGATTTAAATGTTGGTTATCAACGTATTTTGTTTCATTATAATACCTCTGCAACCGATGCTTTAGCAAGTGTTTATGCACGTGTGGATCTGGGGGTAGGCTGGCTTATGAATGCTGATACTCGTGTAAATCAACGGTCTATTCATGCGCCCAATTTGTACCGAAACTTTAATTGGACAGCAGGATTATCTATTGGAAATTTGCACAGAATACAACGTTTTGTCCTCGATTATGGTCTTATGGGTAATATCGGGTTGAATAAGTTGGTAACTTCTGCGCAACCTGATGTGTTACAATCTGCCCGTTTGGTTAATTTAGGGGGGTACGTTGGTCTGCGTTATATGTTTACACCAAGACAAACACCATCTAAGAAACAACGTCAATTTGATTGGTCTCCACCATTCTATATTGAGGAACCCAAATTCTAGAAGCAGGTGCTTAGTATTTAAAATTGGCCGTATGAACAAAGCTTTACTACTTATAACTGGATTATTAACGATTGGACTATTCTTGTCAAGTTGTGGCAAGGACGATCTACTCAAAGAGCCTACTCAAGTGGGCGTATGTTTTGCACTCAATAGTGATGGAGTTGGCGGCTCAGATCGATTAACACTGAACACTGGCTATGTGATTTTGGGCAGCCTTGAAATAGAAGGGCAACGTAAGCGAGGTGCTTCTTTTCACTTTAAGAGAACTTTTCCCACAGGTCTTCGTTTTGATTTTAATGCAACCAATAGAGTAGAAGATTTGCTGTTTGATTTACCACAAGGGGAATACGAAAACTTGACTGTTCGCTTTTCTACCTTGGAGCAGGCGGGTAATCCCTGCTTGATGGTTGGCGGCAATTATACCTATCGTCAGGCAATCAATGGAAGTGCTTGGGTGGATATTAGTTGGGGAAGTAGGGCGTATTTTGAGCGCACTGTTATGACCACACAAGGCACCCCTATTTTTACTTTAGATGAAAATTCTAAGATGATTACACTCTCCATACAACCCAAATTGTGGTTTCAGAATATTTCGGAGGTAAAATTGGAGCAAGCACGCTGTACGACTCAACCTCGCGGACAAGTCATGTTAATTGATCAAACTAATAATGATAATATGTTCCAAACGATAGACGTAGCATTAGGAACAACCTTAAAGGCTACGTTGTAGACGCGCTCACTGTACATGGATATAGCTAACAATTTATCGGAACGAGAACTAATAGAACGCTGCATTGCAGATGAGCGTCCCTATCAGGAATTATTGTATCGTAAGTATGCCAATGATATGTACAAAGTGGCCTTGATGTATTCCAAAAGCAATGCGGATGCCGCCGATATATTGCAAGAAAGTTTTATCAAAATCTTCAAAAATATTCACAAATTTAGGTTTGAAGGCTCCTTGAGAGGATGGATTCGCCGAACGGTGGTACACACCTCTATTAATGCCTATAATAAGCGTCAACGCGACCAACAAGTCATTGTACCTATGCCAGAGCACGGCGAAACCCATGTATCCATTGATAATATTGTTGGACAGTTAGAAGCCAACGATATCATCAAGCTGGTGAATGGGTTGCCGCAAAAAGCCCAACAAGTGCTAAAATTATATGCCATAGAAGGCTACAAGCACAAAGAAATTGCTGAATTATTGGGAATAACAGAAGGGACTTCTAAATCCCAATTCAGTAGAGCCAAAAAAATGTTGCAAACTGCTATAAACATGCTTCATGGATAAATCTCAACACTCCAAACTTAGTCAAGCTTTTGAGCAAGCTGCCGAGCGAGAAGCCGAAGCAAACCCACTGCCAGAGCAGTTGTGGCAGCATATTGCACAAGATTTGTCTACTCATACACCTGTAGAATCAGGGCAGCGTATACAACAGGCATTTGAAGAACAACCAACTCCAGCGTTGCTACCTGCCAATATTTGGGATAATATTGCTAAGGAGTTGGAAAGTAACAAAATCAAGGAGAGTTTTGAAGCAGAAGAAAATCCTACAGCACCTACGGCAATTTGGAATGCGATAGAGGAAGAATTGGAAATAGAAACTGTTTGGAAAAAGGTACACAAAACCTTGGATAAACGAACAAGTTGGTTGTATTGGCGAGAGAAAATGATTCAAGGAAGTTTAGTGCTTTTGATTTTATTGTGGTTGAGAGGCTGTGAGTGGGAAACACCACCAGCAAACCCAATCGTAAGTGACCCTGTGGCAGCAACTAAAGCATATTCTACAGATTTGTTGAATGCCCATTCTAAAACAAAACAAACGCCCTCAACGACTGCGTCTGCCCATACACAAGTAACAAAGACTAATCAAGAACCCAACAATCAGAATAGTGTAAACATAACTCCAACAGCAGCGACTACTCTTAAAACGGAAGGGATAAAAGAGGATGCCCCCAAGGCATATATTGCCCAAAAATCTATAAATACAGCATCCAATCGTTTTCAAAAGGCATTTGCAAACGCCAATATTCCACATACAGCAGTTACAAATTTGGGCACATCGCAAGTAGTTACTGTCAATAAAAAGGAAACGACATGGTTAGAAAATTCATCTAGCCTCAACGACCATTCTAGTCACGCAGATGAACGTACACAAGCGGTTCGCCCAATAGAGCCAAGCTCTTTTTCTAGGCCAAATACTAATAAAAAAACCTTGTCACCAGAGGGAGAATTACTTCCAAGGAATCCAACAATTACTACCAACTCTACTATCGCAACTAGTACTAATGCTGTAACAAATAGCACAACTAGTACAGTTGATGCTACTACTAATGCCCCAACTTTATTACCAAAAGCACCCAAATTAACAGACAATTTACCAACACTAACAGCCGATAATATCAGCAATCCATTTGTTTTGGTGCTCGAAGCGATTGAGTTGCAAAAAGTACAGCAGGCTCGCCAAAAACAACAAAGTCATATAGAATTTGGCTTGGAGGCACGTGTACGGGGTACTATTTTGTTGGGAAATATGACTACGGAAGCAATGGAAAGCACCAGTATGATGAAAACGAAGTTGATGCCTACTATTGCGGTAGGGGCAAATTTGGCTTGGTATTTTACCTATAATGATGCCTTGGTTGTTTCTCTACATCCTATGGCTGATAGTCGCCAATATTTTGGAGGCTATACCGAAGAAGGACGTTATTATCACAAAGAAATTAAGTTGTCTTATTTTGATATAGAAGCAGCCTACCAGCGCACTTTATTTCATTACAATGATTTTGGTGCTTTGCCATCTACCGTATATGCCCGCTTGAGTTATGGCTTTGGCTATCTCAACAAAGGAGAAACCATTCTCAACGGTACGGCTACAGACGAAACAACCCTTTACAACAATACCAATCACAATATTGGCCTTACCTTGGGCAATACTCACCGCTTTCAACGCTGGGTAATTGACTATGGTATTTATGGACAATTGGGTGTTTCTACGATCCACCTTCAACAACCAACTAATTACAGTCAACTACTGGGTGTAGGTGCTTATTTAGGCTTGCGTTATAGCTTATAAAATTGCCTTTTTTTACTGCTGTTTTAATTGTTTGCGAGCAGTAATATAGGCTAGTACAATCAGTATAAAAATAGCGGTAGTAACGCCTCCAATTTTGACATAATCCAAGAATTGATTCCATCGTTTGGCTTCCTGTTGTTTGATATAATCTGGATTGACGGAGGCAGGGCTGCCAGAACGCTCAGATGTATTCCAATTACTAGCAAGGGTGTTATCGTCTTCAAAATTACCCAATACAATGGTTTTGGCTGTAGCCATTTCAGGATCTATCTTATAAGAAACACTATCTACAGGATTGCCTTCGGCATCATAAATAAGTAGAATATCCTTTTTAGAACTCAAGCCAAAAGGAAGCCCACCCATGTAATAATCACAAGTTGGAAAGGCTTGCCCAAAACGCTTCTCATCTTTGCACAAAACCAAATATTGCTTTGGTTCCAAGGTTATTCTAGGAAAAACAAAACGCTTCTTTCCTTTGCTCTTAACTTCCCAATCGGTCAAGTCCAATGATCGATCAGATGCATTATAAAACTCAATCCAATCACCTGCACTAGTATCTCCAAAACTGATTTCATTGATAATAAACTGTTGAACAGCAGGGTGTTCCCCTTCGATGAAAATTGCTTTGACTCGATGACTGGTATCGGTAAAGGTAAATTGCAAACGTCTTCCATCTTGTCGTTCACTGTCCACTTCCCAATGCGAAAATCTTGCTCCAAAATAAGGCTTGGCTTCCAATACTACAGGCAAATTCTTAAAATAAACGCCTTCAAAAGCACTGGCTACAGAGATGATATCATTGACAACGACACGTCCATTGCTGTCTGCTTCAACTTGCAAGACTACTTCTTTGCCCACAAAGGGGAATTTTTTTTGTAAGAATTGGCGCATAAATGGCGGCCGCAAACGCACAAAATTACGAATGCGATCCACTTCTCTTTGCCATCGTTTGGCCGTTAATTGCCATCGTTTCCAGTGGCGCGGAAGCTCAGGCTGGATGTGTGCAATAAAACTATCCATGCGGGGTAGGATATAGGTAGAATCAAAGGTATAATTGAGTCGATCCAAGAAGCGGCTCACAAATTTTTTCTGAAAGTTTTTATTCTGTAATAAAGAGCGCAAATTGAGTGTGCTCCAAGGTGGATTGGGCCAATTAGGGCCATTGGGTTTGGTGTGAAATTCTAGGCTATTGTTTTTGTATCCTTGACGGCCATAATGCCCCAAACCAAAATCAGTATCGTACAAAATCCAACGCCATTTGCCGCCCTCCGTTTGTGGTTGCCAAAATTTGATATTACCACCTGCATCTTGATTGTCAATGTAAATTTGAAGAATCTCGTATTCCATGAAATTATCTACATCCATGACAGCCGCCACACGATCAAAGTTTTCCTGACTGGCTAGGCTATTCTTACGCATAAAAAGACGCATAGCATCATAACTTTTTCTAGAACCTGCATTCACATCTTTGCGATGTTCTATAAGGTTGATGCTGTCTTTGTGGTAGCCAAAATGTTCTACAATATAGTGCTTAGTTAGTTTCTCTCGCATATTGTACAAGCCCCAATAGTTGCCATTGATAAACACAACCGCAGGTCGATAAGCCTGTACTTCGAGTCCTATATCTTTGCCTAGACTAGTAATGAGTGCATCTCTAAAATGTGTTTCTCCAAAATCACTACCTGAGTTTCTTAGAATAAGACGTTTGTACTTTTTTTGATCGCGTTCTGGAAAAATTTGATGACGGATATATTTATTGCCATGACGCGATTTACTAGCATAAAGCGAAAATGATTTTTGAGGAAAAATACGACTCATTCCTCCAAAAATCTTGAATCCAAGTTGGCTGTGAAAGACACGAGTTCTATCCGTTTCAAAAAATTCTGTATAGCAAGGAAATTCTTTTCTAGAATAAAAATTAGCGCCTTTGAATGGAAATTTATTGGAAGCCTTGGGGCCACGCTTGAAGACCCCTTTGACAGGATCAAATAAGTAGCCAGATGGAATACTTACCGAAACAACAGGAACAGTTATGGAATCCTCTTTGATAAAATAACTATGTGTAGAGATGGAACTTTTTTGCCCATTGAGATAGGCAACCGCTCGGATAACACAAGAACTATCAAGGAGTATATCACCTCTGTAACGCTTGGAGTTAGAGCTTGGACTACTGCCATTTGTAGTGTAATAAATACTGGCTTGAGAACGATTGCAGCTTATTTTTACACCTATTCCTGAAGGATAAAAGCCAGCTTCGGGAAGGGCATCTATTAAGAGCGAATCTTGTGCTTGTAGAGGCAATGCCAACAATAAGGCAAACAAAAGGCCGAAAAATGCGGTCATCTTTTTTTATTAAAAATTTAAAGCAATAGAGTCTAAAGACTCTAACAGGTATTGGTGAATGGCGTATAGGTTTTTGGATGCAACTTTTGGGATGGAATTGCCGTAGAAGCAGAAACAATTCATCAAAGGCTTTGCAAAAGTACTAAGATTTCTCTAAATGCTTGAACCTATTCATTGTTGTCGTTCATTAAAATGAGAATTGGGTTGCTTTTCTGTGTAAATGATTTTGCAAATAAAGACGGATATTTTGAATGTAAAATTAATTTATTTGAAAAAAGTGCTTTTCGCAAATAAAAAATCTACAAACCATTAATAATTAACACGACCAATGGAATACCCCAAAAACAAAAATACAATCAAATCTTGGGCTATGGAAGATCGCCCACGTGAAAAAATGATGGCAAAAGGAAGCAAGAATTTGTCTACCGCAGAGCTACTGGCCATTATAATAGGATCGGGTTCTGTGACAGAATCAGCTGTTAGTCTTTCACAACGAATTCTAAGCTCTAAAAAGAACAATTTACAAGAACTCGGAATGATGGGTTTAGAAGAGTTGCAACAATTTAAAGGCATTGGCCCTGCCAAAGCCATCAGTATTTCTGCAGCCCTAGAGCTCGGATTGCGTCGGCAGGCTACTAGAGTCATAGAAAAACCACGCATTACTTGTAGTACTGATGCTTATCAGGTTTTTTTGCCTTATTTGAGTGGTTTGCTGCATGAAGAATTTTACATCTTATTGCTCAATCGAGCCAACAAAGTATTGGATTGTGTTGCAATTAGTGCAGGAGGGTTATCGGGTACATTTGTAGATATCAAGCGCATTTATCGTTTGGTATTGGCCAATCCCTTGGTGAGCAGTATTTTATTAGCACACAATCACCCATCGGGGAGTTTGGAGCCTAGCAAAGCAGATTTGGATTTGACCCGAAAAATCAAACGAGCAGGCTCGTATTTAGATATTGAAGTCTTGGATCATTTGATTATAGGACATAATGACTTTGCAAGTTTGGCGGATATAGGATTGATGTAACTGATTTTGAGCAAAATATTGTACCTTTGCGTAATTATATTCGTATCTCTAGGGATTTAACAACGGCATGAAGAAGAAAGATATAAGAACACTTGACTTGGAACAATTACAGGCGTTTTTTGTAGAAATGGGTGCTCCAAAATTTAGAGCCAAACAAATCTATGAATGGCTCTGGAAAAAAGGTGCGTATACCTTTGAGGAAATGACAAATTTGTCCAAAGACTTGCGCGAGCAACTAAAGGAGCAGTTTGTCATTCAGCCTATTGTAGAAGATCTCGCTCAGTACAGCAATGATGGGACGATTAAGACCCGTTTTCGTTTGCACGATGGGCACTTGGTAGAGTCGGTTCTCATTCCTGTTCCTAGTCAAGATCGTTATACCGTTTGTATTTCTTCACAAGTAGGATGCAGTTTGAGTTGTAAATTTTGTGCTACAGGGCAAATGGATCGTTTGAGAAATTTAACAGCGGGAGAGATTTATGACCAAGTACTAAAAGTGAATGCTCAATGCCAAGCAAATTTTCAGCATGATTTGACGAATGTTGTATACATGGGTATGGGTGAACCGCTATTGGCCTACAAACCTGTTTTGCGAAGCATCGAACTACTCACTAGCCCAAGTGGTCTGCACATGTCGCCCAAGCGTCTTACGGTAAGTACAGCAGGCATTGCCAAAATGATTAAACGCCTAGCTGATGATGGCACAAGAATAAATTTAGCTCTTTCATTACATGCCGCAGATGATGAGAAGCGCAATTCTATTATGGCTATTAACGAAAGTAATAACTTGGAAACTTTAGTGGAGGCCTTGCGCTATTTTTATACCAAAACTAAAGACAGCAAAATTACATTTGAATACATTGCTTTTGATGGTTTTAACGATAGTCTGACGGATGCTAAGAATTTATTAAAACTCTGTCGTCAAGTACCCACTGCCAAAGTCAATGTGATCGAATACAACCCTGTGAGTGGGGTAGATTTTGTCAAATCACAAGGCGACCAACTAGATCGTTTTGCTCAATATTTGCGTAAAAATGGGGTCGCCATCACTTTGCGCCGTTCTCGTGGAAAGGATATTGATGCTGCTTGTGGACAATTGGCCAATAAAGAATAGAAAACACTTCCAACACCCTACTAATAGCACACTCTTATGTTGCATCTATTTCAATTAGAATGGAAAAAATTAGCTCCCAATCGCTTGTTTAAAATATCCGTTGGACTCTATTTTGTATTGACTCCTTTGTTGTATTACACGATTAAGAGTGGTATGACACCTGATGATGGTTCTAACCAAGGGGCACTTTTTCGTCAGTTTTATGTATTTCCAAATTTGTGGGAAACAACAGCGTATTGGACGAGTTGGTTGACGTACTTTTTATTGACGTATTTAAGTGTGTGGATGTTGACAACAGAACATGACAACCGTACACTGCGTCAGAATATTATTACAGGCATAGAACGGCGTTCCTTCTTTTTGAGTAAGATCTTAATGATGGTTGGGTTGGCATTGGGAGCCACTCTTTATCTAATGTTGGTCACTTGTATTATTGGATGGTTTGAGGGAGGATATGGGCATCAATGGGGAATTGAAAGCTTGGTTTTAGGGCGCTTTTTTATACAAGCTCTATTTTACATGAGCTTTGCCTTTATGCTGGCGGTGATTTTTCGCAAGAGTGGGCTTACCATGATTGTCTTTTTTTCTTATTTGCTAATTATTGAACGCATTATTCGTTATTTGCTATTTGGGCAATTACTGGATAATCTATATGCAGGAAGTTATTTGCCAGGCAGTGCTGCTTGGGATACCTTACCTTTGTATTTGGTTAAGAAAATTCCAGATTTTGATCAAGACATGCTAAAGATATTATTGCCTTTGGATATAGCTACTGTACTGACTATAATATATACGATTGTGTTTTTTGGTATTGCTTATTGGGTGTTTTCCAAGCGAGATTTGTAAATAATTTCTTTAGTGTCTAAGTTTTAGTGTTATGAGAATTTCTATTCTTTGCTGTTTTTTGTGGCTGCTATTTTGTGGCTGTGGTGGAGAAGGTGCCCCTGCTTCTATTGCAGAAGAGGCAACTAAGCACGATATTGCCCCTAGTGAAGCACCCTCTGTTGAAGAAGAAGAAAATTTAGAAGATGATTTATCTAAAATCCGTCCTTTTGGAAAAATATTGATAGGAACAATTGATAATCAATATGAAATAGAGATCAGCTTGCATATGGAAGATGGTGTATTGTTGGATGAAGGTTGTACCCCCCTAACAGGAACATATCAGTACTTTTCTACGAATAAACTCATGGAGATAAAAGGAAAAATATGCAAAAAAGAACAAATGCTATATCTCGACCGAATCAAAAATGGAAAAGCTGTTGAGCATTTTGAAGGAAGAATAGAAGGTAATTTTGCATCTGTTAAAGGCACTTGGACTAAGGATGATAACGTATTCGACTTTGAAATCAAAAACCTTAGTTTATTGTCCTCTTACCCCTTATTTTTAGAAGCGGTAACACATGCGGAAGAAAACATGCCAAATATGGCTGTAGAGGAAATTGGAATAGATGACGAAGGTGTTTACTTTGTTGATCCTATTGCTTTTTCTTATGACTTTTATCCCGATAATTTTTCCTACAGTACTTATTACGAGTCTACTGCAATTAATGCAGATTATACAGCCACCGCCTTTTTTCAACGATCAAATTTACTAGGGGATTATTTTTCTGCTAGTAGTGTCACTCAGTGGGTAGAAGATTTTCCCGAAGGCAAGGATGCTGAAGCAAAACCTATTGAATCAAAGGAAACCAGATATGCCGTTTACATTTACCAAGAAGATACAATCGTCAATATTTTTGTAAGCAATCCCAAGGACGCTTCAACGGGTATTTATGCTACTGAAAAAAAAGGCAAATTGGTATTGGTTAATGCTGCAACCAACGAAGAAGAAGAAATCTAATCCTAATTTTTGAACTCGATATAGCGTTCAGGATTAATTGCTTGCCCATTAAACCACAGTTCAAAATGTAAGTGTGGCCCTTCTGTCATTTCACCTGTGTTGCCTATAATGGCAATGCCCTCGCCAGCTTGTACTATATCGCCTGTTTTCTTTAACAACGACGCATTGTGTTTATAAAAAGAAACCACATTGTTATCGTGCTGTATGGCAAGCATGTGCCCAGTATCCGCTGACCAAGTAGCCACAACCACTGTACCTTTTTGGGTGGCTTTGATTAACGAACCTTTGGGCGCAACGATGTCTGTTCCATAGTGAGAACGAGTAGGCGCGAAGGTATCAGAAACCATGCCTTTGATGGGGGCTACAAAAATTATTGTACTGATATTACTACTAGTGCTAAGTGTATTTTCAATCAAATTGCCCAATTCCGCTTCCGAATCTATACTAGCCATTAGTTCTTTGAGCTCATCCGATTTTTCAGGAACAGGTGTTGCATTGTTTGATTTCTTCAGATTAGGATCTTCCAAGTCGTCCGCATATTCAAATTTTTCATACACCAAATCTCTCACCTTAATAATAAAAGCATTGCGGTTTTCAACGGCCTTCTCCAAAGAATCAACATGCAAATACATGCTTGTAATTTGAGCGCGAATATTTTGGTTGCTTGTTTCAGGCACTAGCCGCCCCATAGGTGTAGTGACCATTAGCAAAATAACAATAGAACTAATTGCGGTAACAACAACCAAAACCAACAGCCCCACACTAGAAGGATGAAGTCTAAAAGAGCGTTCTTCTTGAAAAGTTTGATCGTTCATAAGTACCAAACGGTACTTCTCATTAATCCATTTAAACATAAAAATATTGTATTTTTGATTCTAGCCTGTTAGAAGACTACTTAATTTTAGGGATTTATATGAAATCTCTTGATCGAAGTACTTCAACAACTTTATGGCGTATTACAAGAGGCAACATGCCTCAAAAGTACAAAAAGATTGCAGGGAACTACACTATAAATCTCTTACTCTTTCGTTAAAAATGAGAACGAAAGCAGCATAAGTCTAATAAAGAGCGTACTTTTATAGACTTTTAGCTTACTCTTTTCGTTAGTTATTAAGAGCATTCTCTCTACTTTTTTATAGGTATAAGAATGCTTGGGCAGGTTGATAATAGTTGTCCAATTATGGCATCAAATATATTGTGCATGAAAAATTTATGGTTATTTCTGGGCTCCATCAGTGCCCTTCTGATTTTAGTAGCAAGTTGTTCTAAGCAAACCAAAGCAACCAAACCTTATCACGACCTTACAGGGCGGTACAATGCTTATTATAATGCTGGCTTGCGCTTGGATGAAAGTTTTGATATGCTGAAAAAGCAGCATCAAGATAACTACAACAAACTTTTGCATTTGTACCCCTATGCTGCTGTAGAGAATGCTGCCTCCGTAAAGGAGCCGCTAGATGAGGCGATCACCAAATGTGCACGCAATATCAAATTGCATGAAATTGGAGATTGGACAGATAACAGTTATTTGTTGATGGGCAAGGCAGAATTCTTACAAAAAGAATACGAACGTGCCGCCAATACCTTTAAATTTATTTTTGATAAATATCATCCAGAGAATGTAGAGCAAGCAAAGAACCAAGCCAAAAAGAAGAAACCCACGGCTAAGAAAAAGAAAAAGAAGCGCAAACGAAGAAAACGCGTTCGTCGCAAAAAGAAGAAGCGCAAAAAGAAAAAATCTCCTAAGAAAACATCCAATTCTAAAAAGAAACCCAACAATAACAATAAAAATCAAGAGGATGAAGAGCTAGAAGAGCCGATCAATTATGGGCTCAAGCACCGCCCAATTCGTCATGAAGCAACCTTGTGGTTGGCCAAAACCTATATCGAGCTAAAACAATTTGATGATGCTGGGTATTATTTGAGAATGCTAGAAAATGATCTGACTGTACCGTACGAATTGCGCCCCAAAGTGCAAGCCGTTATTGCTTATGCTTGGATTCAACAAAAAGAATATGCCAAAGCAATAGAACCCTTGGAGTTGGCTATTGCAGAGACAAAAGGGCAAAAAGAAATCAAGAATCGTTATGTCTATTTGTTAGCCCAGCTCAAAGAACAACAGGGTGACATGCAGGCAGCCATGGAAAATTACAGAAAGGTATTGCGCTTGCGCCCAAGTTATGAAATGGAGTTCAACGCCCGTCTCAATATGGCCAAAAGTGCCGCTTCTGTTAAGGGCCAAAAGCAGATTGATCCTGAAATTGCCCTGCAACGCCTATTGCGCGACCCTAAAAATGAAGAATACAAGGATCAAATCTATTTTGCTATAGCAGAAATACAATTGAGCAAAGGCAATAAAGATTTGGGTATTGCTGCCTTGCAACAATCGTTGTATAATAGCACCAAGCCTGCACAACGTACAGAAAGTGCTTTGATGTTGGCCGAGTTGTTTTATGAGCGCGATGAATTTGTGCCATCTTATGCCTATTATGATACTACTATGCAGGCAATGGCTAAAGTAGATGAACGGTTTACGGATACGGATCGCCGCAAGCGTCAATTGGAAGGATTGGCCAAGCGTTTGAAGCAAAAAATGGATAGCGACAGTATGCTGGTTGTCAGTAGTTGGCCTAGAGGAAAACAAGAACGCTGGGCAGTTGCTGGTTTGGAAGCGGAGGAATTAATGCAAGATAATACTACGGTTGGTATGAACAGTAAGGGAGGCATGAACCAGCGTCCGATGGGAGCTGCTGACGAGTACAACCCAAGAAATAGACCTAGCCGCCAGCCTGTTGGAACACCTGGAGAGGTTAAAGTCATGGATGTAGCCATACAGCGTTCCAAATTTGCCTTGTATAATGCTAACTTGAAAAAGAAGGGGGAAAGAGATTTTGCCAAACGTTGGGACAATCGTTCCTGGGTAGATGATTGGAGGCGTTCTAATAAAGAAGAAGAGGAAACCATAGCCGAAGATGAAATTGTAGCGGCTGCTCCCAAAACACAGGCAGAAATTGATGCCTATCTCAAACGTAAAGGGGTGCCCAATAGCGACCAAGAAAGTGCTGCACTCAAAGGAAAACTAGGAGAAGCACTCTTTTTTGCAGCTCAACATTATCGCGAAGATTTAAATCGTTCAGATAAAGCATTGGAGTTGGTCAATGAACTGGTGAAAGAACATCCCAAGAGCCCTTACACGGTAGAAGCATTGTTTTTGGCTTATAATATTTATGCAGAACAAAACAACAGCAGCAAAGCCAATTATTACAAAACACAAATTCTGAACAATTACCCAGAATCCAATATTGCTAAGGTGTTGAGTGATCCTAATTTTGCGAATGCAGAGCGAGAAAAATATGAGCAAATTAATGCGTATTATGATGCAACGTATAGCATGATGCGCCAAGGACAAGCACAACAGGCACTAAATCGTGTACGTGCTGTGCCAGCCAAATTTGGGCAGGATTATGAAATGAAAGCGCGCTTTGCTATCCTAGAAGCCATGTGTATTGGTGGGGTTAAGGGAGAGCAGGACTATATCAAAGCTTTGAGAACCATTGTTACAAGTTATCCTAATACCAATGAAGAAAAGCAAGCACGTCAGATGATTGCCTTGCTCAAGGGAGACAAAAATACAGGGCGTGCCAGCCGCAATTCAAATAATAGCAATACAGCCCCCGAGGAAGAGGGCGAATTGTACCGAGTAACCCCCAATAGCAAGCACTTGGTGTTGATTGTTTTTGATGATGTCAAAACTAGAACCAATCAGTACCGAGTTCCGATTACAGAATTTAATAACAAATTTTACCTCAATAAACGTCTTAGTACATCCTCCATTTTGGTAGATGGTAAAGTCCCTAGTTTGACTATTCGTGGAGCGTTTAACAATGCACAAGAAGCAATGGCTTATGTACTGGATGCAAGCACTAGCAAAGAATTTTTGAAAGGGGTAGAGGGGTATACTGTTTATGCTATTTCCAAAGAGAATTATGCCATTGCCATGACTAAACAAAAATTTAGTTTGTACAACGCATTTTTTAGGAAACAGTACAATTAGATTGTACAAACAACCACTTAATAAGCATTGGCACTTTTAGTAGATAAGGGTGCCAATTCTTTTTGTATCTTTGTTATCTGAATTAGTTTGTTGTTTCTTCTAAATAAGAAAACAACCCTTTTCAAAGGTAAAATATAAAGATATAATGGACAATAAGTACAGCGAATCCACTGCTAATAATTCTGCTCCTAACCCTGAAAATCATACAACTAAACGTTTGGAGCGTTACAAAACTGCCGTGCGTTGTATGTGGCGGTTGTATGCTGCGGGCTTTGTAGTAGCAATCGGTATTTTTTATATGTTGTCATTTGATTTGCCCTCTTTTGAGGAGTTGGAAAATCCTAGAAGCCGTATTGCCTCTAGTATTTATTCTTCGGATGGGGAGGTGCTGGGCAAGTATTATATCGAAAATAGAACACCTGTAATTTACGATAGCTTGTCTAGTTATTTGGTGAATGCCCTCATTGCTACCGAAGATGAGCGTTATTTACAACATTCTGGTATTGATGCAAAAGCATTGGGAAGGGTATTGGTCAAAACGGTAATCCTTCAGAATAAAAATGCTGGGGGCGGAAGTACCATCTCACAGCAACTGGCTAAGTTGTTGGTGGGGCGACCAAATACCAAAGACAAGGGCAAATTGACGCGATATTGGTTGTTGGTTTCTACCAAATTAAAAGAATGGTTGACGGCTGTTCGTTTGGAACGTTCTTATACCAAGGAGGAAATTATTGCTTTGTATTTTAATGAATTTGACTTTTTGTATGGAGCCAATGGAATTAAATCGGCTGCGGAGATTTATTTTAATAAGCAACCTCATGAATTGAATGTACAGGAAGCGGCTATGCTTGTTCGTATGCTCAAGAACCCTTCCTTGTACAATCCTCGAAAAAATAAAACCTTGGCGTTGCAGGGGCGAGAGCAGGTGCTTAAAAATCTGCAAATCAAAGGACATTTGACTGAAGAAGAGTACCACAGTCTACGCCAAGAACCCATCGATATGAGTCGTTTTCGTGTGAAAGATCACAATGATGGTATTGCCACTTATTTTAGAATGCACCTGAGAGAGCACCTTAAGGGGTTGTTGGTACAATTGGCAGAGGATGATCCTCAATACCGAAAACCCAATGGAGAACCCTATGATATTTACAGAGATGGACTTAGAATTTATACTACTATTGATTCTAGGGTGCAGCGTCATGCCGAGAGAGCTGCTTATGAACACTTGAGAGAACATCAGAAAAAACTGTTCAGCACTTGGTCGGATTGGAATGATCCAAACCCGGCCGTGAATTCTAAAATTAAAAATCCTTGGACTCGAAAAGCATACAAAACAACCGATGGAGAAATAGAAGCACGTCGATTAAGTTTGCTCAAGCAAGTATGGAAAACGGATCGTTACCAAGCAGTTCGCAAGGATTATCTTCCTACTGCCGTTGAGTATAAATTGAGAGATATTGATATTGATCGCTTGTTCAAGATTGTAGATTATCAAAAAACACCCAAACGCAAAAACCGTTACCAGCCTTATGTAAATGGCACTATGTTGCTTCAAAAATGGGAAGAAACTAACTTTATTACTGCTGATCAAGCCCAGTTGTACAAGAAAATTTTAAGCAGTCCTGTCATTGATGCTTTAGAAAAAGAGCACAAAGCAATTATGGACTATATGAAAACCCCTGTGCAAACTACTATTTTTGCTTACAATGCCAAAGGAGAGAAAGATACCTTAATGAGTCCTTTTGACTCTATTCGTTATCATCGTATGCACTTGCAGACAGGAATGTTGGCTGTAGACCCAGAAAGTGGAGCGGTGCGTGCTTGGGTGGGAGGCATCAACCACAAGTATTTTAAATACGATCATGTCAATCGAGAAAAAGCAGCTCGCCAAGTTGGTTCCACAATCAAACCCTTCTTGTATGCCCTCACCGTAGATGTACGAAACTTATCGCCTTGTTATACGGTATGGGATCAGCCCACCACTATTTCTAAAGGAGAAGGAAAATTTAACTTGCTCAAAGATTGGACTCCCAAAAATGCAGGGGGATACAGTGGTGATGAAATCACCTTGACGGAAGCCCTCAATCGCTCCCTCAATTCTGTTTCGGCTTTCTTGATGAAAGAATTAAAAGGACCAGAGCCTTTTCGTAATTTCTTAGCCGATGTAGGTATTGATACCAGCAATGGACGGGTGCCTCCTTCGGCTGCTATTTGCTTGGGAACCCCTAACTTGTCGCCTTTTGAGATGACAGGAGGGTACACTATTTTTGCAAATTCTGGGGTGTATACAGAACCTGTTTTTATCGAACGCATAGAAGATAAAAATGGCAACTTAATTTATACGGCTGGAAGCAACCAGCGTTCTGTAGCCATCTTATCAGAGCAAGGAGCATATGTTATGAGTGAAATGTTACAGCGCATTCAACGCGGTAAATTTCGGGGTGTAAAATCTCAATATGGAGGCAAAACAGGAACCACTAACTATCAGGCCGATGGTTGGTTTATGGGGATTACACCCGATTTGGTCGTTGGAACATGGGTGGGCTGTGATGATCGCTTTATACGTTTCAGAAGTTTGACTTATGGGCAAGGAGGAAAGATGGCACGACCTATTTTTTCCAATTTTTTACGCAATTTGGAGAGCGACTCTACTTTGGTAGATGATGACGTTTATAGTGCTAAATCTCGCTTTTTTGCACCTGAAATCATTGATGTAGAAATGCAATGTATTCGCTATGACCAATTTAAGAATAACAAAGGAAAGGGAACAGATGATGCTACTGGTACGGATATTTATGGAACAGATGAAGAGTTTTAGAACAACAGATGTTGTTTAAAATGAAATTTGGCAGGGAGTATTTTAAAAAGTAATGAGGGCTTTAGAGTACGGGTTATCCATCGATGTACACAAAAAAAGAATACTAAAAGTCCTAAATGCTTGAAGCTTTCTGTATCTTGGCATTAGCTTTGACAAGAAGATGCTAAAGCAATAATTTAAAACATACCCAGATAGTAGCGAATAATATAACATCAACTATCTAGGAATCTAAAAACAACAATCATGAATAACACCTCTTTTTTTGAAAAATGCAAAGGTATTGCTCTAATTCTGGGCGTAGTGCTTTTTGGTACGGCTGCTGTTTTATTTTCGACGGCTCCTGCACAAGCCGATGCTCCCCAAACGATGTATGCTACAGGTAAGTATCAGATGGCTATCACTTCAATACAGACTAATACTGATAAAACCTATTGGTATATTTTGGTCTGGGACAGTGAAACGGCACGATCAAAATTTTATTATGGCTGTGTTAAAGATGGTACGAAAGCAGCTTACCATCCCTTCCAGTTGCCCTCTTCCCCACTATAGATATAAATTGAATAAAATTATAAAGCAAAACCTTTTGGAATTCCCAAAGGGTTTTTTTAATTTTATAGGAGAACTCCAACGCGATACTGCGTTGTGTACTTTAAACCAATTTTTATTATGCCATCTTTCTTATCAGGTAGTGATGCCAATATTCAACGTTTAATTATCACCTCACATAGACTTAGAGATTGTTCTGATGATGTTCCTGACGATCAAGTCGGGAAACGAAGATTCAAAGTGCAAGTAAACCCTGAAAAGTTAAAATATAGTTTTGGTTATGAAGGGGTAGGAGAAAAAAAGGGAGAAACAGAATCAGGATTGGCTCCTCCAGGTGGCGCAGGGCCAGTATCTGGTTTTACCGCCTACAACAAAATGGAGATGAAATTTGAATTTTGGGCGGATGCTACAGGGATTTTACCGATAGAAGATGGGATGGAGGGAGAATTTAAGGATAATAGTGGCGCACCAAGTATTCGCTCACATCTCCAAAAATTGCAAAGTGTTGTTTTTGGATTTGATGAAGAAATCCACGGTCCACCTTATTTAAAACTAGTTTGGGGTAAAGTATTTCCTAACAGTAGTACTCAAGGTGGGGAAAAGAACCCTTCTGTTTTTAAAGCAATGCTGAAGAATTGTGATGTAGAAATTATGCTTTTCTCCTTAACAGGAGAGCCTGTAAAGGCAAAAATCACCTTGGATTTGGTTTCTCAAATGGCACCAGAAGAACGCCCCTTGGGTAAATCACCTGACTTGACGCACTATTACGATGTTATTGAAGGCGATAAAATGACTACGTATTGCAATACTATTTATGGGCGTTTTGATAGCAAGATTTGCTCGGCAGTAGCAGAGTACAACAACATGATTGACTGGAAATTGAAAGGCGGAACTAAAATGACTTTTCCTTCTATTCACATGTTAGAAGATAAGTATTTAGAAGATTATGAAGAAGTAGACATAATACCACTGGAGCAAGAAACAGAAGAGGATCAAATGATGGCACTTATTGGAGAGAAGCGCGCACAGCAGTACTACAAAACTTTTCCGAATAAAAACATCAAAGGCTTTGAGTCCTAAAATACACATAAACACATTATTACTCTCATCCAATTTATTTATACGGTAAAACTATGGCAGAAAATAAATCATTTTTAGGATCAGGTTGGAGTTTTCCACCCCGTTTTTTAGAGAGTACAGAAGGCTTGGAATTGTCTCATGATGATCGAGATATTGCAGAATCTATTTTTATTCTGCTGACCACTACTCCTGGCGAGCGTGTTATGAATCCTAGATACGGCTGTGATTTGCACAGCATGGTATTTGCAAATATGGGTAATACGACCAAAACCATTATTGAAGATAAAATCGCAACTGCTATCTTGTATTTTGAGCCTAGGATAGATTTAAATGAGATTAAAATTGATTCTAGTGACTATTTAGAGGGCAAACTAAACATTAATATTACATATCAAATCAAAGGAACCAACTCTCGTAAGAATATGGTTTATCCATTTTACTTGACAGAGGGTACCGACGTGTAATTGGTTTGTTTTTGAACAAATTGCAAGACCTGTTCTAGCTTCTACGACCACATTAATCTTCTCTATAAAGACCTTTTTTCCTTAGGGAAATCCCCCTTTTAACATCAATCTCTTATGAGTGAACAAAATAACAATTCTGTACTGCATTGGAATGGAACGTCACAAGATGAACGTTTATCCAACGCACTATTGCCTGAATCAATTAAGGTAGATGAACGCTCCATGAGTGATTTATTAGCTTTTTCTGCTAAATTTTCAGAGTTGATTCAGTATTACGATTTAAGCAATAATCGAGCGGATGATTGGAGCAAGTTCTTTCAAAGTGATGAAACGGTTTTCTTAGCCACTATTGTTTCTACAGATATGAGAGCAATAGAGCAATATCACAATAAGTGGATTCATTTTTTAGAAAACGCCCCTCGCGCAGAAGAAAAACTAGAGGCTTTAGAGCATCTTATGCAGCAAGTTATAGACATGGCCAAACAAATCAATGATTGGTACGTGCATACGCTCAATATGGATCGCTTGAATATGATGAATTCTTCAGAATTGGAAAACGAGCTAGAGAATGCTATCAAACAACAACTGGCGGAGAACCTACAAAAGTTAATTATCTATCAAGAGGACTTAGGTTTTAACCAGACTGGTATGTTCAGTGCGGGACAAATCAAAAAGCATTTTCACAACAACTGGTTCAAGAAGCATGAGCAAATTGGTGCTAGAAGTATTAGTTTAGAGCGTGTTGGTTATACCGATAAAATTAAGGATTATACCAAGAAAGTTCGCATACAGTTTCGCACCTTCTATAGTGTGACGGCTTACATTTTGCAAGTTTCTCCTAAATATTTATTAGAATCACTCACCCAAAAATCCAACCATCGCCCAGATGTAGGAATGTATATTGCATTTACCAAAATGTTTAAGTATCTGCAAACACAAGTTAACCAGACGACGGAGAAGCACTTAGATTTCTACTATTACAACATCCTGAAGCAAAAACAAAAGGGTTTAGCTGCCGATCAGGCAAATATCTACTTTACTGTAGCGCGTCATATTGATACACATTTATTGAAGAAAGGTACTTTAATTAATGCTGGGCGAGATGAAAGTGGAGTAGAGCATTTTTATGCCACCGATAATGATATAGAACTCAATCAAGCAAAGATTGATAAAATTCATACGCTGTTCATTAGCAAAAATCCAAAAATTGGTATAGGAAGCTCCTACCGTGTGATCACCAATTTATATGGTGCCGAAATGGCCAACTCCAAAGATGGGAGTGGTGCTGAGTTTGTAAATGGAGAGGAAAATTGGCCAACATTTGGACATGAAATTTTGGAGCTGCCCAAAGATGAGCAACAAATGAGCTTTGCTCAAGTTGGTTGTGCCATAGCAGCACCGATTTTGGTAATGGAAGAAGGGCATCGAGTGGTGAATATGACCTTCCGTTTTGTACCTAGCACCATGTATACCTTGAATTTACTTATCAAGGATATTAGCATCAATCAGAACATTTCTAGAGAAGATGCCTTTTCTAAGATTTTTAAGAACAGTATAGAAGTTTATTATACGACTCCTGAAGGATGGACAGAGGCACATACGGCTGAAATATTACCCCCTAGTGAGTGGGGAAAACCAGAAATTTCTATTGTTAGTACACTCTCAGCCAACTCACCAGCTGTTGTAAATTATAATCCAGAGATACATGGAGCAGGTTATGTAGCCCAAGCTCCCATTGTAAAATTAACACAGCGTCATGAAGGCTCGTTCTTTTCTTATTCATTCCTAAAAGAATTGGAAGTAGAAAATGTAACAATAGATATTGATGTAAAAGGAATTCGTGGTTTATCCTTGTCTAGTAACAATGGAGAATTGACTCCTAATGTACCATTTCAGGCTTTTGGTGCAACACCCAAGGTTGGTTCTTATCTAATGATTGGAAAAGAAGAAGTGTTTAGAAAAGAAATTACTAGCCTTCAGTTTGATATAGAGTGGCATGACTTGCCAGATGATCCTAAAGGGTTACGTGGTTATTACAGAGATTATGGTCTAGGAATTAAGAATGACCAGTACGAGATGAAACTTTCTGCTTTATCAGACGGAAACTTTCATCCTTTAGTAGAAGATGAAAACCCATTGGTTTACAACGTTTTTGAAGCAGACAAAAATAAACCATTAAACATAAATCGTACAACTACTATTGAGGGAATTGATGTTGAAGCGTTGAACATTAAATCAGATGAAAATTTTGATTTTCAAGATACTTATTCCCAAGAGGTACGAACAGGTTATTTTAAATTTGAACTAGTAGGGCCTAAAGTAGCATTCGGGCATGAAAAGTATGCTGATGTTTATGCTAAAAAGGTGCGTTATAACAGTGATCCAAAGCGCAAGGGACCAGAAAAGGCATTACCGCCTCAACCTTGGACTCCAATGATCAAGACCATTAGTTTGGATTATTCTGCTACTACAGAGATTAATATCTTATCTATTGGTGCTCTTACCAAAGGAAAGAACAGCAAAGAAGAATTGTACCATTTGCACCCTTTTGGTATTCTTCGCACATTTGAGGGAGGGCGTTCTTTAAACCGTTCTTTATTGCCCAATTATGATGACAATGCATATTTGTACTTGGGGGTAAGCGATTTGACACCAACTAACGTTTTATCCATCTATTTTGAACTCAAAGAAAATATTAACTTATTTTCGGATGATGCTGCCAAGCAACAAAAGCCAGAAGTAGTATGGAGTTATTTATCGGATGATATTTGGAAAGATTTTTCTCAAAACAAAATTTTATCTGATGCTACAGATGGGTTTAATAAGTCAGGAATTATCAATTTAGAAATGCCTCGTGATATTAGTTTAGGAAATAATATTCTTGAAGCGGAGTACCACTGGCTACGTGTGACGGTAAAGGGTGAGCCAAGCTTATTGCCTCGTTGTCTCAAGGTAGCTACACAAGCGGTTTCTGTTACTTGGCAAGATAACGGAACCAGTAATGAGCATCTTAAGGAAGCTTTGCCTGCTTATAAAATGACGCGGTTGGCTTCTTCTATTCAAGAAGTGCGTGGTGTACACCAACCGTTTCCTTCTTTTGGTGGGCGCACTGGCGAAACCAAGCATGAGTTCTACACTAGAACAAGTGAGCGGTTGCGTCACAAAAATCGCGCAGTATCTGCTTGGGATTATGAACGATTAGTTTTAGAGAAATTCCCTAATATTCATCAAGCCAAATGTGTTACACATGTTGGTAACGAAGAATTTGTAAAAGCAGGAACTGTATTAATGGTTGTTGTTCCTAAGATTGATAAGAACTCAAGAAGTTATTATTTACCAATGGTAAATTTCACTGTGCTAACTGCTATCAAAGAATATTTAGAACAGATTTCTTCGCCATTTATTGATATTGTAGTACGCAACCCAATTTATGAACGTGTAAAAATATCAGCGGGTGTTCGTTTTATCAAAGGCAAAAACAATGGTACTTATCTAAAGAAACTCAATCAAGATATTGTAGAGTTTATGTGTCCTTGGATGTTGGGACAAGAGCGTGAATTGGCTTTAGGTGGTACACTGGTCAAAGATGTTATTTTAAATTTCATCGAAAAACGTTCTTATGTTAATTTCATTACAAAATTCTCTGCTGTACAGGTTTTCCCAGAAGATGGAGTTGGCTTTGATGTAGATGATACGGCTATACATGCTACTAATTCTCCAATTATTAAAGCAACCAAACCGTGGTCAATCTTGATTCCATTTGAGAATAACCCAATCTATTTCTTAGAGGAAGAAACCTTCCAAGTACCAGACAAGGCATCTATCAGTTCTATGATTATTGATGGCGACTTTGTAATGACAGAAGAAAAAGAGCGTGATATTGATGATTACTTTACAGACAAACGTCGTAAACGCGATATTGATCCAGATGAAGAGGAAGATTAATAGGTATAAATTCTTTAGTGGAGTTGTTCCTACTAAGAACAAAAATAGTTATCTTTAAACTTAAAGAAATAAGTGCTCTCTTAGATCTAATATTGAGAGAGCATTTACTTTTCTAGGATAATGCCAATCATTTGCTGAATTAATTCAGTCCAAACATTTGTCTAAACTATTATTGCGAAAGCCATAACCTACTGAATTGTAATTAATTGAATTATGACATTACTGACCAGAAGCACACTTAAAAACCTGTTTACAAGAGGTGCAGTTCCAACAGAAGTGAACTTCTCTGATTTTATAGATTCTACTGTTAATAAGGTAGATGATGGCTTTTCTCAAAGCCCAGAATTTGGATTTATGTTGGCTCCTCAAGGAACTAATCGTAGATTGATGAGTTTCTTTGAGAGTATTCGTGATTCAGATCCAGCTTTTAGTTTATCCTTAAACCGTACACGCCATTCCAAAGGACTAAGTGTAGATGTTTTGGAGGGACAAAAGCCTAAAAGTATTCTTTTCTTAAAAGATACAGGTGAAATAGGTGTAGGAACCACTAGTCCACGATTTGCGCTAGAAGTCAATGGTATGATGGGAGCGAATGGTCGTGTAGGAACCTTTGCTTCAGGCAATGTGAATGCCGATGGAGAATGGCAAACGATTATTGATCGTCTGGAGGGCATACAAGCGTTTGAAGTGATTGCTCATGCTAGTGGAAAAGAAGGGAGAGGTAAATATGCGCTGACACATGCTATTGCAGTTTCAAATTATGGTGTAGGCAAAATTAATCAAGTTCGCTCTACGTACAACAGAGTATTAGGGCCTCTTTTTCACCGAGTTACTTTCCGTTGGGCCAAAGGAAATGATGGTTATCGTCTACAAGTGAAAACCACGCAAAATTATGGTTACTTGGATGATAAAGAAGAAAAACGCGCTCAAATTAAGTACTATGTTACTAAATTGTGGGACACTTCTATGGAGACCAAAGAAGAAGAAGGTAAAAAAGCCCGCAAAGTTCGCTAAATTGGTATCCTATTGAATAAATTATACAAATTGCGCTTATGGATAGATGATTCCAAAGCGCAATTTTTTTTGCCCAAATGCATCATATCCACCTTTTCTCCAAATCAAGATTTTAGTGAAGCCATTTGAATGGTTCAACTTCAACATCAAAATTCTTACAACAAAGATAAAAAGTATATCTTTGCAGCCAGACTTACCATGTATCCCTAGTGATGTCCTTTGAAAACGAAAGTGTGCCGTTCAATTACAAAATTCCTCAACGAAATTACGATTAGGAACAATTTTGGACAGAGGCAAGCATGTAGATTATTTCATTGGCCTAAATTTGATGAAAAAGGTATTGTATGATAATTTCCTTTTTCTATTTCAGGCTACTAACTTGTATTTATTGGTGATGGCTTCAAAATTATCTTTGTTATTTTTATTAATAATTAGCAGTAGCTTTATTTGGACTACAAACAGCAGTACATTTTATAAAGCATTTGGAAGTGATTCTGTAATAACTATAGATCAAGCTTTGCGAGAGTTGGAGCAAATGAGACAGAATACTACCACGAATGCTTATAAAGGGGGATTAAAGATGAAGAAATCCAGTTATATGCAGGGGGTTTCTAAAAAGTTGAGCCTTTTTAAAGAAGGTCGTCAATTATTAGAACAGTCTATTAAGCTCTACCCCAACAATCCAGAGTTTCGTTTTATTCGTCTGACTATACAAGAGAATGCACCTAAATTACTCAAGTACAACAAAAATACTCTTGAAGATAAGAAGGTTGTTGTGGCAGGATACACAAAAATGGCGAGTAACACACGGGCTTATATTAAGGACTATGCTCGTAGTTCCAAATTATTGCAGGTAAGTGAATTAAAGTAGCTTTGTAGCTAAAAACTTGATTGAATCCACACAGCGTAGTTATTTAAGTAAGCAAGCTATTCGCATAATGTTTTTATGGAACTTTCTCTTTTTAGGGCAAGGTTCTTTTTTGTATTGGGAAAGTTTAGACTGAGACTATTTTGCATGGCAGATTCTACAAACCCTATCAGCTTAATAAATATCGGCATCTTTTTTTAGAAAAAAAACTTATCTTTATAAAAGGTTATAAGCTTCATTTACTGAACATTATAGTTGTAATAAGCCCACAAGTATCCTGTTTTTATAGTAATATTTTATAAAGTATCTCGCAATGCCCCATTAGTGTGTTTGGCTAGTTAACTCCGAATAGCACCGTTTGGTATAAACCAGTGCAGCTTGCTTTATTCGCGCTTGATGAAGTAGAAAATAATGGCTTCTTATTTCTATTTAACCTATTACTCAACTATCCCTTTAACCCAAATCATCAAATAAATATTATTGTAGTATGTCTAATGCTATATGTATTGATGGTTAAAATTATATATAATGAATAACAGTGTGTTGACCTCCATAGGAGTAGCCCAGTTACAATATGTATTTACCAAAGCACAAGACTGGACAGAAGAGCAGTATGATATTGATGATTTGGCTGTAAAATTGCCCCAACATTTTTTAAATTACACCTCAATAGCATTTGAAGGAGCAGCCCTTAAATTGGCTATTCGAGGTCTTAGAAGCCAAGAATCTCTTGTTGAGTGGCGATCTCTGGCAGAGGATAAACGCAATCCCTCACCCGTTGCTTCTTATCTAGGGTTAGGCATGGCACTAGCACAACTAAGACTAGACCCTAGTCCATACGTAGCAGAGGATTTGAATTGGTTGAGTAATCATATTTGGGAGGGGTACGGCTACTACAATGATTTTGTTAGAAAACGCGCCGTAACCGATTATTTGAATGATCAGACCAATATAGCCAAGCTCTCATACTGGCAGGGTGTAGGAAGAAGTTGTTGGTATAAGAGTGAGGGAGATTTAATGCTTTTAAAAAAATTGTCGAATATTGTTGAAGAGCAGTTTTTGAAGGCTTTTTGGCGTGGTGTCGGTATTGGAGTGGTTTACTTGGGAATTGGTAATACCTCATTTTGGGACGAAATTTCGGAGTTAGCAGGGCCATACAGAAAATCATTAGCAGTAGCAGCAATTATGATTAGCCATTCTCTACAAGCCACCAAACGCAACATTTCTAATGATGTATTTTACTTGTGGTGCAATTGTTCCTTAGAAAAGGCACAAGAGCTGTACCAACAAACAAAAAATCAGGCTATAAATGAAGAAGCGTATGAGATACCCTTTTTAAGGTGGTTAGAATTGATAGAAATGCAATTGTAAGGTTACATATGGAATTTAGTCTACAAATAGATTCACAGGCGTTGTTTATCATCAATATTAGCCTATTAGATTTGCAAATTTTCAACGCCCCAATAACTTCATTCTGCTACAACTAAAGTATATAAGCACAAAACATAGGATTGTTGGGAATAGAGGTATAATAAAAGCAAAAAAAATGTACTTTTACGACTTGATTCTGTGTATGGCAAAATACAAGTTGAACCAACTTTACAAAATGAAATTTTAGACTTTATGGCGAATAGCTGTATTCAAATAGAAAACTTAAGTAAGCGATATCCCAATGCTGATCGCGATAGTTTGCAAGCTGTTAACCTTACCATTAATAGAGGAGATAAATATGGCATATTGGGCCCTAATGGTGCTGGAAAAACAACCTTAATTTCAATTTTGTGTGGTATTATCAAGGCTAGTAGTGGAACTGTAGATTATCTTAAAGGGGCAAAAAAAGCAACTTATAAAGAGGTGCAAGCCACCATTGGTTTTGTACCACAAGAATATGCTTTGTATCAAGAACTAACGCCTGTGCAGAATCTCTTTTACTTTGGAGCTTTGTACAATTTGAATAAAGCAACTATTGAGAGCCGTATCCCCCAAATTTTAAGTGTTTTGGGATTGGCACATGTTGCTAATAATAGAATAGAGACGTTTTCGGGAGGAATGAAACGTCGTGTAAACTTAGCTATTGGTATTATTCATCAGCCCAGTATTTTGTTTTTAGACGAGCCAACTGTTGGAGTAGATGTACAAAGTAAAGTTGCCATTTTGAAGTTTCTCAATCAGCTGAATGAAGCAGGAACAACCATTATTTATACATCACATCATTTATCTGAGGCGCAAGAATTTTGCAATAGAATTGCCTTGATTGATCAGGGCAAAATTATTTTGCAAGGCCCTATGCAATTGGTCTTACAAAATCACAATGCTAAAGACTTAAAAGATTTATTCCTGGATTTTACAGGAGAGGCTTACCGCGATTAAGCAATTTAAGGAAAGCTATCCGCTCCTTTTGATGATTGCATAAAGTTACAAAATACACGACTTCGTAGGATAATTGGATCAAATTGACCATTAAAGTGATACAAAGCAAAGATGCTACCGTCTACTAGATGGATTACTAATTTCATGTAAGACGGTTTTTCTGAAAATCGCAAGTAAACTCACCAACCTGCGAGAGCTTTAGGCTGATCCACGAAGTGTTAAAATAATAGTATATGTTTAAACTCTGGATTGCTGTAAAAAAAGAATTTCAGTTATTGCTTTATGATAAGGCAGGAGTACTTGTAATGTTTGGTATGCCTATACTGTTGATTTATGTCATTACCATTGTACAGGATTCTGCCTTTCGACTAGTCAATGAGAATAAGATTTCTATGGTTGTAGTCAATAGAGATCAAGGTAAAGAGGGACAAAAGCTGGTCGATTTAATGCAAAATTCTGGCTTATTTGATTTGCAACAACACGATACCATCACCAACCTAAAACAAGCCATGCTAAAAGCCGATTTCCTTACGGGAATGGCTATTAGTGCCGATTTTAGCGAAAAATTAATCAAAAAGGCAAGCTTAGTAAGTAGTAGCATGATGATAGAGTTGGGGTTGGAAGAGGAGACCACTACCCAAAAGGAAAAGCTAAAAATCTCTGCTTTAGAGTTTTATCACGACCCTGTGCTCCAAGAAAATTATTGCTTCTCTATTATCAATATGATTGATGCTTTTCTCAAAACAGTAGAAGGTGAACTGCTCATCAATCAACTTTGTGCAGAGTTGGAACTAACAGAAGCTCCTGCCCAACTGAAAGAGGCGATGACCGCTAATAGGGTGCCCATTGAACGCAAAACAGTTACTAATTCGGAACAAGATAAATTGCCTAACTCTACCCAACATAATGTACCAGCTTGGACTATTTTTGCCATGTTTTTTATGGTAGTTGCTTTAGGTACTAATCTTGTAAAAGAGCGGCTTAATGGTAGTTTTGTACGACTCAAAACGATGCCTACGAGTTTTGCTCTGGTTATTGGAGCCAAGATGCTTTTGTACACTGCGGCGGCTGTAGCACAGGTCTTATTTGTATTTTCATTGGCCAAATTTACCTTTCCTTATATAGGTTTGCCTGCCCTTTCCTTTCCTTCCAATATACTTGGTTTCCTTGTGATTACTATTTTGAGTGGATTTTCAGCAGTGAGCTATGCAATGGTTGTTGGGACAATGGCTAGCACCCAGCAACAAGCACACGGTTTTGGGGCTATTTCTATTGTGATTTTGGCAGCAATAGGAGGAATATGGGTTCCGAGTTTTGTTATGCCCGAGTTTCTACAAACCATTAGTTTTGTTTCTCCTCTCAATTGGTGCTTGCAAGGATTTTATGTACTCTTTCTCAAAGGAGGTTTATGGTCGGCTCTACAACCTATCATTATTGGACTTCTTTCTTTTATTACAGTTTGCTTGGGAATTGCTTATGCAAAACTAAAAAAAGATCAGCTTATATAAAATCTTATTCTTGCTGTTATTAATAATGATATTAATTTTATTTAAATCAATTTAGGCTGTTTTGCACCTATAAGAAAAAGTAAAAATTTCATATAGTATTAGATTAGTAAACAAAAAAAATCTTGTACCTTTATAGGTATAATTCCCAGTATATAAACGATCCCAATTAGTTTAAGTAGTTTTAAAAAGTTCTTGCATTAAAAACGGTTCTTTTACTTCGTTAGTCCTTCAAGTCAAGCTATATTTTCTTTGCATAGAATCGACGCTTCCTTTGGTACACCATATCAACCAAGTCAAATTGCTTCAAGAAAAACAAGTTGATAATTGTAGTGAACCTATGAAGTAAGCCAAATGAAGTAAACATCAGAGTATAAATTTCTCTTTTTATGCTATTGCTTATTTCTAAGGCCGATTATTTGATATATCATCTCATAAGTGCTGCGGACTCTAGCTGACCTAATCCGTTAGCAAATGGAGTGCTTTTTCTCACCCACTTAATACTTACGATCCAATTTTAGATTGCACATGACAAGAGCTCCTATTAAAGGGATGGGTACCATCTCGCCTATTGGTAGAAATTTGATCGCCAATAGATTTAGCTTGCAAGCTAGTAACATAGGTATTAAGAATACTCAATTTATAACTTCCCAAGACGAAATCACATTCCCATTGGAGGAGGTTTTTTTTAGAACTCCTAAACTACAGAAACAATTAACCCTCGCTCATTCCTCGGCTCATTTCACTGGATATACGTTAGGCATTGCTGAAAGTATAAACGTTATTGTCATTCTATTGGTGCTCAACCAAGGAGAATTATACCCCAGTTTAAATGTTGAAACACCTGCAAAGAGTTGCGAAACTCAACATCCAATTTCTTCCTATCAAGCAGATCAATCACTCCAATACACCTTATGTCATTCCCTGGGATTTGATCGTAATTGTTCTGCACTCATTTTCTCAAAAGTATAAATTATGTTTATTGTCAACACTTCCTGCATTTCCCCTCAGTTAAGTTATGATTTGCGTTTGCTAACCTTAGGAAAAGTAGAACATTTAATAGGCAACCAGTATGAAGCCTTAGAACCACCATACGTAAAACTTATTCCTGAAAATTTATTGTCCAAAATGAATAAAGCTGTTCGGATGGGGGCAGGTATAGGCATGACGCTGTTACAGCAGGCCGATACAGAAGAGAAAAGAGTGGAAGGTATTATCATTGGATCAGCAAATGGAGCGACAGATAAAGCCGTCAATTTTTTAATAGAAGAGAAAGACGAAAATACATTGCTACCCGATAGTTTTGTACACGCTGCTCCCAATATTGTAGCTAGAACACTGGCGACATTAGGTAATATACAGGGTTATAATAATACACATATCAGCAAAGGATTAGCATTTGAAAGAGCTTTAATAGATGCTTTTCTGCAATTTGAAACCACAGAAATTGAACGTCTGCTTTTGGGATCTGTAGATGAATTGTCTGTTGCTGATTTTGATAGAAATGAAAAAAAGGGGATGTTTAAACCTGCTCAAGATACACATTCTGAGAATTTGCTCCGTTCCAATACGCCAGGCACCGTAGCAGGAGAGGGAGCTGCCTTTTTTATGTTAGAACGAGAATATAGCACCGATGCCAAGGCACGTATTGTGGGGGCAGAACAGTTTACTTCTCCAAAACTTGATGATTTAACCGAGCGGACCGAGTCATTCTTGGCAAAGAATGGAATGACGACTCAGGATATTGATGTGTTATTTTTAGGATACAATGGTGATAATAGAAAGAGCTATTATTATGATCATTTGCGTAGAAAACTCTTTGAAAATACAGGGGTGTATACGTTTAAGAATTTGGTAGGAGAATATTATACGGCTTCTGCTTTTGCCATGTGGCTAGCAGCCAATTTATTGGGAGGGCAAACAATGCCACGACGCGCTATATGGTCGCCTGTACCAAGACGAGCCAAGAGAATACTAATTTACAATCATTATGAAGGCGACCAACATGGCTTCATCTTGCTTAAAAGACCCTGGTAAAATTAAATACACTTTAAAGGCAGCCCATAGAGACACAAAGCTTTGCATTTCAAAGGTATATTGAACCCCTACTGTAAGCAATAAGGCATTGTAATTACTGCTTTGGACGGTATCAAGATACAAAATCAAAAGTAGAGATAAATAGTTTGGCACATATTATCCCGTTTCTCTCAAAAATGCCTAAGCACTGGTTGTCAATCCACCAATCAAGTTGTATTATTGTATTATGAACAATAGTATAGACATTGCTAAACAAGTTATACAGACACAAGCACAAGCCATAAAACAGCTTGGAGAACAACTGACCTATGATTTTGAAAAGGCGGTAGATTATTTATTACAATGCAAAGGGCATATTGTCGTTTGTGGAATAGGTAAATCTGGATTGGTTGGTAAAAAAATAGCGGCTACTTTGGCAAGTACTGGAAGCCCTAGTTTTTTTCTGCATCCATCAGAAGCCATTCATGGAGATTTAGGGATGTTGCGTGAACAAGATTGTTTTTTGAGTATTTCTAACTCAGGAGAGACCGACGAAATTTTGCAAGTATTACCCTATGTCAAAAGGCTTGGAATTCCTCATATTTGTTTGGTAGGGCAGGTCAATTCTACGTTGGCGCGTAATGCACAAGCTGTTTTGCATGTAGGAATCCCCAAGGAAGCTTCTCCTATTGCGGCAGTGCCAATGGCCTCTACTACCGCTGCTATGGTCATGGGAGATGCTTTGGCTACCGTCTTATTAACCAACAAGCAATTTGATGAGCAGCATTTTGCTCAATTGCACCCTGGAGGCACTTTGGGACGCAAGTTGGTGACTACAGTAAGCAACGAAATGACACGCCATGAGCTTCCTATTGCTGGGTTGAGTACAGATGTAAAAACAGTGATTTGGGAAATGTCCAAGAGTCGGTTTGGCTTGGTTGTGATTGTAGGAGCGCAACAACAAATTTTAGGAGTGGTTACGGATGGAGATTTACGCAGAAGTCTACAAAAGCATCCCAGTGCTTCTTTCTTTGATTTAAAGGCTAAAGATTTAATGACTACAGCACCCAAAACGGTATCGCCTAATGCACTACTTTGGGAAGCAGACCAATTGTTATTAGAATACAAAATTACTAGCCTATTGGTAGAACAGGAAGGGTGCTTGCTAGGTATTATTGCCAAACATCAAATTAAATAAGGTGTATTATGAGTTGGAAAGAGGAATTGGAGAAAAATGATCCGAGTGCTTGGGAGCGATCTTTTAGAACTACGATTCAGCGTGGAGTTGTAGCGATAGATGAGTGGTTATGGTATTGGTTGTGGTATCGTATAAAGTGGCCAGATCGACAATACAGCCTATTCAAGAAAGGAATAACCTTATTAGAGGCATCTATATTTGGTATACAAGTAGTGGTCAAAGTTGGACACCATGCCAAAAAACGTAATATACAGTTTTGCTGTTTTGAGGGCAATCCGTATCACCCCAATTTTGAGACCCGTAGAGAAGTGAGTGACCTAGAGTGGCGTTTTCCTTCCTCTGGTAATCCGTTTATAGATGATAAGAACTACGAATATTGGGAAAAATTACTCTTTTGTAAGCTGTTTTATCAAGCTTTAGAAGATGAAAAAGGCTTAGATTTTTTGATAGAACGCGCTCGGCGTTTTCCTTAAAAAAGCTAGGATCCAATCTAGAGAAATACTAGTATTTCTCCATCAGAATCAACCTCAAACTCGGAATGATTTTTGATAAATTATTTTTAACTATTTTTCATTAATTATTAATCCAAATTGAAATGAATTTATCAAAATTTTTATTTACAACACTTTTCTTTGGCCTTCTATTTTTTGCAACTTCTTGTGATACAACTGATGATACCTGTGTGCCTCCAGCATTACAACAAAATATTGTTGGGACTTGGAAAGCGGATTATGAACCTACATCAACTGCTTTTGAGTTCAAGAGCGATGGTACGTTGACAGATCCAGATGATGCAGTTTTGGGGGGAGAGATTAATGGGGATAAACTAACTGTTAAGACTTACAGAACAATAGGAGAGGACTCTTTGTATGTTAGAGCTGCGTCTCCTACTACTACCAATGCTATAGATGCTACCTTTCCTGTCGTAGAAAATGAGTGTGATAAGATTACTATTGAAATATTTATTGCTCAAGGAAGCTTTACCCGTCAGTAAAGGGGATTTATAGCTCCATACAAAAAATGCTACTAGAAGGGTCGTCTTCCTGTATCTCTACTAGTAACTTATCCATATCGTATGCAATCATCGGCCAACCGAAGTTGTGTTCTTATGGTATAAAAAAATAGTAGCTCCAACTTGGAGTTACTATTTTTTTATACCTATGTATTTGTGATTACTCTATTGTCGCACAGGATAAAACACCATTTCAATTCTATCCAGAATATCGCGCAAGTGTACGACCGATAAACTATCCGTCTGGCTACTCAAGGCTTGCTTGATTTGACGCTCCAAGCCTTTGAGGCGACTTCTAGAGAGTGCTCTTATATCAGAAGCGTCTTTTTTATTATCCAGCATAGCAATGAGTTTATCCATATAGGTACGTTGCAAATTTCTACGATAAACGGTAATTTTTTTCCCAGAGCGCAATTCTGACCAAATACCTTCTTCTAATTCATCAAACAAATTCAGCACAGTATAAGCCGCGTTCGTTTCTGTAGCTTCTGCTTCGATGAGGCGATGCATACGGGCAGGAGTAAATACGATGTTTAATGCTCGTTCGTGCATTTTTGCCAAGCGAGTGACAATGCCAGTAGATTCAATTCTATCCAAAACGGCAGGATTAATAAGCCATTCAGGGGTTGCAAATATTTGTTGATTGAGGAATTGTACCGCTTTTTGCTGTTTTTCTTTAGGAACATGTTGAAAGATGGTCCCCTCTTGATCCGACGTTTTGGTATACTGATAAACGCCCCCCACATTGGAAGCGACATGCCCTACATAGCGGTTGAGTTGGCCAAAGATTTGACCATAAAGCTCTCTCAAGTCTTGATAATCTTTGCCATCCTCGGCCGACCATTCCAGCAATTTGGGCAAAATACGTTTTAGATTGGCAATGCCGAGTGTACTAGCTTTAACGGCATCATCCCCCAAGTCTTCGGTTTGAGAAGACGGATCAACAATACGCCATTGCTGTGCCCCAAAACGATAAACAGGGTCGCCAGCCCGTTCTTTGATCCACTTATTGAGTGTTAGTCGTTCGGCCTCTGCTGTAGTAGCCTCTAAAATAGGACGGTAGCCATAAATAATTGACCATACATCATATTCCCCAATTTTAGCCCCTAGATTTTTTACTCCGTCCCCTGGTTGTGCAACATAGTTGAAACGTGCGTAATCCATAATGGAAGGTGCGGTTCCATGTGTAGCAGTAAAGGTAGGCGAGCGCAAGGAATCAACAGGATAAGCCACACTAGAACCCATATTGTGGGGCAACCCCAAGGTATGTCCTACTTCATGCGCTGCCACAAAACGGATCAATTCCCCCATAACGGCATCCTCAAAATCAGTCGTTTGTGCTGCTGGATTGATGGCTGCGGTTTGGATTAAATACCAGTTTCTCAACAAGTTCATCACATTGTGATACCACAAAATATCTGATTCTAGAATTTCTCCTGTTCTTGGATCGTGTACATGTGGTCCTTGGGCATTGGCAATATCGGTAGTAATATATCGAATAACAGAATAACGAACATCTTCAGGACTCCAATCGGGATCTTCTTCTACACTTGGAGGATCTTTGGCGATAATGGCATTTTTGAAACCAGCCGCTTCAAATGCTTTTTGCCAATCATTGACCCCCTGCTTGAGATACGGCCGCCATTTTTGGGGTGTAGCAGGATCAATATAATAAACAATTTGCTTTTTGGGTTCTACCAATTCGCCGCGCTTAAACGCTTCCATATCTTTGGGTTCTAAACGCCAACGGGTAATAAAACGCTCTTTATCTGCTCGTTGTTTTTCAGAACTATAATTGGTTCTTTGAATACTAAAGTACCCCACACGTGCATCATAAACACGCGGTTGCATGAGTGTTTCGGGCAATAAAATAAACGATTGGTTCATTTCCACAGACAAGGTCTGTGTGAGAAAGTTATCGGGCAGTTTGCTGCCTCTGTAAGTGAGAATATGGCGAATTTCGGTGTTGGATGGAAAATTCTTGACCCCCACCATCAAGCTGCGCTTAGGGGCTACTCCCGAAATAGCAAACCGTTTGCGCTGCCCATCAGACAACGCTCCTATAAGTGCAATATCAGAGGTAAAGAACGGATTGACCTCAATAACTACTGCCTTTTTTTGTTCGCTAGTATCTTTGCGATAAGCTGCTACAGGAAAGGTATAAATAACAGGCTCAAAGTTGTTGCTTTTTAGCGACTTATAAATAGGCTCTTGTTCATTGGCTACACTGTGATAAGACACAGAACGCATTAAAATTTGATCGTCTACACGCTGCCAACGAATGATTTGTTGTGGTCGCGACTTCATTCCTGCCCCTCCAAAACTCATATTCTTAACATACCCCGAAATACGGCTTACCACCATGATTTCTTTTTCGAGCAATTCCATTGGTAGCTCAAAGTAATACTTACTGCCTACTTTGTGCGTAATCATCAACCCCTTTTGGGTAATTGCTTTATCTGTAATAACATCTTTGTAGGCTTTGGGTGCTCCTTTGGCAGGAGCAGGTTTTGGGGTTTTTTGCTCTACTTTTTCGATTTTTTCCTCCTTGGGTTTGTTTTTTTCGCGCTTTTTTTGTGCTTGTACCAAAGGCGTTGTCAATGAAAATAATAGAACTAACAATAAAGGGATAAAATGATTTTTTTGCATAATAAGTATAAGTAGGTAGGCTAAGAATTGATGATAGAACAATTCTTAGCCATACAAAGTTTAAGATGGAACAACTCTATTAGTAGTAGGAAGTTAGAAAGCAGAGTCATCTACTTGTGCTAAATATTCTTGAATAGGTTGGACTACTTTGGCCAAACAACCATCCTCAAAAGGAGATTGTAGATTGCCCACCTCTAGTAGTTGTAAGAAAGATTTAGAACCTCCAATATCACAGAGTTTGATATAATCTTTCCAAGCTTCTTCTTTGTTATCTAGGCTGCGTTGCCAAAATTGAAAAGCACAAATTTGCGCCAAAACATAATCAATGTAGTAGAAAGGCATACCAAATAAATGACTTTGGCGTTGCCAGAATCCGCCTGCTTCCAAAAAGGAATTGTCATCATAATCTCGATGAGGAAGATATTTTTTCTCTATAGCACGCCAAGCTTGATTTCGTTCTTGGGGAGTCATGCTTGGGTTTTCATAGACTACATGCTGAAACTCATCAATAGCTACCCCATAAGGCAAGAAAGAGATCGATCCAGCCAAATGAGAAAATTTAAATTTATTTGTATCTTCTTTGAAAAAAAGCTCCATCCAAGGCCATGTAAAAAATTCCATACTCATAGAATGAATCTCACAGGCTTCATAAGTAGGCCAGAGATAATCGTAAACCTGGGTATTTTTGCTGGTGGAGTAGGCTTGAAAGGCATGTCCAGCCTCATGCGTAAGTACCGTGATATCGTGTGCTGTACCATTAAAATTGGAAAAAATGAATGGGGCCTTAAATTTGTTTAAGAAAGTACAGTAACCGCCTGTTTGTTTCCCATCTTTGGAGACCAAATCCATCAACTCATTGTCACTCATAAAACGAAAAAAACGATCAGTCTCTGGCGAAAGTTCTTGGTACATCTGACGGGCCTGATTTTCCATCCAGTCTGGACTACCTTTTGGCTTGGGATTACCAGAAGGAAATTTAAATTCTTCGTCATAATACTTGAGCTGTTCTAAGTCTAAGCGTTTCTTTTGACGGGCTAGGAGCTGTGTGGCAATTGGGACAATGTGCTCGTGTATTTGCTTGCGAAAATTGGCAACCATATCCGCGTTATAATCCGAACGCAGCATACGAGCATAACCGAGTTCAATATAATTTTTGTAGCCCAAGGTAGTTGCCATCTTGTGGCGAATTTGCACCAATTCGTGGTATATTTCTTCAATTTGAGGTGCTTTTTCTGCATAAAATTTCCATTTTGCCTTACTAGCAAGACGGCGAACAGTTCGATCTTTGGATAATTCTAGGGCACCAATAGAAGACAAGTTGTATTCTTTGCCTTCAAATTCTATAACAGCTTGTGCTTTTATTTTTCTGTATTGAGAATCTAATTTATTTTCCTCTTGGAGTAAACTTACGATTGCTGGTTCAAATGTTTTGAGACGCATCTCGGCAATGACAAAGAGTTGTTTTCCAAAAGTTGCTTCCAATTCTGCTCTATTTTCTACAGCTAGTAGTGCACGGAAGTAGTTGTTGATGTATTCGGTTAGTGTAGGATAATTGGTATCAAAGAAAGCATTTTCTTCTTCATAAAAAGTATTGTTGGCATCAATAGAGTGACGTACACTAGCCAAGGAATACATAGAATCAAAGTCACTCCGCAATTGATTGAGAATTAAAATCGCCTCTCGTTGTGTGGCACTATCTTTAGCGGCTTTAAAAACTTCTAAATGTTGAGAAAATTCTTTTTTAAACGTTTCAGTATCAGGTCTTTGGTACTCGAAATCACTAAACTTAGTCATAGTTTGAAATTGTAAGATAAAGGAGTTGTAATTGGTAGTTACATTGTGTGCTTCAAAAGAAAATAATGGGAATTTGAATAGGATAAAATACAATAGTATGGTATCTCTTAGCTCAAAGTTACAGTAATTATAGCAACAAATAAAAGGAAAAAATTATTTTACTGGTTTGCTCTTAAGCATCTAACATTGATATTACTAACAAAGGCTCAACAGTAATTGTTGAGCCTTTATATCCTAACTTTCGAAAAACAAAATTCTGTTTTTTTAAGAAAGTGGCTATTTTTTAGGTAGTAGACTCTGCTGAAAACCGTCTAACCCACAGCGTAAAAAGGATTCGTATGTTTGGATATTTGGGGTATAGGCACGTGGCACATTGATTACTTCTTCATCAGGGGTAATGAGCACGTAGTAAGGTTGAGCCAGTTTGTTAAAATTGACTCTTTGAAAAGCAGCCCATTTATTACCAACATTACGAATTTTGGTTCCATCCTCTGTTTTTAAGGTCTTCGGAAGTGGTTTTCGGTCGTCTACATAAAGAGAAGCCAATACATAGTCTTCGTTCAGCATTTGATTAATAGTAGAATCAATCCAAACGTTTTCTTCCATTTTACGACAATTGACACAACCATAACCTGTAAAATCAATTAGGATAGGTTTGTTAAAATCTCTAGCATATCGCAGGGCTTCATCGTAATCATCAAAACATTGATCAATGCCAGGAGGGCAGTGGTCGCTAAAAGTATAGATTTCGCTTTCTGCTTGTTCGCAAGGATGGATATAAGAATAACATGCGGAAGGTGCCAATCCACTTAACCAAAATGGGGTGCGGAAGGCATCTGTTTGAGGATTGATGGTAAAACCACTTAATAAGGAAGCTGTAACGACTGCCGCAACTGCCCCCAAAACCTTACGACCTGTTCCAATTTTAGCATTTTTATTATCATGAGGGAACTGGATAAAGCCAAAAAGATACAAGGTCATTCCCAAGAACGTCAATACCCAAAGTCCAACAAATAACTCATAAGGCAAAATTCCCCAGTGTTCTACCAAATCAGCTGTAGATAAGAATTTTAGCCCTAATGCTAATTCTAAGAAGCCTAAAATTACTTTCATACTGGTCATCCAGCCTCCCGATTTAGGCAAGGATTGTAGCCAACTTGGGAAAATAGCAAACAGCATAAAAGGCAATGCCAAGGCCACAGAAAAACCGAGCATTCCAATAGCTGGCGCGCCATAACTACCAGAACTGGCAGTTTGCATAATCAAAGAACCAATGATTGGCCCTGTACAAGAAAAGGAAACGAGTGCAATAGAAAAAGCTCCAAAAAAGGTTCCTAACAAACCTCCTTTTGTTGAAGCTTGATCAGCTTTATTTGCCCAAGAAGAAGGTAATTGAATTTCGTAATAACCAAAAAAGGAAAAAGCAAAGACGGTAAAGAGGATAAAAAATGCAAGGTTCATTATCCAACTTGTAGAGAATAAATTGATGGCCTCTGGCCCAAAAGCAATGGTGAACGCCAAGCCCAAAGACACATAAATTACAATGATAGATGCTCCAAATAATAAGGCATTTTTGATGCCTGCGCTTTTAGATGATTTGCCATCATTGCCCTTAGAGAACAACGAAACCGTCATAGGGATCATCGGAAAAACACAAGGCGTTAAGAGTGCAATCAAACCACCACCAAAACCCAATAGAAAAATTTGCCACCAAGGCAATCCCTCCAATTCTACATTGTTGTTTTGCAATACTTCTCCTGTTTCGCTTTTGCAAGTCCCACCAATAGGATTGGCGGCTGTAGCCACTAAGGTAGGGCGTACAGGCGAAAAAATCCCATCCTTGGTAGTGCCTGTTACGGGTTGGTTAGGCGTAGGCTCAGGAGTAGGCTCAACAGCAGCAATGGTATCTGTTGTGGCGACTGCTGGCTCTGTAGTAGGGGTGTCTGGTGTATTGGCAGAGGGGACTTCTGCTATATTGGTATTATCAATTGGGGTTTTAGGTTCTACTTGCCCCGTTGTAGTATTGGTAGGTTCTTTCTTGGGCGGATTATCTCCAGTTGGAGGAGGGCGACTGTCGGGCTTAGGCAAATAGCTAGAGGGCACAAAACTAAATTCTACAGCAGTAGGAGGAAGGCATTGACTATCATTACAAGTCATGTACTCCAAGAAGCCTGCTACTTCCTTGGTCGGGTCGGTTACGTTGAATTTTTGTACAATCGTTAAGTCTTTTTTGTACTTGGTGATGTTCATATCAAACATCTCGTCGTGTCCCGAAACTTTGTTGCTACTACTGCTAGTCGTTTCGGTAGCTTTGCCTACCTTTTCTTGATTTTTAGACTCAAAATTGACACTTGTAGCAATAGGGCCCAAGTCACTTTCTAAATATTGAGAATAGGTATACCAGCCTTCTTGAATTTTTGTTTTGAAGGTGATTTCGTAAGAATTGTCGGTCAAAGCTTTTACGGTCCATGTATAATTGACAGGCTTTTGAGCGAGTAGATTGCCTAATATGCCAACCAAGAACAATAAAGTAATGCTTAATCTTTTCATAGTGTATTCAAATTAGTCGGTGTGTGGGGAGACAAACCCAAAATAACAAAAAAAGTAGGGCCTCAAGGTTTTTTGAAAGATTTAAAATATCTAGTTAGAGTTCCTTTAAGTTATAAAGTTATGAAAATAACTTCATGTTTCCATGTAAAAAAAATGAAGCCTCCTGCTTTAACGTTTTTTTAAGTGGATACTACTGGTATAATGAGCGATTACCGAGGCAATTTTACCTCAAACACGACAGATCTGGGAGGCATACATTGTCTATCGTTGCAGCTCATAAACGTAATACTACCTTTGGAGTAACGTTGCCCTTTAGAAACTTTGATGACCTGTTCCAACATCATTTTTTGTTTGTATTTGGTAATCGTCATATCAAATAATTCATCCCATCCTGTTACTTTTTTTCCTTCTTCTGAAGGATCTCCAAGGAGCTGTGCACTTTCTTTTTCCTCAAAAGACCAATAGGTAGCAATGGGGCCTTCATCACTTTCCAAGTATTGAGAATAGACATACCACCCCTCATCTATAGAGGCTGTAGCTTTAATTTTATAGGTTTGTGGAGCGGTTCTTTTGGCTTCAAATTTCCAATTAATGGTTTCTTGTTGGCAAAAGCCTGATAAGCTTATTAGACTAAAAACTAAGGTAAAGAAGTACTTCATTGGTGGTTGTTTTGGTAAGGTAAAATGCTCCTTGATTAATCGGAAAATAAAATGCCAAAAGATATTTATAGGATAATTGTAACAAAACTTTACAAGAGGGGTATTGCTCTTAGTAAAAAAAGAATTGTTGATATTGTACCCCTAGTGCCAACATAAAAAATACTAGATGTAATAACTCTGCTAGACCTATACTTTTGAAAGATTGCAAGACCAAACTCAATAAAATGGCGACAGGAATAGCGAGTGTAAGAAAATGATAGGTATACAAATGACTTTGCAAAAAGAAGCCGAATACTCCAATAATAGGCATCCACAATACTGCATTGATGTATTTTTTTTCGCGTATAGTAGTTTTGAAGTGTAGCGTAGGAATTTGGAATAATGCTAATACAACAGGTGTAATAAATAAACCAATCAGTACATAAAGACTAAGTGTATTATCATAGTGTACAGTCATTTGTTGGTAATGCATCCATATTTCTGTGTGGAGCCAATTACTAAGATTATCATTAATAAAATGATAGGTTCCCAACAAGAAGAAAGGAACAAAAAAACCACCTAAAAGAATAATAAACTCCTGAGGATCAAATGCACGCAACAACAAAATCCCTATAAGCATCCACCAAAAATAAATCACAAATCCATGATAGCATAGGGCAGCCATGGCAGTAGCAAAACCAATATTGAAAATAATAGCCAAAGACACTCTTTTTGCATAGCTTAAAAACAAGCTGTACAGCGCCCACAAAAGAAAACAGTTGCCTAAGATAACAGGAGAACAAATATCTAGATCTACCCCAGAAAAATGAGTCAAAATATAAGCAATAGCAGGTACATAAGAGTACTGCTTGGCTAGTTTGAATTCATTGACCAAAAAATTGACGACAAAAGCCTGAACCAGTAACAATATTACAAATGCGATTCGATTGATTCCAGGACTCCTAACCCAATCTATCAACCAATTGCCAATAGTACTAGGCAATTGCTCAAAACTTGTAAGGGCAGTACCGTCATACAACCAAGTATTGATACTAAAGATAAGTGCATAGATTAAAACAAAAATAACAGTAAAAATCTGGTTGTTTCTAAAAAGCTGTAGCACGATAAGTTGATTAACAAAATGATGGAGATAAAAATCAAAATTACAACCCCCAAAGGAAAAGTTCTAACAAAATGCCTTACAAATTCTAAAAACAAGCTGTAAGCTAAAATAAGCACCTATTCTAAAAACCTCCTAAATCCATGCTTTGAAGCTCCAGAAGAGCGAGACTTTTGTAAAAAAAGGAAACAGCGTGCACGAGTTCAAAAAGATGTTTTTTAGTTTTATTACACTCTACCCGCTGGGGCACAATACACTTCTAAACCAAACACCCGCACTCGCGAAGCGATCTGATTATTAGATACACTGTATCTAATAATCAGATACGATCTAGTCTGTTTGATAGGAGCTATCCAATAATTAGCTTCCACACTAAATACTTGTTATAATTTGCTGCTTTTAGGAAAGTATAGAATTGTACAAAATGTAATATACAAAACACTAATCTACTACGACTTGATGTTACTATTCTAGCTTACTATTAATAATTGATCTTAAAAAGACGCAGTTTTTTGTCGCGCTCTGCTACTGCAATCACCTCAGAAGAAGATACTTGAAGCCCTTGGGCTAGTTGTGGCAAAAGGCCATTTTTTCGTTCTTGATGTGCCACTACATTGCGCTGTACTTGCCCTGTACTATTAATAACATATTCAAAGATACTCGTATCCCAAGAAATGTTGTTATTGTATAAGAATCGAATGCTAGAATTGGTAGTTACGGCAAAAAAGGAAGAATGTTTGGCATTATCATTTTCTGAGCTTTGACTTTTGAAGAGCACATCTTTCCAGTACACTTGTCCAGAAGGATGAATAGAGACGACTAAAATATTCTCATACAAATAATCTGCTTGACTAGGTGCTTGGTACTCTTGATAAAATGACAAAGAAGCTTCATAGGTAAATCGCTGTTCGGCTACCAAGAGAACCCCCCCATCTTTGCGTAAAAACAATTGGCAAATTGCAAAATTTTGAATACCTTTTAGATTCTTTTTGCGCTTACCCGTCAAACTACGCATAAATGATTCATCTAGTGCTGTAATATGTATCTCAGGAACTTGAGAAAAATCAGTATTAAAGTAAAAAATACCATTTGTGATATTACTTTTGTCTAGAGCATATAATCCCGCTGCAACTAATTGTTGATTGATTTCATCATATTGCACATAAATATCATAAGAAAGGTGGTCGTAAAATGGAATTGTTTGCCATTTTTGCTGTCCTGTTTTATCAATTTTGCCCAAAACAAATTGGTGTTTTTTGCGTAAACGTTGAGTATTGTGTTGGTTGTACATCGCAAAAATATCCGCCTCATTCGTGATTACCAATTGCTTAAAATGCTGTTGATAGTTTAGATTTTGTGGAGCAATTATTTGTTGCCAATGCTGTTTCTTTGAACGCATATCGAAGTTAATAACCTCTAATTGCCCGTTGTAGGAAGGGGTATAAACCAACAGGTGCTGCTTGTTTTGAGCAATAATAGCAGAACGACGATGCATGGTAAAAGCTCCGTTGAAATGACCAATTGGATAATCATCAATTGTTTTAGCTGTGGTATTAAATTCCTTGCTACGGATATAGGTAGTTCCTTTTCTGATGTAGTAATATAAAACAGAAAAACTGTTTTGATGGGGCAAAATTCTAAAAGCTGTTGCATCTTTGCGTTCAAAATCAATAGGCTTAATCCAATCTTGAGTCAAATCATTGGTTTTAAAACTATGGATATAAAACTTAGTTTCTGTTTTGCTGTATAATAAAACCTGATCTGCATAACGCGCAATCAACTCATAGTCTACTTTGTTAGGAATATCAACAGGTGCAGAAACTTGAATATTCTGTGCTAGACTAGAAAAAGGAATACAAATATATATATATAGCAAGTGGTAGTAGTGTGACATCTGTATATTAAGTTTAATTAACCAACAAAAGGAGTGCTCTAAATCCAAAAAATAGCACCCAAAGCATAATAAAATAGGGAAACAACCCTAGAGTTAGTGCCAAGTACACGTTGTAGGAAGAAATTTGTATCAGAATTAAGATGGAAGTGTTGAAGCAACATTCAATCTGTAGATTATATCTGATCGAACCGTGTAGTAAGTTGCACAGTTGTAGAGAGGCAATTATTTGAATGAAAGTATACGCTTGGTCGAGGTAATGTATTTATGGGGGATGTAGGACAAACAGGCTTATAAAAATGAACTCTTCTACAACGACTTTAGCTAAGGCTAAATTAGATAATACGCAATAATTTTATCTTTGTTGCAAAGTATACAGGTATTTTTCTTCCTGTTGCTTAAAATATAGTTTGGAATATCGTCACTATATGAAAATAATATAGGGTTTAAACTTGTAATGGAAGTGATTTTAATCTAATTCTGCATTGTTAAATGAAAAAATAATTGTTGATCAAAAGAGCATAATTATCATGAAAAACACACTTTTAAAGATAAGCCTATGGGCCAGTCTTTGTTTGTTAATTGCGTGTAATGCACCCAATACAACACCCCCTGACCCTTTGGCTGCAGAACATGGTAAAACAACAGGCATTCCAGCAATTGATGCCCTGACACAAGACATTAAAAATAATCCAGACAATATTTCTTTAAGAGTAAATAGAGCCAATGCTTACTCCGAAGCAGGGCTGTATAAGGAAGCAGAGGAAGAGGCGCGGCGTATCTATGATTACGATAAAACCAATTGGAAGTCTGCGCTTCTACTTGCTTGGGCTTATTTTGATAATCAACAATCCAAACCTGCCCTCAAAGTATTAGAGCGTGCCTTAGAACTGCACCCAGATACTATTCCTTTGTTGTTAGTCCAATCAGAAATCAGCCTCATGGTCAAACAATACAATGAAGCCTTAACAGCATCCGAAAAAATATTAAAAATACAACCTCTAAATGTAAAAGGACACTTTATGCGTGGTCTTACTCTCAAATATATGGGAGATACCGTAAATGCCTTGAATAGCTTTCAGACAGTAATTGAGCAGAATGCAGACCATGAAGAAGCTTATTTGCAGTTGGCAGGTATCTTTGCTGCCAAAGGAAAATTGATAGCCGTAGATTATTATGATAATGTACTGCGTATCGATTCTACCCATTATAATGCACTCAAAGGCAAGGCTGATTTTTATCACCAAACTTTTACAGCAGAGAATGGTTTATTAGAAAAAGCTAAGGTAGCTTACGAACGCTTAATTGTTCATCATCCTCAAGAAGCAGACGGTACTTATAATTATGGTATGTTGTTTCTGGAAGTGGGCGATTACGATCAAGCCGCCCATTTTTTTGATATTGCAACCAAGTACGACCCTACCTTTGGTAATGCCTATTTTTACAAAGGAGAAGCACTGGAATATAAGGGCGATTATGCTGTAGCCAAAATCGCTTATCAAAACGCCTCTAACAATGGAGAGCGATTTGGTCGAGCCAAAGAAGCCTTGGAACGTCTAGAAAAAGGAAATTATTTGAAGCCAGATGTCGAATAATGCTTCATTATCATAGGTAAGTTTTATCTTTAATCAACTTTACAATTACACCACATCAATCACTATTCAAAATGATTAAGATTTTAGTAAACGATGGTATTCATCCTGATGGCCAATTATTATTAGAAGAAGCTAAGTATCAAGTCGATACCACTAAAATTCCACAAGAGGAGCTCACCGCTCGTCTTCCAGAATACGATGCTATTATTGTACGTTCAGCTACCAAAGTACGCAAAGAATTAATAGATCAATGCCCCAATCTCAAAGTTATTGCAAGAGGTGGTGTTGGTATGGACAATATCGATGTAGAATATGCACGTTCCAAGGGGATCAAAGTGATCAATACTCCAAAAGCCTCCTCACAATCTGTTGCTGAATTGGTGATTGGACATTTGTTTACGCTTTCTCGTTTCTTGCATCGCGCCAATAGAGAAATGCCTCAAGAAGGTGCCGAAAACTTTAAAGCACTCAAGAAGCAATATGCCAAAGGGGTACAATTGCGTGGTAAAACACTAGGTATTATTGGTTTTGGTAGAATTGGACAAGAAGCAGCTCGTCTAGCACTAGGAATGGGTATGAGGGTACTAGCAGCAGATTTGCTCGATCGCAAAGTCCGCATTGATTTGACAACTCCCCATGCAGCAGATGTTGCCTTTTCTATAGATGTACAAACTGTAAACGTCGCACACGTACTCGAAAAAAGTGATTACATTACGATTCACGTCCCAAGCAGTGACCGCCCTGTAATTGGAGCAGAAGAAATAAAGAAACTCAAGAAAGGGGTGTTCTTAGTGAATACTTCTCGTGGAGGTACTATTGACGAAGCAGCTTTAGTAGATGGATTAGCAGATGGCACTATTGCAGGAGCCGCACTAGACGTTTTTGAGAATGAGCCCAAGCCAAATCTAGCGATCTTAAATCACCCTCAAATTTCTGTTTCTCCTCATATTGGTGCCTCTACTGTAGAAGCACAACGCAATATTGGGCTAGAATTGGCCGATGCCTTTATCGAATTTTTTGATGTCGAATAAGAACTTATAACAAGGTTTTAGACCATTTGACAGCATATAAAAGCTTCTGCTCATGTATTGAGGAGAAGCTTTTTTGTTGGAATAACGTGTCCAGTTTTTGGCTATTTTCTGGACGTATCCTGATTTCATGTCCATTTGGTGAACATAAAAAGCCAACGTGTCCAGTTTTTAAGTGTTTTCTGGACATATTTTGAGCAATGCCCTATTCTCATTACAACAAAAAACACGTACAAGCCAATATCCCAACCCAACTAGTACAAGAAATAAATGAACAGGTATTGTAAAAATATAAAACAATTTGTGTCAATTGCCAGCACATTTTTGTATTTTTGCAGCGTCACAATTGTTTTGCATCAACTCAACTTTAGCAATGATCCGCACATTGACCATTAAAAACTATGCTATCATAGAAGAATTAGTCATCAACTTTTCTGATAATTTGACCATCATCACAGGAGAAACTGGAGCTGGTAAATCCATTATGTTGGGCGGCTTGGGGCTTATAATGGGTAAGCGTGCAGATACCAAGGTATTGTACCAACAAAATCACAAGTGTATTGTAGAAGGCATTTTTGATGTCTCGCCCTATGGTTTGGAGGCGTTTTTTGAGGAGCATGATTTGGATTATGAAGCAGAAACCTCGCTTAGAAGAGAAATTACCCCTTCTGGAAAGTCTCGCGCTTTTGTCAATGATACCCCTGTACGACTGAATATACTCAAAGCTCTGAGCAATAAGTTGATCGATTTGCACCAACAGTTTGACACCTTAGATATACACGATCCATTGTTTCAGACTCGTGCCATTGATGCCTTGGCCGATAGCAAAAAACAGTTGAACGCTTATCAATCAGCGTACAAAAAGTATGAGCAAGACAAACGGGAACTCACTAGTTTGATAAAACAAAGTCAAGAGGCAAGCAAGGAAACAGATTTTTTGACCTACCAACTTAATGAATTGACCGAAGCTGAATTGGAAACTGGAGAGTTGGCCGAGTTGGAAATGGAGCAAAGTCGCCTAACCAATGCAGAAGATATTCAGCGAATATTGGGTGGTGCAGCCATGCAAATCAATGAAGATGAACAATCTATTGTTAGCCAAATAACAGATTTGGTACATGCTGTAGATAACTTGAGTGCTTTTCATCCCAAATTGCCCCAATTGTTAGAGCAATTCAATTCCATTTTATTAGAGTTGGAAGAAGTAGGCAGTGCATTTTATAACATTGCAGAAGATACAGAGCATGATGGGGAACGCTTGCTAGAAGTCAATGAACGCCTTTCGCAATTGTTTAATCTCATTAATAAATACCATGTACAGGACGAAGCCGAGTTGATTGCTTTTAGAGATGAATTGGCGGATAAATTGGGCGATTTTGAAGATATTTCTGGCAAAATAGAAGGCTTACAAACCAGCATTGCCCAACAAGAAACCAAACTCTTAGATTTGGGAACCAAGCTCTCTCAAAAACGCAAAAAGGTAGTGCCCAAATTTGAAAAAGCGGTACAAAAACTCCTAGCACAATTGTCTATGCAACATGCTCGCTTAGAGGTGGAAATCAAAACCACCAAGGAATTTTATTCAACAGGAATTGACCAATTACGCTTCTTATTTGCCGCCAACAAAGGCAGCCGTCTAGAGGAAATCAAGGGTGTAGCTTCAGGAGGCGAGTTGTCTCGCTTGGCTTTGTGTATCAAGTCCTTGGTAGCTAGGGCCATTCCACTGCCAACACTTATTTTTGATGAAATTGACTCAGGCGTATCGGGCGAGGTTGCTTTGCAAATGGGTATTATTCTACAACAAATCTCTTCAGGGCATCAAGTTATTTCTATTACCCACTCGCCACAAATTGCCGCCAAGGCCAATACGCACTATTTTGTACGCAAAAAAGTAAACGGCAACAGAACCACTACTTTTGTAAGTGAACTAAATGCACAAGAACGTGTGCTGGAAATTGCCAAAATGTTGAGCGGAAACCCACCTTCGGAAATTGCAAAACAGAATGCTAAGGAGTTGTTGGGTGTGTAGGAACGGTGTTAGAATAAAGAATATGGAATGGCAAATAACCCTAAAGCTGTTCAATTTCTTCTACGGTCAATCCTGTAGTATTAGAAATGATAGCATAATCAACTCCAGCTTCTTTTAAAGATTTAGCCATGTTTCTTTTTGCTTGATTAATAACTTTTTCTGCTATCTCCGCTTTAACTTTTGCTTTGACTTCTTCCGTTATCTTCGCTTTAACTTCTTCTATTAACTCAGCTCTCATTTGTCTTTTTTCCTCTTGCATCATTTCGATGATACTGCCATTTTTGGCCAACATCATTCTATAATTACATCGTTGATCTGGCGAAAGCTTGCTTTCATCAATTTTAGTCATGGCTTGCTCAATCCAATCCTCCGTTAAGAATTCTGGCAATTCGTCCAAGCCCTTAATTTTTCCTGAATGTTTCATGATGTAAATGAGTTTATCTAAATCTGATTGAATTTCTTCTTCCTCTTTCTTAAATTTACTAATTTCTACAATAATATGTGTAATTTGATCGTCTAATTCCTCACCTTTTTGATTTTTTAATCGGCCAAAGTGGTAATATTCATTGGATAGTGGGAAAATTTCTTTAGCCAAGAAGCCGATACAATAGATAGGCGTAAGGTTATCAAATTTAAAGGGGCCTTTTTCAATTAAGGTCTCAAATTTTTGAAAGGCATAGAACTTTGCCCTTTGAATGAAGTGCTTATAATAGCCCAACTGCATTTCCACAATAAAAGTTCTTTTGAGTTCATCTTCACAGATTAGATCAAATACGCCTCCTCTAGACTGTGTAGTTGATCCTACAAACTCATTGCGTAAAAATTTTACTTTCTTAATTGGACTCTTACTTTGAATAAGTGCTTGTAGTGCCCTGCGTAAAAAAAGTGTATTGGATTCATCAGCAAAAGCAATTTTGAAGCCATAATCTGATAGTAAAGAGATGAATTTTGGATTTTTATCCATTTTTTGAGCTTAAAGTTTTATTAAAAGTGCAAAATAATAAAAACAATCCACTTTTTGAAACTAAAATTTAAAATAAACTCAAATATTGTGTTCGTAAAACCCAAAGCCTACTTCCACCCCTGCTCCTCAACATGCTCCACAGAACGCATCACCTTATCCGTCAATTGCTGTTTGTAACTAGCCATATAAGCTGCTACCTCCTCATCAAAAGCCCCAATGATAGAAGCTGCTAAGATACCCGCATTCTTACCACCATCTAAGGCCACTGTAGCCACAGGAATGCCCCCTGGCATTTGCAAAATGGATAAAATAGAATCCCAGCCATCAATAGAATTACTAGACTTAACAGGCACTCCAATAACGGGGAGTGTGGTCAATGAAGCAACCATGCCGGGCAAATGTGCGGCACCACCAGCACCAGCCACAATTACTTTGAGGCCACGCGTTCTAGCCGAGGTGGCATAATCAATCATGCGTTGGGGGGTTCGGTGCGCCGAAACAATAGTTAATTCAAAAGGAACATTGGCTTGTTCCAAGAATTCAGCCGCAGCACGCATGACAGGCAAGTCAGATTGGCTGCCCATAATGATTCCAACTAAAGGTTTATTGCTCATTGGTTACAAATTTTATGGTTTTTTTGACAAAATCTACTTTCTTAAGGAGCGTTTCCATATCTCGATCACGCACGGTTACATGCCCCATTTTTCGGAAAGGACGCGTAATTTTTTTGCCGTACAAGTGCAAATGACAACCAGGAATATCGAGTACTTCTTGGAAACCTTTGCAAATGGCATTGCCCGTATGGCCTTCTTCACCCAACAAATTAATCATAGCAGAAGAAATAAAGAGGGAGGTGTCGCCCAAAGGCCAGTTCAAGATGGCGCGTAGTTGTTGCTCAAATTGAGAAGTCATATTGCTCTCAATAGATTGATGCCCACTGTTATGGGTTCTAGGAGCAATTTCATTCACCAATACTTTTCCCTCTTTGGTTACAAACATTTCTACAGCCAGCAACCCTACAATCTCTAATTTTTTGGCAAGATTGATGGCAATATCTAAGGCGCTATTGGTAATGTTTTCTTCAATTTGGGCAGGAGCCAACAAATATTCTACTAGGTTGGCTTCGGGGTGAAATACCAATTCTACAGGCGGAAAAGTCTTGATTTGCCCCGCCTCATTTCGAGCAACAATAACAGAAATTTCCTTCTCAAAATCGATCAATTTTTCGAGCAGGCCAGGAGCATCAAAACCCTTATCCAAATCCTCTACTGTACGCATTATTTGCACCCCTTTGCCATCATAACCCCCTTTTCCAATTTTATTAACAGCAGGCAGAAAGTTTGCTTTGGTTTGGAGATCCTCTAAGTTTTCAGTGAGAATAAAATCGGCTGTAGGAATACCATTATCTTGATAAAATTGTTTCTGGATGCGTTTATCCTGAATC
>JBGCDW010000222.1:0-14821 GCA_045105775.1 Aureispira sp.
AGCGAAAAAAGCATCTTTTTCCCTCACTCATCGTTAAAAATTGATTCCATAGCACTGCTATGAACTAAATTTTTGCCTTGATTGATGAAAAAACCTTACTTTTTGTCTCTGTACAACTCCAGTCGTGATAATGTCTATTGTAGTCTCAACTTTGGTATTCAGTAGTCTAGTGATTACCATAGTTAGTCTAAAAAGCTATTTTTTAAAATACTTTCATACTGCAATTTATGGTTTAAAATACTAAATTAAGATAGTAAAAGGTTATTAGACTCCTCACTAATTTATAAAACAAAATCGTGTAAAAAAGTTCCCTTTTAGGGCAATAAAAAATAAAAAATGATTATCAAAGGAACCGTTAAATATCAGGATATATCAGGAGGTTTTTGGGGCGTTATTGATCAGCAGGGCGAGCATTGGAAACCTGTTAAAATGCCTAAAAAGCTTCAAAAAGAGGGTTTGGGAATAGAAATAGAGGCAAAGAAAGCCACCAATGTATTTTCTGTTTTTATGTGGGGAACCCCTATTCATATTAGTGAGTATAAAATTTTGTAACCTATTTCTTGAATCCAACAAAGTGTTGCAAAGTGCAACATTTTAATAATAATAAAAATATGTTTTCATTCTTAGCAATTATCAGTTATTGCACCGCGTTTTTAGCACTTGCTCTTTGGTTTCTATTTAAGCATAATGATACGATTCGACCAGTTATGGGCAAAGGATTTTTATTGTCTTTGGGAGCTTATTTAGGGGTTTCTATTTTGCTGCCTGGGGTCGTTTCTTGGACATCCTTGGGTGGACATGTGGTGTTGTTATTTGTAGGAGGGTTTTTCTTGAACACCTTTAGTGGACACAAGCTTGTATTTGTACCCATGCTCATTTTGATGGTAACGGGTTATTTTCTGGGAATGACAGGCTGGGGCATATCAACCTCCACGGTTGTTAATTTGGACAATTTAGATCCCAACAATGAGTTGTTGATAGAAGTCAGTAATGGGCACCAATTATCAGAATTACAAGAGATTGTAGAGCGCTACCAATTGGTGTGTACCCCTGCATTTAGCCCCCAAGATGGCGCAGTAACAGAATTAGATGATTATTACGCCGTTAATATTCCAGATCATCAACAAGAACAGTATCAAGCTATTGTTGAGGCGTTTCAAGGGAGTGGCTTGGTCGATCACATCGAAGCCAATGAAATCTTATCGCTAGATCCTATGGAGCAACAAGCCGTTGCGATCCAAAAAGGCAATAAGCGACCTTATGCGGTTAATGACCCTGATATTAATAAGGTTTGGGGGTACGAAACGCTAGAAATGGAGGCGTTGTATCAATTGCTCAATGAAGCAAAGATCAAACCTAAGAAAAAAGCAAGAGTGGTAATTATTGACACAGGCGTAGATGCCAAGCACGAAGATTTGGCCGATAATTTTGTTTCTATTAAGAAAGAGTATGACGTTGATCCCCATAGCCACGGTACACACTGTGCAGGAATCGCCGCCGCTGTGAGTAACAATAACATCGGAATTGCATCGTTTACTCCTAAAGCAGGTTTTGTAGAGGTAAGTAGTGTAAAAGTATTTGGAAAATATGGCAATACCACTCAACGAACCATTATACAGGGGATGTTATTGGCAGCAGATAAAGGAGCCGATGTTTTGTCTATGTCTTTGGGCGGGCCCGCTACAGCACAAGGAATGCGTGCTTACAAACAAGCAGTAGATTACGCCAACAAAAAAGGAGCGATTGTAGTGGTAGCGGCAGGAAACGAAAACATAGATGCCAGCAGACGGTTGCCCGCAGCAGTAGATGGTGTGGTTACGGTGGCAGCGGTGGATGCAGATTTGAACAAAGCAACCTTTAGCAATGATGTAAGCCAATTAAAAATGGGCATTGCTGCGCCAGGAGTTCAAGTATACTCTACCATCCCCAACAATAGATATGAGTTTTTTAATGGTACTTCGATGGCAACCCCTTATGTAGCAGGTTTGCTAGGTTTAATGAAATCTATTCAACCCACATTAACAACCCAAGAAGCTTACACTATTCTTAACAATACTGGTAAAGAAACACAAGACACCAAAGCCACAGGGGCTTTAATTAGCCCTGTTAATGCGGTAAAAGCTTTACTTAAGTAGTTTTTAAAAGGCACTTGGTCGATAATAAAAACTTTTATTTGAAAATATTGTTAAATTCATAATGTTATCAAGAGCTGTTAATGTATTAAAAAAGTATTTAGAGACACAAGAGTTTGTTGTAGAGCTAGAATATGAGCAAGTTGGAGATTTTGTAGAAATAAATTGGAAAAAACATGGCCAACACTTCTACGTTTACAGCGTTGATGTCGTTTATCATAAAGGAAGGCTAGCATGGTTTCAATCGAGTGAAGCCGATATTTATCGGCTTTGTGTTTTGGATGAAGGAAAAAAATGGGAATGGGAACCAGAAATGTACAACCCATTTTTTGGTTGTAGATGCTTAGAATTGTGCTGGATTGGGGCGTATTTGATGTTTGTCTATCAAGAAAAACACGACATTTATATTGCCGCAGTACTAGATGGTCAGGTGAAGTATCATAATTTTCATGGAGATAGATTCAAATTGACAGGCAATAAATTTGCCTATCAGACCTATAATCAGCATAATAGAGCATTAGTAAGCTTGTTGGAAATTCCAAGTTTACGACCGCTAGAAACCATAGAATTGGGTATTGCCAAGAGACTTGGATTGGAGCCAGAATCCCATTAACAAACATTGTTGATTCAAGTTGTTAAATACTTGTTAATAAAAATGCTTGTTTGGCAGTATTTTTGATGAATATTAAGAGTAGGTTGACAAGATATTTTTATCTATACAACCAGAAAACTATAACAATATGATGGACCTAAGAAATACCAAGATTGCTTTTTTGATCGGCGTTCTTTTTGCATGGAGCTGCTGCTTGGTTAGTTGTACCGTCCAGTCAAATGATTCAGAACAATCTGAGATCCATGAACCTTGGCAAGCTGGTGCTTTAGTAGCGGTAGAATCTACTGCCGATGCTCCTGTTCCTGAAGAAATGACTATTGCGATGCCTTTGTCTCACGAAATTCGACTTATTCGTAGACAGGATGAACAACAACAAGCCAAATTGTCCGAAGCCAATGTCAAAGAATTAGAATCTTGGTGGGATAGCCTGCCCAAACCTGTACAGTCGCAAATCAAATCCAAAGAGATCGATATTGAGGTTTTTTCTAAGATTCGTACCAACGATAAGAAGGTAATTAACCCTCAGTTGAACGATTCTCAAATAGAAAATACGGGAGAAGCATTAGAACAAATTATTGGCAGCCAGACAGGAATGACGTATACCGTAAGTACGACATTGATTGAAAACAAGGCAACTGGAGTAGAACAAGAACATGCCACCAATATTCGTTTGGTCAAGCAAATGCCTGTAAAACTACAACAATTCGATACAGAAATTTTTCTGAGAGAAGAGCAGGTAAACAATGACAATATCCAAAGTTTACAATACTGGTGGACCCATTTGCCAGAAGACGTTCAAAACAAGATCAAATCTAGAGAAATTGTGGTCGATGTCAATTACCATAGATTGGCTACTGTAGAAGGTGCTGAAGAGGCAGCGTTGCAGCTTGGTGAAGGCTATACTGCTGTAATGGGTGACGTTTTGCAACGTTTGATTGGCGTTTACAAAGTGGGTAACAAAGAATATGCGTTGGCAAAAGTTGCTTCTACCTTCAAGGTTGATCAATCAACTGCCAATAATGCAGACCTACCAGCACCACATTATATCAAAATAGGTTTACGCAAAAACAAAGATTTAGTTCCTGCTCCCATGTAGTACGGCTAAAATATCATCAAAAAAGTGCTTAGGAATTAATTTTCTAAGCACTTTTTTGTTTCATATTGGAATGGTTTTTTTCTGTTTTGGAATCTACAAAAAGAATTGCAGCCCCACTTCAAACTGCTGCCAAGGCATCGGCCTATTCAAAACCACTTGATATTCGGTGCCTAATAAATTGTTGGCTTGTCCATACAATACGATTGCCCCTTTGCCAAATTTTAGACGTTGCTCCAAGCGCAAATGCAACAAGACAAAAGCCGGAAGAGTGGAGCTATTGGCATTGTCCGTAAAACGTGTGCCCGTCCATTGCGCCTGTAATAAAAGTTGGCTTTGTTTGAACCCCAATAAAAAAGCAGCATTGCCTTGGTGGGCAGGAACATAAATCAATTGATTGCCCAACAAATCAGTGCTCCCTTGGGTGCGGGTACTTTGGGTAAACGCATATTGTGCGCGCAGTTGTATTTCCCATCTTTTCCAGTTGGCCTGAACCTTGGCACTGGCCTCCAAGCCTCTTGCCCAGACTTGATCGACATTGCTGGGCCGCCACAATCCAGCGTCATTAGGACTCCACAAAATCCAATTATCAATTAGATTACAAAACACATTCGTTGTTGCTTCCCACTGATAATTTCCTTTTTGATGCTTGTAGTTCATCCCGATCTCACTGTTCCAACTGTATTCAGGAATCAAATCGGGATTGCCCAATGTTTCCCAATACAAATCGTTAAAAGTAGGCAGACGATAATTGTGCGAGGCATGAGCATTAAAACTCCAATGCCTAAAAGCTTGCCAACGAAGGCCTAATGCAACGGCTGGTCGTTGTGTTTGTATATCTACCCATTCTTGGCGCACACTCAGATTGGCGCGCCATTTTTCTTGAGGACTCAAAAAACGATAATGAACAAACAAGGCTGGGCGACTTTGCTGTGGATTATTTTGATAACCTTGGGATTGAGCAGTATAAAAACCATAGTGTAATCCGAGTTGCAATCGATGTAGTTCCCCCAAGTACCACCGCACTTCGGCTTCTGTGATGGAACTCAACATCTTGCTTTCAGATTGAACCACATCATTCGTAAAATAGAGTCGTTCCCATATTAGAGCGGTTCGTGCTTTGAACAGCAGGTGATTGTGTTGCCATTTCCAATTGAGGGCTGTACGCCAAGCTTGATCCTCTTGTTGGTCGGTGCTTTGGCTGTTGAGGAGTGTGGGAGGGATTTGTCGCTGGTTGTATTGGTACCAAGATTGAAGAGAAAAATGGTGTTGTTGAAGGCTCAAGGATTGGCTATGCAGGATGCCCCATTGGCGCGTAGCTGCGTGAATTTGTCGTTCTACAGGTTTGGGAAACCCAAAGGCATTGCTGTTGGTAAACCAATAATTGTTTTTGGCTTGTCGATGAAATAGGCGTAGGCTTGTATGATAATTTTTGAAACCATAGCTGGCTTGTACACTTTGTTGTAAGGTTTCAAAGCTTCCTCCACTCAACTGAATTTTGAGTCCTAGCCCTTTTTTGTTGGGTATTTTACTGCTCAGGTGCAAGGCACCTCCCACACCACTATTGCCAAAAAAAGAAGAGCCGCCTCCATATTGCAAATCCACTTGATCTATAAAAAACATAGGAATCAAGGACAAATCTGTTTGGCCTAACATGTTGTTTTGAAGGTTAAAACCTTCCCACAAAACAGCGGTTTGGCTGGCACTGCCGCCTCGACCCGATAGAGTACTAATACCACTAGGGCCGTAATTTTTGACAAAAAAAGTACTTTCTAAAGCGAGTGTTTGAGCCAATGTTTGGCTGTTGTAGCGCTCCAATTGAGAAGAATCTAAGACCTCATAATGTTGGCCTTTGCCATATAATGGAAGATTTTCTTGAACATAGATGGTATCTCTAGCATCAACGGTAAATGCTTCTTTTTGAGCCTGTAAAGCCCAACAACCTCCTATCCATAAACCAATCAGACTATAAATTCTCATAGTAATACCCATTATATCTTTATTAAAAAGTAAGAGTTACAAAGATAGTAAGTATTTCAGCAGAACAAAGTAGCCTGATTTTGTTGTTCCTTGGTGCTTATTCGGGAATAATAAGGGTATAATCTTTACAAACTTGGCCGCCCCATACGCCCAATCCCCCTTTGATATTGGATTCTACACGGGTGTAGGTGCCAAAGGGGCCTTGGGAATTAGAATTGTACTCAATGGTTTGCCAGAATCTAAAATGTTCGTAATCTATATTACAGCCTCTAAAAGTAACAGTATCACCGCGCCAGAAGTAGCCAAATGTTTCAAAACTAGATGCTGCAAATTGATCTTGCCCACGAACAATTTCAAAACTAAACGAACGTCCTTCAAAAAGACGATCATCGGTGGCCGAACCACTTGTTGCTTTGCTGGTGGCAGGGTAGAATGGCTCATCGTTGCGTTTGGTAAATACGCGATAAAAGTTAGGGCCAACAGGGTCTGTAAAGTGTGCTACTACTTCTACCAAAGAGTCATTGGCTGGATAGCTGGGGTGGTTGACGTAGGTTAGAGAATCAACATTCACTAAATTGGGAATCGTGGTGGTTGCTGTTACGACATCAAATCCATCTGCTTCCACAATCAAATCATAACGCCCACCTTCACGGATATTAAGCCCACCCAAAATAAGCCCTATCAAATCTGTATAAACACAAATATCAATATTGGAATCGGGGTCAAAACTAGGCAAACCCAAGGCTTGTAGTACCGCATCTCGGAGTGCAGGGGGTAGAATTTGCAAATCACTGATGCAGTATTCTTGTAAGGTAACCGTATCTACACCATCCGAAATACGAACGCGCGCATCATTGACAAACAAATCACTCAATACATCTGTACCTAGACGGTTTGAGTATTCTGTACTTTTGGTCAATAATACATAAGGTGGCAAGGGATTTTGCCCTGCTTCTATGTAGCCTTCTACCACTAGTTGAGGGCCTTTGTACGTAGTTTGAGGAATAAATTCCTTCTCACAAGAAAGGAATAGAAGCAATAAGGAAATAGCAATTAGAAAACGACTCATATTAGTAGTTGGAATCGACCTTGTTTAGAACCAAAATAGATTTAATGATAGGGTGTTATTGAAGTCGTCTAGTACAAAAATCGCGCTAGAACAGTAATTTTGTATAAATTTTATGTCGATTATGATAGAATACAAACAAATCACGAATTGGGCGAAATAATAAGCGGATTGGTCTATAGTACTTGTAGAGATTAATTATTTGTTGGATTATGAGTAAAAAAAAGAATGCAGAGAAAAATTGGATTGCTCTAGGGGTATGCCTATATTGATTTTGATGGTAAGAAGTAGTTTTTGAGGCGCGTTTTCCTTTTAAGAAAGGAAAACATTTTAGCTATTTTGTTGTAGCTATTAGGAAGTTTTTTTGACTAAAAATGATTAGCACAAATGAAAGAGATAAACAAAACAGATCAAGAGTGGCGCGATCAATTGACAGCAGAAGAGTACCGTGTATTGCGTCAAGCAGGAACAGAACGCGCATTTACAGGCACTTATTACGAGCATGAAGCAAAAGGAGTTTATCATTGCAAGGCCTGCCAAACACCCTTGTTTGAATCCACACACAAGTACCATTCTGGCTGTGGCTGGCCTTCTTTTTGGGGCGAACTGGAAACCGCCAATATTACACAACGTTCGGATTATACCCACGGTATGAGGAGGATAGAATTGTTGTGTTCGGCTTGTGAGAGTCATTTGGGGCATATTTTCAACGACGGCCCTCGTGACAAAGGGGGGATGCGTTATTGTATCAACTCTGTTTGTTTGGAATTTGTGCCTCACGAGGAATAATTTTATTTATTGGAGCAAATACTTCGTATTTTAGAAACAGTGCTGTTTATTCAAACGAAGGGGAAGCAACACAACATTTATCTAAATCTATGTCTACAGTTATTGACATTACCGATGTGCGTAAGCGTTATCAAATGGGGGAGCAGGTGGTACATGCCTTGCGAGGCGTTACACTTACGATTAAAAAAAATGAATATGTAGCCTTGATGGGGCCTTCTGGCTCTGGCAAATCTACTTTGATGAATATGCTAGGCTGTTTGGATACGCCTACCTCTGGCGAGTACCTGCTCAATCAAAAAAATGTTTCTACCTTGGTAGACGACGAGTTGGCTGCCATTAGAAATAAAGAAATTGGTTTTGTATTTCAAACCTTTAACCTAATACCGAGGCTTTCTTCTTTGGAGAATGTGGCCTTGCCCTTGGTGTATTCTGGAATGAAAAAATCAGCACGTTTGGCCAAGGCTCAAAAGGTCTTGGAATCGGTAGGGTTGGGGGATCGAGTAGACCACAAGCCCAATGAATTGTCAGGAGGACAGCGGCAGCGAGTTGCAGTAGCGCGTGCATTGGTCAATGATCCTTCTATTATTTTGGCCGACGAACCTACAGGAAATCTAGATTCTAAAACCTCGATAGAAATTATGGCACTTTTTGAGCAGATTCATAATAATGGGAATACAGTTATTTTGGTAACCCATGAGCCTGATATAGCAGAATATTCCCACCGAATCATTCGCCTCAAAGATGGAGAAATAGAAAGCGATATTCGCAACCAGCATATTATCAGTGCCCTCTAGTTTAATCACGATCTCATCAATTGATATGAACCAACTATTCTTAATGGGAGGAGAGCCAGGAATTGTAGATGCTCCCTTGACATACTTGATTTTGCTCATTACTGTTTACACTTCTTATCGGTATATGGAATACGATTCTGGTAAGGCTAATTTGATGTTTATTCCTTATGAGATGCAACGTGAAAAGCAGTGGTATCGTTTTTTTAGTCATGGTCTGATTCACAATGATTGGATCCATTTGTTGTTTAATGGTTATGTACTGGTGATGTTTGGAGGAATGGTAGAAATGAGTCTAAAGAGTCCTTACTTGTTTGGAGCTTTAGGCAATATGGTGTACTTGGGCTTGTATATTTCTGGGCTTGTGATGTCTTCTTTGTATTCTTATTACAAACACAAAGACAATCGAGGGTATGCTGCACTAGGAGCTTCTGGCGCGGTTTCTTCGGTGGTTTTTGCCTTTATTTTATTGGCTCCCACCTCTTCTATGGGCTTGATTTTTATTCCAGGTGTTTACTTTCCAGCTGTGTTTTTTGGATTGGCTTATTTGGCTTATTCGGTTTATATGAGCAAGCGAAACATGGATAATGTAGGGCATGATGCACACTACTGGGGAAGTATTTGGGGCTTTGTATTTTTGGCTGCGCTCAAACCAATGCTATTGTATTCCTTTTTTGCACAAATTAAAGCTTACATAATGGGTGGGTTTTAATCCTCAAAGTAAATTTCTTGAGCGATCTGAAAGGTATTGCAATGTGCATCCACAATATGAGCCAATCTAGGCGAATAGCCGCCCCCCATACTTACCGCTACAGGTTTGCCAAAGGATTTGCAGGTTTCAAAAACAAATTGATCTCTTGCTTTGCAGCCTTCTAGGGTCAAACCCAAACGACCGAGTTTGTCTGTAGCCAATACATCTACCCCCGATAAATACAACACCATATCAGGTTGTACACTTTGCAGTAAATCAGGCAAGTAGTGTTGCAATATTTCCATATAGGGCTGATCCGTCAAACCATCTTCCAAAGGAATATCTAAATCCGATTGCTCCTTACGCAAAGGATAATTCTTAGCTCCGTGCATCGAAAAGGTAAAAACACGAGATTCGCCCTCCATCAACTTGGCCGTTCCATTGCCCTGATGTACATCCAAATCTACAATCAAAATCTTATTGGCTAATCCTTCATCCAATAAAAAATTGGCTGCAATAGCAAAATCATTGAGTACACAGAAACCCTCTCCGTGGTCATAAAAAGAATGATGGGTGCCTCCTGCCACATTTAGAGCTGCCCCATATTGCAGCGCATAAAGTGCACAATCAATAGTGCCTCTGGCAATTACACGTCCGCGCTCCACCAATTCTGGACGCATCGGAAATCCAATTTTTCGTGCTGCTTTGGCACTAATCGTACCCGTTTTTAGGCTTTTCCAGTATTCAGCACTATGAGTGCGCAGAATCCAATGCTCTGCTAGGGGGGCTGGCTCAAAAAACTGTTCTGGCTTTACAATGCCTTGGTGCAAGAGTTGGGCAGGAATCAATTCATACTTGGACATTGGGAAACGATGATTAGCAGGAAGTTGATATTCGTAAATGGAGGAAAAAGCAATGTGCAAGGACATAGATTATTAATAAAGCTCTACAAACTAATTCAGCTTATTTTGTGTGTGCAATCAAAATAGCAATTGATGTATGGTATTTAGTTATCAATAACAGTTATCAAAAATAAAAGTTGTTACAGCATCACCAAAAAATAAACATTTTTTCATCTTATTTTTTGACTATTTAGAGCTATTTTGGAGCCTGTTTATTCCTTTATTGATGGTTTAACATAGTTGTTATGTTTCTTTGTAAATATCTTGTAATTAAAGCATTAGAGGTATTTGTGGTAAAAGTTTATACATTTAATTGTACTGTTGTATCTTAATTTTTCTTTCAAGATTTGGAAAATTAAAAATAAGCTGTACCTTTGCGCCACCCTAAGGCAATCATAAAGTTGTATAGGGTAAGATATTTTAACTAAATTTATTAAACAAATTTAACATTTAGACAAAATGAAAGAAATGAACTTTGCTGCCCTTGTACTAGTATTAGTAGCATTATTGGGTACTTCTTGTGCAAAAGAAGCAACTGTACGTAAAGAAGCAGGAAACGCAACTGTAGTATTGTATTTGACTGTAAACAATGACTTGACAAATGACACTACTTACAATGGTTTGAGTAGAGTTATGCGTGAGAATGTACCTGCAGGTACTGAAGTACGTTTTGTAGTTGACTCAAGAGATTTGCAAGCACGTCCTAACGGAAGCTTTAACTATGATGATTTGACCTTTACTGGTACTGTAGATGATGCAGGTAAAGTAATGATCGAATTGCCAGCTTCTGAAGATGACATGCGCGTAGAAGTAAAATTCCCTGACTTGTGGTTGCAAGAGCGCAGCGAGCGTTTCAACACTGTTACCAACCAAGATGAGGTAATTACTGAAGAGACTCTATACACTAGATCTGATGTTTCTTTGACTATCCATGAAGGTGCTAAAGTAATCCGTGAGTACAATTACTAGACACTCCCTACTTAATTTAAAATGTTGAATAAGTACAATGCTTATTCAGGTGAACATTGTAAATTTAAATAAAACTAAATTAATGAGAACTATATTATTATTGTTGGTTGGTGTTTTTTGTTTGAGCACTATCCAGGCACAAGATGAGCCATTGAAAGGTAAAAAAGGTCAATTGATCTTGCCAGAAGCTGGTGATATTGGATTAGGATTCAATGTTATCCCTTTCTTCAACTGGTTTGGTAACAGTTTTAACAACAATTCGAACAACACTTATGCTTCTAGCGACAAATTCTTTAACGTGTTAGGGAATAATGTAGTAATGGGTAAGTACATGTTGTCTGAAAGTTCTGCTGCTAGAGTCCACTTTGGAATCAACACCAATGCTTATTCTAACACTTCTTTTGTACAAGACAATGCTGCTAACGATCCTGACGTTTTGGTACAAGATACTGAATCAGGAAGCAATGGTCGTTACACTTTGGGATTGGGGTATGAAATGAGACGTGGAAAAGGTCGTATCCAAGGTTATTTTGGAGGTGATTTATTGTTGAACTTGCGTGTATTTGATGAGGCTTACACTTATGGTAATGCTTATTCTAACACGAATGTAGTGCCTACTTCTACTAACTTTGGAGGCAACCTCATCAATGCTACTGGACAGCGCAAATTGGCAGATGATGGAGTTACTACTTTCGGAATTGGTGTACGTCCTTTTGTTGGAGTTGAATATTTTGTAGCTCCTAAAATGTCTATAGGTGCAGAATTTGGATGGGGTGTTATCTATAGCACTACGTTCCAATCTCAATCAGAATGGGAATCCTTTGACGCTGCTACAGGTGAAGTAATCATTGATGTTGAAGAAAATGGTGCTTCTAGCAACTTCGGTTTGAACTTGGATAACATGGATGGTGCAGTATTTGTATCTTTCTACTTCTAAGTCGAAGCTATTTTAATAGAACATACAATAAAGACTTGCTTTAAAGTCTTTGCTTTTATAGAAGAGCTATTCCAATAGGGATAGCTCTTTTTTATATCTATACCACAAAAAATACACGGCTATTCTTAAACAACTTCTGTATAAAAATAATTAGTTTAGCTTTCAACAATTAGAGCATGGGCACAACTGCCCTCACAAAACACAGACAAGCAATGAATAAAGTAGTAGCCAATGCACAACAAGCCATTCAAGGCATTGAGGATAATATGACCTTGATGTTGGGTGGATTTGGTTTGTGTGGCATTCCAGAGAATTGTATTGCTGCTCTTGTAGCTGCAGGTGTCAAAGGTCTAACATGTATTTCTAATAATGCAGGGGTAGATGATTTTGGTATTGGATTGATGTTGCAACAACGTCAAGTTAAGAAAATGATGTCTTCTTATGTAGGGGAGAATGCCGAATTTGAACGACAACTATTAAGTGGAGAATTGGAAGTGGATTTGATTCCTCAAGGAACACTAGCAGAACGCATTCGTGCAGGCGGAGCAGGAATTCCAGGGTTTTATACGGCTACTGGCTATGGAACTGAAATTGCAGAAGGCAAGGAGGTAAAGCATTTTGATGGTCGGCCTTATATTCTAGAAACGGCACTTCATGCAGATTTTGCCCTCGTCAAAGCATGGAAAGGCGATATGCATGGCAATTTAATATTTAAAGGTACTGCCCGCAATTTTAATCCTATGATGGCACGTGCTGGCAAAATCACGATTGTAGAAGTAGAAGAATTGGTAGAGCCTGGCGAATTGGACCCCAATTATATTCATGTTCCAGGCGTGTATGTACAGCGCATTTTCCAAGGAGTAGATTATGAAAAACGCATAGAGCAACGCACTGTTCTAGGGTAAATTTCATAATAATTAGGTGTATTAATAATAACAGTAATATGGCTTTAGATAAAAACGGCATTGCCAAGCGCATTGCCAAAGAATTAAAAGATGGGTACTATGTCAATCTAGGAATAGGTATTCCTACCTTGGTTGCTAATTATATTCCAGAAGGTATTCAGGTGTTTCTGCAATCAGAGAATGGCTTGCTAGGGATGGGGCCTTTTCCCAAAGAAGCAGAGGTAGATGCAGATTTGATTAACGCAGGCAAACAGACCGTAACCACACTACCAGGGGCAGCGTTGTTTAGTTCTGCACAGAGTTTTGAAATGATTCGTGGAGGACATATTGACCTCACCGTATTGGGGGCAATGGAAGTGGCTCAGAATGGAGATATTGCCAATTGGAAAATTCCAGGCAAGATGGTGAAAGGCATGGGAGGGGCAATGGATTTGGTCGCTGCTGCACGCAATATTATTGTAGCCATGCAACATACCAATCGCAAGGGAGAGAGCAAACTACTAGAATCCTGTACATTGCCTCTTACAGGGGTAAATTGTATCAAGCGTGTAGTGACCAATTTAGCATTTTTAGAGATCAAAGACAATGCTTTTCACTTGTTGGAACGCGCACCTGGAGTAACTGTAGAAGAAATAAAAGCCAAAACGGCTGGCAAATTAATTGTTCCTGCTGCGGGCGTTCCAGAAATGGTTATTTAGACTTTTTGAACCTTTTGACGTAAGCTTGTTTAATAAAAAGCAGGGCGTTATTTTTTGTTTGTGCTATTATACTATATCTTAGTACAATTATTGGAAAAACAAATTACACCTCACCTCGTGAGAGCATTACACATAATTGATAATCATTACATTACAACAAAAGTGCTAAAATTTTGACACATTGCTTGTCATTAAGTATGAGCTATTTTTGGGGTAGCGTGTAAAAATATGAAGTATCAATCACATACAATACTCTTTTATAATCCCTTATAGACAGTATGGCTAAGAAAAAAACAACGAAAACCACTTCTTTTTCCAAAGAAACTTATTTGGAATGGTATGAGTTAATGTTACGCATTCGCAAATTTGAGGAGCGTGCTAACCTAATGTATTTTCAGAAAAAAATTAGAGGCTTTTTACACTTGTGTATTGGCCAAGAGGCTGTTTATGCAGGAATGAAAACAGCAACACGTCCTGATGATGCCTGGATTACTGCTTATCGCCAACACGGTGCGGGAATAGCCAAAGGCATCTCTAGTAATACTGCAATGGCAGAGTTGTATGGCAAAGAAACAGGAAACGTAAAGGGAAAAGGAGGGTCTATGCACTATTTTTCTGCTGAACATCGCTACTATGGTGGACATGGTATTGTTGGGGGGCAGATTGGGCTAGGCGCTGGAATTGCATTTGCTGACAAATATCAAGAAAAGGACAGCGTTACTTTTTGTATGTTTGGAGATGGTGCTTGCCGTCAAGGAATTTTACACGAAACATTTAACATGGCAATGACATGGAAATTGCCAGTAGTGTTTATTTGTGAGAACAACTTCTATGCAATGGGAACCTCTGTAGAGCGTACTTCTAATGTAACCGATATTTATAAGCTTGGATTGGGATACGATATGCCAAGTAAGCAAATTGATGGAATGGATGTAGAAGTGGTGCACAACGAAATTGCGGCTGCTGCGGAACACTGTAGAAGCGGTAAAGGGCCTATGTTCTTAGAAATTAGAACCTATCGTTACAAAGGCCACTCTATGTCTGACCCGGCTAAATACAGAACCAAAGAAGAAGAAAAAGAATACAAGGAGAAAGACCCTGTAAATATTATAGAAAGGAAATTGCTACAGAACGAGTACGCTACTGAAGAAGAGATAGCATCGATCAAGGAGCAAGTCAAGAAAAAAATTGATGCTGCTGTACAGTTTGCAGAAGAATCTGCTTATCCTCCAGTATCAGAGCTTTATACGGATAA
>JBGCDW010000223.1:0-33194 GCA_045105775.1 Aureispira sp.
AATCAAGGCACTCGCAAAGCGATCTGCGTGGGTTGTACCTAAAAGGTACAACCCCGAAGGGCTCACGTAAGTAAAAGTCCTAGCGCATTTAGTTCATAGCAGTGCTATGGAATCAACCGAGCGGAGCGAGTTCATAAAATAATTTTTAACGATGAGTGAGGGAAAAAGATGCTTTTTTCGCTACGAATTTAGTCGTGATAATGTCTAATTTACATATTATTAAACAACTTCGATCATGCCCAAAGAATACGACCAACGTGAAGATCAATCTGTTGAAACAGAATCTACAACACTTCAACAAACAGTAACAGACGAACGCCCTGAGGCACAATTAGGCCGCCAATTACAAGATATGGCCAATAATAGTGTTCAAGCCAAAGAAGGCCCTAAGAAAAAAGTTAACAATACAGGTATACCTGATCGTCTTAAAGCTGCTGTAGAACATTTTTCAGGCTTTTCCTTAGATGAAGTAAAGGTTCATTATAATTCTGAAAAACCTGCTTTGGTAGGCGCACTAGCCTATACAGATGGTCTAAATATATATATATCCCCTGGTGCAGAAAAACATCTAGCACACGAACTATGGCACATTGTACAAAAGATGAAAGGAGATGTCAGTGAAACTACCCAAGTCAATGGTATGGGAGTCAATGATGACAAGAGATTGGAACAAGATGCCGAAACAATGGGTACGCGAGCAAGCAGAACGACTCCAACAGAAGGGGAAGATACAGAATTGGAAAAAAGACCCCTTGCCTCTGGTATCGTACAACGATATGTAGAAACAACAGGCTCTCCTAAATACAGAGTTTCAGAAGATATGAGTGCTGTGGTTAAGGTAGGATACCCAAACCACAAATTGTATGCAAAAGCAGGCAAAGCAGATCAAGCAAATGCAAAGTTACAAGCAGCAGGTTCTGGTATTGAATTAGAAGAACAAAGTGGAGGTGTTACTGTAACTGAAGGTAGTACATCCGTATCCTTAAAACAAATATTGCCAAAGAACAAGCAAAATGGCACCTCTGGTACTGATATGGAATTGTGGGCAGATTGTGGTATGTCCTCTGGTGTAGTAGTAGGAAGTGACGATAGATCGGCCATATACAGCGATCCTACTGATGGTGGCAAAACTGCTAAAACAGGTTCACGCTCACCTTCTTTGATGAAATCAGAAATTATACTAAAACTCTACCAAGATTGGTTGGCTCGGCCTACTTCAGAAGTTTCTGATACCATCAAACAAGCCATCAGAGATGTACAAACCAAAGCACAACCTTATTATGATGCAGCCAATAAAGCCTACCAAGATGGTTTAAAATATAAAGTTTCTGATCCTGCTAAGTTTGAGTTGTATGTAGGTGAATATTGGAGGAATATAGATATTTATGCCAACACTAATATGGAATTCTATGACTCGCAGTCCGAAGATATACGTGAAGAAATTGATGCGTATCTAAAAATTAATAAAGCGGCCAATCCAGATGTTGGGCAAGGATATACAATGTCTTCTGGTGGAGACGAATACTCTGGTGTAAGTACTTGGAACTTCCACTGGGGAGGTGTTGTCATGAAGAGTGATGATGGAGCAGATAATATTACATTAGAAAATTATGCTGTAGGTGATGCTACTGTTGAGAACAAAAAATGGGATATGGCTATGTATGGTACCAAAAAAGACGGACAAACATTCCACGAACAACACCACGATACCAAACAACATGGTAAAACCCCTACAACAATGGTAGTTGAGAAAGCTTAATTAAAGTGTAATAACTAAACAGATATTTTTATCTTAGAGTATATTGTACTTGATGACTATTCAAGAATTAAACTAAACTTTTCTAAGATGATTAACATTCATTTTTTTATTACACGTTGGTTGCTAGTCATAGGTAGCATGAGTTTATGCTATGCTTGCTCATCTCAAAAAAATACACATCAAATGAAAGAGGAAACAAATACACAAGTATTTGACTTTGAAAAAGAAGTATCACTAACTGGAATCTATAAAGAGTCGATTTTGGCAAAAAAAGAAGGTGCAGAACACCTCGGGCACTACAAAATAGTTGTTGATGCGTCTACAGAAGTTGTTTTGATAGCACCTTATAGACCCGAATCCAAACGCTCCAAAGATGAAGTAAAACAATTTGAAGGCAAAAAAGTGACGGTTACAGGAATGGTTGGTCCAACAACCTATCTCCAAAAACCATCCTTTAGCTATCGAGCCTCCTCTGTCAATGTTCCCTGCTTCGTTTCAATTTCCTCCATTAAGTTAGCAGAATAAATATCACAAGCACTACTTCAAAATAAGAAGTGGTGCTTTTTTTATCCCCAAAATTAAACCAAACAAAAAATCCCCATAACAACGGCATTTTTTATATTTTACTCCAAGAATGGGAAAAACAACAAAAGCACCACTCCCAATAGGAAACAGTGCCTTCATTTATTTCTAGCGCAACTTACAGTTGCCTCCTATCTTAAGCATAAACCGTCCCTTCGGGCAGAGCTTGGCTCATCCAAGATCAACACTTATCTCAATATAATTTTTATAGTTTGACTTTTTTTGTTGGTGGTTAATTGTATGAAATAAACGCCTTTGGGATATGGGTTTAAATCCAATTTTATCAATGCCTCTTGAGATTCCAAGAACTGCAAGCGTTGGCCGTTGAGGTTGAATACTTGAACTTGAACCTGTTCCAATTCATGCGCTATATACAATTGGCCTTCTGTTGGGTTGGGATAAGCCAAGATAGCAAGCGGTGTATCATTCAATTGCTGTATATTAATACTCGTATAATTAGCCGTGTTAGAGGTATCTGATGTACAGGCTCCTTTGGTTACCAAAACACTGTAATCTCCATTCTGAGTAACAACATATGCAGAATCAGTTGCCCCTGCAATGGCTTGACCATTCCAATACCATTGATTGCCCGTAGGGCTACTCGAATATAGGGTATCTCCCTGCTGGGTAATCATTGGATTCATATCTAGTGCTGTCAGGCTTAAATTAGCCACTGAGAATTCGAATTGTTGTGTGGCGGTGTCGGGCCAATTGGGATGCGCCAAATAGGAAGTATCAGGTACAATAAACTGATACGTCAAGACACATGTATAACTGCCTGTATCGGCTACAGAAGCTCCCACTATAGTCAAAGAAGGGTTAGTAGCTCCTACCATTAGCGTGTCGTTTTTATACCACTGCACTTGGAAATTAGGATCTACCAAAATACTTAATTCCAGACTATCTGAGGGGCATAAATTAGGCATTTGTACTATGGGAGTATCTACATCAGGGTAAACAAAACGCCCATTGATAGGCAAATGATCACTAGGATCAAAAATATCCCAAAGTTGGCCGTCTATGCCTCTAAGAATCCAGACTTTTGTCTCTGCCTCTGTAGGAATCAAGTGTGTTCGAATACCCCAGACATGATCTATAATATTAAGGGTATCGCTATCTACAGCCGTAGAGGCATAAAAACCTCTATGCTCTGGTATAATTGGATGGAGTGAATCGATTAAATCTGGGTATTGGACACTATTCGCATCCGTATTCATATCTCCTCCCAAGATAACAGCCTCATCAGCAGGAATTTGTTGTTGGGCAATAAAATCTCGTTGTTCACCAAATTGTTCTTTCTTAATTGCTATATCATTGGGTTGTCCCCCTGCTTCTACATGTGTTCCAAAAATATGGTATTTCTTTCCTAGCTTGTTAACTCTAGCATAAAGTACTCCCTTTGCAGCCAAACAGTCGCCAGCATTGTTATCACAGCTTCTATAATCGTATTCATCCTCCAGCTCTATCGGCCACTTACTAAAAATCATTACGCCACCATTCCACGTTGGAAACTGCCCATCGTTTAGAATACCTGTTCGGTACTGAAATCCTGCTGTAGTCATTGCTGGGATCAAGTGGTTGTTACGAGCATTATCGTCAAACACTTCTTGTACAATCACCACATCCTGCCAAGGTGATAGGTATTTAGGTGCTTCGTCAGCACGTTCACTAGCATTGGGCAACCCAGACACTCCAAATGGTAAAAACTGTACGTTATATGAAAGTACATTAATGATATTGGGATCATAAAAATCGGTAGAGTCTATGCTGTAGGCAGGTCGAGTATCATGCACTGCAAAAATAATATCTCTATTCCAAAAGGCATCTGTTCCATCTGCTTGATATTTAAGCCGAACAGGAATACCACCAAAAGTAAAACTTTCTTCACGAGCACCACCTCCATCATGCCACGTATGATCAAAACCATCTCCCACTATAGAAAAATCCATATCACTCCCTACAAATTGCCCTCTCAGGCGAAGCTGCATTCTAAATGTATCGGTCTGGTGCGCTACAAAAACATTAAAAAAGAAGGTTTCATTATTGTGTACACCAGTATTTCTATTGGTTTCCAAAATTTCTTTTTTCATCTCCCATGGATACATAGAGGTCGTCTTCAAATCCCATTCTCCCGAAGACATAATATGCGTCCCCGTCTGCTCTGCCCAAATTTCTAAATCTAGCGCCGTATTGTTTTGTAAATAAATAGACGACGATTGTGCTTTTGAGAGAAGGCTAAAAGCGATAAAACTGAGCAGGAGTAAACTGTTTTTCATAGGTAATAATTTATTCGTCAACGTTTTTGGGAAGTACTATTCCAATCAGACCCTACAGAAATTAACACATTTCTTACAACTTTTAATAGTTGGTTACTAGTTAATTTAATTTTCATCAAACATTGTATAACAAAAGGGCTTTTTACAGTTGAAATAGTCCATAAAAAAATCTCTCTTTGAATTTTGTGTATTCAAAGAGAGATGCAACAATCCAAGTTGTTTTATAGCCTAAGCATAAACCGTCCCTTCATATAAGGCCACTCTTTGCTCTTTTACGCGTTTGTCTTGTAAGAATTCATCATAATTCATCAACTTATCCAACATGCCATTGGGGCCAATTTCGATGATTCTGTTGGCAATAGTTTGTGTAAACTCGTGGTCATGTGATGTAAACAATACAACCCCTGGGTAATCAATCAATGCCTCATTCAACTTAGTAATTGATTCCAAATCCAAGTGAGAAGTTGGCTCATCTAAGATCAATACATTGCCTTCTTCCAACATCATTTTGGACATCAAGCAACGCACTTTTTCTCCTCCTGAGAGTACATTGGATTCTTTTTGTGTTTCTTCTCCTGAGAACAACATTCGACCCAAGAAACCACGAACAAACGTTTCATCTTTTTCTTCAGAGAATTGGCGCAACCAATCCACTAAATTCATATTGTTATCAAAATACTTGCTGTTATCGTTGGGCAAATAGGACTTAGTTACCGTTACGCCCCAGTCTACATCCCCACTATCTTGCTCTACGCCATCTTCTTGTGATAATATTTGTAATAATTTGGTTACTGCCAAAGAGTTTTTGGAGCGTATTGCTATTTTATCGCCTTTCTCTACCGTGAAATTAAGATTTTTAAAGAGTTGTGTATCGCCCAATTTTTTGGACAACATACTTACACTCAATACCTCGTTTCCGATTTCTCTATTTTGTTTGAATATAATACCGGGGTAACGTCTAGAAGAAACAGACAACTCGTTTAAGTCCAGTTTTTCCAAGGCTTTTTTGCGGCTGGTCGCCTGCTTGGCTTTAGAGGCATTGGCCGAAAAACGCTGGATAAAATCCATCAATTCCTTGCGTTTTTGGTCATTCTTTTTGTTTTTGTCGGCCTGCTGGCGTGACAACAACTGGCTAGTTTGATACCAGAAAGTATAGTTACCTGTAGACAGACGAATTTTTTTGTGATCTACATCCACAATGTGTGTACAAACGGCATCCAAGAAGTGACGATCATGCGATACAACAATTACCATGTTTTTGAAGTCGGCCAAGAAATCCTCCAACCACATGACCGTTTCTGCATCCAAGTCGTTGGTAGGCTCATCCAAGATCAAGATATCGGGATTGCCAAAAAGTACTTGTGCCAACAATACACGTACTTTTTGATTGGTATTGAGTTCTCCCATTTTTTTGTGGTGGTCTGCTTCCAATACCCCCAAGTTGCTCAACATAGTAGCCGCATCACTCTCTGCATTCCAGCCTCCCATTTCTTCAAACTGCTCATTCAATTCACCTGCGCGAATACCATCCGCCTCACTAAAATCCTCTTTCAGATAGATGTTGTCCAATTCCGTTTTGGTTTGATACAAGCGATCGTGTCCCATAATGACGGTATCTAAGACGGTATACTCATCATAAGCAAAGTGATCTTGCTTTAGTACAGCCATCCGCGCATCCGCTTCCTTGGATACATGGCCTTGTGTCGATTCAATTTCACCAGATAAAATCTTTAAAAAGGTAGATTTACCCGCACCATTGGCACCAATAACGCCATAGCAGTTCCCTTTGTTAAATTTGAGGTTTACCTCATCAAACAAAACGCGTTTTCCAAACTGTAAAGATAAATTGCTTACTGTTAACATAGTAATAGTTATAAATTAGGAGGAAGCACTTGCTCTATCAGCCAACAACTCCCTTATTTGGATGTAAAAATTTATGCAAAAATAGTGTTTTTTAAGCAGATTATTAAACATCATTCTCAATATTTGTTTAAATAAAACTGGCTCTAGGGATAATATAAGCACTTTTGTTCGTATTTATATTGATTATAAGTGACGAGGTTATTTTTTATAGATTTTTTGAAGCATAAAATTTATACCATTCTGCTTTCTTTGTAGTGTGGTATTGCAATACCACACTACAAAAAACATTACCTTGGGCCATCTTGTATTCGGCTAATTTAGCTATTCTGAACCTATTTCTTATATTATGAGTCCTGTTCCTGCTGTCATAGTGTTGATGATTGTCTATATGGCTTCTTTGATTGGTTTTACCACACCACATCAACAAGCTTGGTACCTTTATTATACCCCTTATTTTTTGTTACTCAATTTGGTTATTCTCTTATTGTATCAAAGACAATGGAATAGGTATGCAGGATTTTTTGGCGGAATAGTTTTGATAACAACTGCTTTGGTAGAGGGAGTAGCGGTGTATACCAATACCCTATATGGCAACTATTCCTTTGGAGCGAGTCTAGGCTATCCAATAGCTGGTGTTCCCATCATCCTACCTATTTATTGGCTGATTATAATAGGGAGCACAGCGATTCTGACAGCTAAGGTGGTGCCCAAATCTTCTGTTGGGCGCATCCTAATTGGCACTGGCTTAACACTTACCTTAACCATTACCATTCAACAAGTAGCTAATCGCTTAAATTTTTGGGTTTTAGACCCTCAACAGCTCTGGCAGTATGTATTGGTACAAGGTGTTGTTGCCACCTTATTGCACTTTTTATTTGTACATTGGAAGGTTTCTAGTGACAATAGGATTGCAGGCTATGTTTATGGCGGATTACTCATTTTTTTTATTGGCGTAATTAGTTTTTTACCATAAAAAAAATCCCCTAAGCAGCATTTTCATTGATTTGGATGTTTTGATAAAAAGAATCAAGTGGATCAGGCGCACCAACCAACAGTGTGCTAAACTGCTCCAACACCTCCTTTCCTCACCTATTTTTTTTATATGACACAACTGTACACTTTTAATTTATCAAGGTTATTAACTAAACATAGAAGTTGTGAACAAACAGTTGTTATTACTAAGTCTTTTGTTGCATTGTTGGCTGGCTCAAGGCCAACTTATAAACGAGATTCAAAACAAGGAGCCTGGGGCTTTTTATAGAATAGGTATTGAAATGGGATTGAGTCTTTCCACTTTTATACCTGATAACCAACTTATTCCTATTTACAATCAACGGTTGGGTGGCCGATTGGGGATATTTGCCCTGCACCGTCTGCACAAATCTTTTGATTTGCGAACAGGCTTGATGTATACGCTCCGTGGCTTGGCTTTTGGCAACCAACCCAACCCTTACAATCAAGCTCGTGTTTGGAGTCTACACGGATTTGCGGTTCCTCTGATGCTTTTTTATCACCTTAGTGATCGGGTCAATATAGCTTTAGGGGTCGAATTTGTTGGTTTCTTTGATGGTAATTTGCCAGTGTATAGGAATGATGGCGATATAGGGCTTAGGGGTTCTTGTGGCTTTTACATTACTCCAAGATGTAGAATTGCAGCTTACTACAGCCACGGGCTCCAACGGTATTTGCTCAATGCACAACCTGCCAATGGCTTAACACCGCCTTATGCGTACAATAATATTATATCAGGTATTAGTGTATCTTATGAATTTCATCAAGCAATTGACTATTCCAAAGCTCCTCGTTTTGAGCCGCCTTGTCCTCGATTATTATAAGATGCCTTGCTCTTGGAGAGTAGCAACGAGTACTGGCAAGAACAATAAACTAGCTTTGGTCGTGGCATCCAAACTTTCCAAATCGCCTTCAATTTGCCAATCGTCCCAGTCATTGGGGGTGTAGGTGCGAAAGGTTACAGAAGCACTTCCTGAAGCTTGCCAATAATCCCAATCGCTAGGCGTATAGGTACGCAGACGAATGGAAAGGCCATTGCCCGACAAGACCCAATCATCCCAGTCGTTGGGCGTGTAGGTGCGTAAGGTATAGCTACCATTGTCAATAGACCAATAATCCCAATCGTTGGGCGTATAAGTACGAATTTGTCCCTGTACACCATCAATGTTATAATTCCAATAATCCCAATCGCTAGGCGTGTAGGTTCTGAAATCGCCTTCGGTTCCTTCTAAGTCCGCCACCCAATAATCCCAATCATTGGGCGTATAAGTGCGTAGACGGTCGCTGTTGCCTTCCCAAGTAGCATTAGGGCGGCAAGCTACCAAAATAATTAGGAGCAAGACCAACGCCCCCCCTCTATTCAATATAGCTATAAATTTGGTAGACATAGCACGAAATTTAACTAGGGAAAAAAGTATTTTCTAAAAATTTGATAAAGAACAGTAATAGCACTGCCATAATACCAAATACAATAAAACTGGGCACTTTGTATCGCAATTTAAATCGATCCAATAACTCTTGTAAGTTCTGACGAACCGTAGTATCTAATCTCAATTTTAGACCTTGACGAATCAGTAATGCTGCACTGTCATCTCGTCCCAATCGCTGGGACATGACCAATGCTGCTTGGTACACTTCGTTGCCAATTAAGTTGCGGGCTACAAAGAAGTAATCTGGAAGCATATTGTACAACTCAATTGTCTTGTTGGGCAAGTAGGCCATTAATTGATTTTCTGATAAGGTTTCTACTTGAACATCTTTCTGCAAACGCTTGAGGGTATCAATGGTACCTTGTACATAGCGATTGACATGGTGATAATATTGTTCTTCAAAATCCGCTACCATTGGCAACTTACTATTGGATATCAATTGCAAGGTCTCTATATCCTGTGCTTGGATGGCTTGTATTAATGTTTCGCTGTATTGCGTAGCAAAATAAGGTGCAATAAACTGGTAGAAATCCTCACTCTGGTCCCCAACGATGGGTTGTTCTACTCTAAAATAATTAAGATGGCCATATTCCAAAAAATTGAGCAATTTTTTGTTTTGAAAAATGGCAATGTGGTAAGGGCCAATGGTGTCATCGCTCAATTCTGACAACAGTTTCATTGCTTCCTCTTGAACGATTATTGTTCCATTCAAATACACCTGTTCCTTTGGGGTATAATCTGCCAGCTGCGCCACCACACGAGCACGATAGTGCTCTATTTCCAACTCATTGGCTGTTGAGGATAGATCAAAAACCTTGTAAGGACTAATATATGTCTTCATAACGCTACTATTTAATGGAGGTATACTCCTGTACTTTTTTTTAACAGGTCAACATTCAAGGTATTTTTTATTTATTATAACAACAACACTCCAATTAAGCCCAATAACATGTAACCTTTGAGTAATTGGCTAAATTGATGAATTTGTGAACGTGTTTTCAATTGTGGCAGTTGCATTTTTAGGTAAAGTGTTGTTGGGAACACCAGCCCCAGTCCATATATCCAAGCACCCAAAGGCGCGTATTGCCACAAAAACATTATTATTAAAACGAGCCAGAGCAATAAAGTGTTGCATAAATAATGGGCTATTTTCAGGGCATATGCCCTTCCTTGTTGCACAGGCAGTGTTTGACAAGCATTTTGACGGTCGCCTAATTCATCTTCTATGTCTTTAATCAATTCGCGCAACCAATTGGTCAAAAAGGCAAAACTAGCATAAACAATTACCCCCATTTTCCAATAAAGGTTCCATTGCGTGCTGTTTATAAGGAGTAATTGCAACAAAGACAACGCACACAAAAAAGCAACCAATATATTGCCCCACCAAGCTTTGCATTTCAAAAAACGAGAATAAATGTATAATAGTATGATGGAAAAAAGATAACAGCTACACCATACCCAATTGCCCGTTCTTGTCACCAACAACAAAGCCAAACTATTGAGCAACAGATAAGCATACCAAGCCGTTCGCGCTTTAATAAGCACCCCCACAATTCGTTTGTCGGTTTTGTTCACTTGGTCTATATCCTGATCTAGAATATCGTTGACAATGTTTCCAGCAGCGGTAATACTCCCCACTCCTACCAAAAGCACTAGCCATTGATAAACCGTTAAGGACACACCTGCCTTGAGTATAATTAAGCTTAAGCTAATTCCCAACAAAAGCAGGTTTACTCCACGCACCAACTGCCAAATACTCCAACGAATAGTATTCATATGCATACGATACAACAAAAATGAGGTCTTGCACCAAGTTGCCCTCCTTCTATTTGATGCCCTTTGTGCTCAATACCTGTACAAAATAGGTCGGATCGATTCGCGTATGTGTTTCTACCAATCATTGAATCAATAACATTCGACTACAGATAAGATGGAGAGCAATTGATCGTAAAAACGAACCAACTCTGCCTCTTTAAAATTTTCATCCTTGAGTTCTATAACAGGAAACACCGTAGCCATTGGCAAGGCTACAAATAATTGCTGCCCGATCCAACTGACTCGAATAGCAGATTGCCATTGAGTAGTCCAATAGTGAATGGTTTCTAACAAAGTGGTTTTTAGAATGGATTTTATGGCTATTTCGCTCTGGCTATAGACCGTAAATTTTTTGCACAATTGAGCGTATTTTTCTAGCCTAGAATCATACATGTCCTCTCTTAGTACAGACTCTAACGTTTGCTTATCAAACGCCTCCACTTTTGGGTGGTGAAAGGTAGACGAGGAAGGTAAAATATAAATAGGGCTGTGGCAAGACTCACGTGTCTTTACTACTAAAAAAAGCCCCTTAAAGGCAGCATAAATAGTATCGGATTGGCTCGTTTTAGCGTGTACGGATAAAGCAGAGAATTTAAAGCTGCTTCCCTTGACCATTTTTGCTTCTACATAATCTTTTCCTACGTAGCTGTAATGTGTTGGATAGAGCTGGGCTTGTTCAAATAAGCTACTGGGTATGTAATTGGCTGGTGCATAATAAATACTAGGGTACAAATCTTCTAGAAAAGCACGGAGCATTCTTTGTTTGAATTGATCGTTAAATCGATTATAAACAGGTATAATTTTTAACGCTCCCACTAAAATAAACACCAATAAACTAAAACTACAAAGTACTATGGCTAAATAAAATTTATGGAAAACAAATAAACTCAATGTCAAAATCATCAGAAAAATTGGCAACAAAAACCAATACTGGCCTCGCCTGAGCACCTGCTGTTCCTGTAGATGGTAAGCCTTTACGCTATCCATACCAAATTGCTTTCTTTTGGAAAGTTCGGCCAAGTTGTACATAAAAAAAAATTGTAATCTAAAAAAGCATAGACAGGGAAGAAACCTCTTTAGATAGGAAGAATAAATTTGGAATATTCTAAGATACAACAAAACCTTTCAAGTGTTTCAAATAAGTTGTCCTTTTTACAAATTTAGAAAAAAAATAATACAAAAGTCATTGATTTGCTTTTATTTATTTTTTTTACATTCAAAAAATGCACTATTACTTATTTTATTGTAATAGTGCATACTTAGCATCGCTATCAAAATACACAATATTTATAACAAAAATGGATTGTCTTTAGAATCAGGTTTTCTGGGCGGAGGGCCTGGTTTATTGTTAGAGCTAGGTTTTCTGGGTGGAGGGCTTGGTTTATTGTTAGAGCTAGGTTTTCTGGGCGGAGGGCCTGGTTTGTTATTAGAGCTAGGTTTTCTAGGAGGAGGACTTGGTTTATTGCTTTGTGATTGGTTTCCACCAATAGGATTTGGAAGCGCTGCCATTTGATCCAGTGTTGTTATTTGCTCTAAGTGTTGCAATAAGCCAAAAGCCCAATCCAAGCTTTCTTCTAATTGGTCGATAAATACGGTTCCCAATAAAGATTGTTTGTAATCAACATCCAAAAACTTGCCCCCTTTCACTCCAAAGTAACAAGCATTATCCACAAAAGATAAATAGATATTGCCCTTGACGTATTCTTTAAATTGTAGTAATTGTTGTACTAATTCAGGTGTGATTAACCGACGAGCAACCAGCTCATCATTGCCATAGATTTTAAACGCGCGTTCAAAATCGGGATAGTCATCAAAGCGTATAATCGGATCTTGTCCAGTGATTGCATTCATGGCTTTATTCACTGCTCCTTGCATGAATTTACCAACCTCACCAAACATACCTTCGCCTATATCGGGTACAATTTTAATACGAGCATTTATAGTCTTAGGTAATTTTACCTCATAAAATAAACCCTTAAATACCAAATTAGTTGTGCTGCTACTATTTCTCCTATTTGTATTCCCTTTGTAGTTCTTTTGTTTGTAATAGACTTCTAGTTCTGAAAATTGAAACGCACGTCCATCTGATAGATTTCCTACACACAAATCATCTCCCTTGTAGTTCGTGTGTCTACTAAACAATTTAGATTTATTAAAGAGTCCAACATCAATGTACCTAGTAGGATGATAATTAACGGTACTGTTATAGGCTTGTAGTGCTCTGCTGTAGAGTTTGTCTTTGATAGCAATACGATAGGTCTTTTTGGGGCCACTGGTGGACACCAAATAAGCAACTGCACCAATACCCAACAAAACCACAGTGACGATCAACAAAGGCATAAACACCTCTGTAGCGGGCAGTCCATTGCCCAACTGAGACAAAGCATAAAACACTGCTAGTGCAAATAAACTCAGGCATATGAGTATTATTGGCCTAATTTTCTTACGAATTTTACTGGCAATTTCGAGTCGTTCCTCTTCTAAGGCAGATAAATGCGATTTTAATTCTTCTTCTAGGTTTACTGCTACAGACATAATACAAAGTGATTAACGAATTATTGGTAAGTAGTTGTTATGCAAATACTCCATCAAAATTGTTGAAGTATTTGCCTCTTGGTTCTTATAACAAAAATGGATTATCCTTTGATTTGGTATAAGACACACTTCTCTTGGAAGGCTTTTTTTCAATAGATTTAGGAGGGGCTATTTTCTAATCTACAGCACTAGTATTATTGCTGCTATAACTGGGCAACTGCTCTAAACCTTGTATTAATTGCAAAAAATAATTTAGATCTTCTACAAGCTGGTTTCATAGCTTATCACGGTTCAATGGGTATTTGAGATCAACCTCTAAAAATGCTTGTTTAGAGTTTACTGCTACATGCAATTGTTTTTCTGAAAAACTCAAAGTAATACCTTCTGCTAAAGATAATAATTCCACCAATACTTTTACTAAATAGTCCGTCACAAATTACCACGCTATTTTTTATCTTGGCTATAAACAATAAATACTTTCTCAAAAACAGGGCATTCTTCAAAAAAAACTAATTGTACCAGCCCCTCACTAGCCTTCTATTGTTAATTCCTAATAAGATGGCTGTAGGCCGTTCTTAATATTTTCTTAAAGAACTGCCCACCGCTTCAAAACGTTCCTATGCTCCCCACAAAACATTGGTTCTAATCTGTTTTGCAACGATCCAAGGTAGCCTGTACTTTGCCCAAGGGTATGTAATCGCGCTCATTGCCCCAAGCATTGTGAATATAATTGAGCAAATTGGCAATTTCTACACCTGATAATTGAGGCATAGGAGGCATTTCCATGTCGTACTGCACCCCATTTACAGTCAGGGGCCCTTGTAGGCCGTTTCTAATAATACAAGCCGCCGCAATGTCCATGCTTTGGAGCATATCCGATCCAGCCAAAGGAGGATACAACGCTTCTAAGCCGCTTCCGTCTTCCATATGACAGTTTTCGCAGTGCTTTTTGTACAACACCGCCCCTTCCTTGTAGGGCTGTTCTCCATTGCCACAAGCCCATACCATAGCTATTACAAAGCTTATCAAAAAAAATCCTTTTACTCCTTGCAGCACAGTTATCATAACTTTCTTATTCTTTTGCCATTAACAAAGCAATATCTGCTTCTAGTTCTTTCATTTTCTCAGGATCCGTTCCATCGTACAAGCCTCTAATTCTACGTTGACGGTCTACGAGCGCCACTGCTCCACTGTGGTCAAACCCACCAGGAGCATCAGGAGCTTCCAAGGCAGTGATATAATATTCGTACGACAAATCATAAATAGCCTGCTTATCCCCTGTTAGTAAATGCCAAGTAGTAGCTTCAATATTGAACTTATCTGCATACCAAGCCAAGCGGCCTACAGTATCATACTTGGTATCAATAGAGTGCGAAAGAATCTGAAAATCTGGCCGATTCTTATACGTTTCATAAATCTTTTTCATGTTCTTCTTTACCTTGGGGCAAATAGTAGGACAAGAAGTAAAAAAGAAATCTGCCAAGTACACTTTTCCCTCCACCGTCTTTTCTGTAATGGTGTTTCCCTCTTGGTCAATAAGTATAAACGGAGGCACTACATGATCTATAGAATCCACTACTTTCTGACCATTGACTTCTTTTTGTACTAAGGTTTTAAATCCAATAATGGGCAAACCTGAAGGCGTAGCAGAGCTAGTTCGCCACAATTCAAACCCCCAAAAAGCTCCTAATAAAATAACTAGTCCTATAATTATAGAAATGAATAGATTGCGCTGCATATCGTCTTTTGTTGATGATAATTTTAGTTGTGTTAATGAATAGCAAAAGTACGTTTTTTGCCAATTAGAGACAAGCTACTAAATTAATTTAAATACAGCCGTGCGTACTCGTTTGGTTGCTTGTCCTTCTATGTCTTCTTCCAAGATCATTCCTTGCAAATCTGGCTGTTCCCACACGGCTTTCATATCTCTAACCAAACCAATGGGAACATGTTGAGCATGACAACGCTCCAATAAGGGGGCTGCTGCTTGTAGCGCAAAGGCTGCTTTTAAGTTTTGTGCCAATATTGTGCGATTTTTTACCCGCAGGACATTGCTTTGGTATAATGAATCAACAGCCAATTCGGGACAATCTAAACAACTACACAAATGCTGAAATTGACGATTGGAGCCAATCGCTACTACCAACTGTTTTTGATCCTTGCTGGTAAATAATTCTCCATAAGGAGCAATATTGGGGTGCAAGGAACCCATGCGTTGCGGAATATGCCCTGCCATCAACCAATTGGTTGCTTGGTTGGCCAATGCAGCCACAGCCGCCTCTAATAAAGATACCGTTACATGGCCGCCCTTACCTGTTTTGTAACGCTCCAATAAAGCTACCAAAATTCCTTGCTTGAGTTGATGTGCCGCCAAAATATCAATGAGGGCAACAGGCATTTTGGTAGGCGGCCCGTCGGGCGCACCATTCATATACATAAACCCCGATTCGGCCTGCAATACCACATCAAAAGCAACGCGTTCGCTCTCTGCCCCAAAGCCATTGATACTGCCATAAATAAGCTGTTCATTGTATTGTTTTAACGTGTTGTAATCCATCTGCAACGCTGCTGCTCCTCCTGCCTTAAAGTTGGCCAATACCACATCGGCCGTTTTGACCAGTTCATACACCTGCTGCCGATCGGCCTCTTGGCTCAAATCTAAGAACATGACTTGCTTGTTCCAATTAATGGCACAATAATAAGCCGAAACAGGTGCTTCTGCCTCTTCACTAGGCAGTCGCCAGCTCCTTGTAACATCTCCACCTGTTTTTTTATTTTCTACTTTGATAACCGTAGCCCCCAACTCAGCAAAAAACAACCCAACAGCAGGCCCAGCCAGTACAGCTGCTAACTCTATTACTTTTAAACCCTCAAAAACTTTATTCATTTTGTTCAACTTTTTTAAGCCCTTATTCTCTTTACGGTTGTACAAAGGTGCTGCTTCTACAGAACCAAGGCGCTGCCAAACCGAGCCAACTGCGAGCTCATAAGCAAAGCGCACTAGTTTTTATCTTGAAGCTCTACACCATAATTCTTGTTCCCCCCTGTAATTAGTAATAACCCCAAAAATAGCGCATAGTTATGGTTTAACTAGAAATATGGGTAAAATTTACAAAGTAGTGGGAAGTCGGCATAATTTTGTTAAATTTGGTACTTGTCTATACACCCAATGACTATGGAAAATTTAAATCACTACAAAGAAAAATTCTGGGATTACAGCAATGATGAACTCAAAGATATTGTTGCAGGTCGATTTAGCACACCTTCTGACGAAGAAGTAGCTGCTGCGGTTGCTTTGCTCAAAGAAAGGAGAAATACCCCCCAAAACAATTTATCTATTGCTCAACTTCCAGATGCCACCATGCCTGTTTTGTTAGCAGTAATTAAAAATCCTCATATTTGGGGAGAGGAAATGGTGGTAGCAGCAGAAAAAGAAATTCTTTACAGAGAACAACAACCTAGTCAAAATTCAACCAGTTCGGTCAAAAAGACATTTTTTCAGGCTGCTCTGGCTATTCTTGGTGTTATAGCCTCCGTTATTATTATCAAAACCATTGCTGTTATATTTTTAATCTTTTTCTTCATCTACTCTGTGCGTTCTTGTTTAGACAGTTTATAAGCCTGTGTTCATCCTTTATGATTCTTGCAAAAAACATCCAAAAAGCCTATCAAAATCTTACGGTTCTCAAAGGAGTCGATTTATCTATTAATCGTGGAGAAATTGTTTCTATTGTTGGTAAATCTGGAGCAGGCAAAAGTACACTCTTGCACATTTTGGGTACTTTAGACAGCCCCGATTCTGGCAGTTTAATTATCAATGGCACTGATATTCAACAGTTAAAAGATAAAGAATTAGCGGCCTTTAGGAATAAAGAAATTGGTTTTGTCTTTCAATTTCATCACTTGTTGCCTGAGTTTACAGCATTAGAAAACGTTTGTATTCCTGCCTATATCCAACAAATATCCGAAAAGCAGGCCACTGCGCGAGCCAAGCAGCTATTGGCTGATTTGGGCTTGGAAAAACGATTTACACACAAACCCAGTCAATTATCGGGAGGAGAACAACAACGCGTGGCTGTAGCCAGAGCGATGATGAATGAACCTTCTGTAATCTTGGCAGATGAACCCTCTGGTAATTTAGATACAGAAACCTCTCATCAATTGCATGAACTGTTTTTTGAATTGCGCCAACAACACCAACAAACCTTTGTTATTGTAACCCATAACAATGAATTGGCAGCGATGAGCGACCGTACCTTGGTTATGAAAGATGGTGCTATTATCAATTAACATTGCCCTACTCGCCTATATTTATGGATCTAGATTTTGATGAACTGCGGGAAGAACAAGCTTGGATGGCCAAACAAGTATACATTCCCAATCGTAAACACCCCTTTGCCTCCGATGATTACCTATTTGGGATTGATGTACAGTATGTAGGCGAAAAAGCTTATTGTGCTGTAGCTGTTTATACCATAGATGGACAGCCTATACAAAATTATGTATTGCTTACCGAAGCGGGTATGCCCTATCAATCGGGATTTTTTTGCTTTCGAGAAGGCCCTGCTATTTTGCGTATTTTGAGACGAATTTTGCAACGCAAAAATCTATTGCCTAGTTTGTTAATCATTGACGGGCATGGAATTGCACATCCAAGAGGTTTAGGAATTGCTTGCTGGGTGGGTTTAAAAACAAATTTACCAAGTATTGGAATTGCCAAGCGACCACTATTGCATTATGCAGGTGATTTGAAGGAGCATCGTGGAGCACAATTACCGATTTGGCATCATAACAAAGTAGTGGGGCACGCGCTCCGAACACAACGTTCCATCAAACCTATTTACATCAGTCCTGGCTACAGGGTATCTATCCAACAAGCTACGGATATTGCATTAGCCCTCTCGCCCAATTATCGATTGGCAGAACCCATACGAACAGCAGACCATATTGCTAGAGCCTTTGCAAAAGGAGAAGCAATAGACGCAATTATTTTGTAAAAGTAGTTTTGGCCCAATGCTTATACTTGTTCCAAATGGCTGCTGGCAGTCGTCATCCAACCTTTGATCTCATCAATAGGCATTTCTAATACTTGAGATAGTAATTCTTGATTCTCTTTGGATAAACTAGCCAAAGCGGCAAAGGTGTGTATACCAAAGTCTTCCAATGTTTGTACAATACTAATATCGATACCTGTAATGGCTTGTAAATCATCTTTGGTTACATGTTCTCCCTGTTCTCCTAATTGCTGTTCCAATTGTGCAATGCGTTCTTGATAAGAAGCTGTTTTGTTCTGCACTTGCAATAATTGCTCCTGTTGTTCGGCTGCATTCTTGCGCAAGCGCGTAATAATTTTGATTAATTTGGCTTGATCGGGTGTACTTCCTCCAAAGTTTTCCAATTGTTCAACGCGCTCTAATAGTGCTTGTTTTTCTTGCTCTGCTACCCGTTGTTCTGCTTTGGCATTGTTTAGAGCCATAGCCAAGTTTTTATTCTCATTTCTAATCAATTGCAACTCGCCTCTTACTTGCTCTTGAAAATGTTCATGCTGGTGGCTGATGCGCTCTTTTTCCAATTGGGTAGAAGACAAATCTTTGTTGGCTTGGAAATATTTATCCTTGAGCCCTTCAAATGTTTCATTCAGTGCTTCTAGCTCTCCTCCCGATAACGAAAGTTCTTTTTTGTAGCGTTTTTTGGTTTTCTCCAATTCCAAGACCAATTGTTTTTTATTGGCCTCCAACTCTTCGGCTATTTCCTTGTGTTGAGACAACTCATCACTCGATGATTCCAATTTTTCCAACCACTCTTTGGCATTTGCTTCCAACTTACTATATTCTTCCTTAGCAGAGGCTTTATATTCGCGATAAGCTTCTTCCAAGTTTTGTTTTTCCTCTACTGTATTATGATAAGCATCTTCCAAGTCATTGTGCTTATTCTCTAGGGAGTTAAAACGCTCATCTAGCAAATTTTCTCTTCGTTGAATCGCTTCGTAATCTTCCTCCAAACCCTTGAAGTAATCTTGAATTTTAGCCAATTCTTCTGCTGCTTGTTGTTTGCGTTCTTCCAACTCTGCGGTTACTTCCTTATGGTTGTGTTCTAAGGCATTGTAAGCCTCGGCATAGTCTGTTTTTTGTTGATTGGATTGTTCAAGTTGATTTTGCAAGGCTTGCAAATGTGTACTCAACTTTTCTATCTCTGTGCTAGTGCTGACTTGGTGTGATTCATAGGCTTTTACCAATTGCTCTTTCTCTGTTTGATTATTTTCATAAGATAGATTGAGACTTTGATACTTTTCTTGCCAAGCTGCTAGTTGATTGTTATAATCTTCTGCTTTGGTTTTTATATCGGTATAATCCGTTTTGAGTTCTACCATTGAAGCATTTACAACTTCCATTTCTTCCTTGGCTTCCTCCAATTCTGTGGATAAATTGGCATTTTCCTCCTTCAGCTGCATCAAACTCTCTTGCAGTTTTTCGTTGATGCGATTGGATTTAGCCAGTTTGAATTTGGCATTTTCATAATTATCTTTAGCTTTTTTAGTTTTCAGACGCAATTCCTTAATCTCGTCTTCTTTCTTGCTTTTATAATCATCAAAATTTTCTTGTAGTTCTTTATTTCGATTATTATTGCCTGACAAATCTCTTTCTAGGCGTTCATAATCCATTTTAAGCCCGTCTAGCGTACTTTCGGCAGCCATCAAAGCGGTGTCTACGTTCAACTTACTATCGTACAGCTCATCATAGCGTTTTTTTATTTTTTCTAGTTCCCGCTTTGTTTTTTCAGATTGTGCTTTATTAGAAGCATTATTGCCCTTGCCTCCAGGGCTACTCGCTGGAGTCGCTTCGGTGGGAATTGGGCGCAAAAAATAAGCTATTAGATAGCCTAAAACTGCGGCACCTGTTGTAAATACCAACATAATGAGAGCACAAGTCATCGTCTATTGTTTTACTTCATCTCTTCTTAGAGGGTTATTCAATTAATTATTGGCCATTTTGAGTAGTCTTTAAATAGAATCTTGTTTGGTAGTGGTCGTTGTTTCTTTTTCCTCTTTGGGTTCCTCTGTTTCTATTTCCTCTTTGGACTCTACCTTTGAAGGTTCTGTTGGCTTACTCGTATCCGTTTTTTCAATGGTGGCAGCAGGTGTTTCTTCCTCTACGGCTACGGCTTCCGTTTCTTCTTCTTTCTCTTCTTCTTCTTCTTCTGTAGAAATGGGGGGCAAAATATATAATTGTGGTTCTTCTCCATTATAAGAAACAAAAACATCTACCCGCCTATTAATCTGTTGTCCATAGCGTGTTTCACGCTTACCCAAAGGATGCGAATCGCCTGCTGTTGTAGTCTGTATTCTTGAGGGAAGAATTCCTTGTTCTATCAAAAAAGCTTGTACATAATCTGCACGTTTCTTGCCTTTGAGTGCACTTTCTTCTTTAGTGTTTAATGTATTGCTATGCCCCACCACATAAACCATTGAATTAGCTTGACTACTAAGATACAAAATTAATTCATTTAGATAAATTTTCAATTCATCATCAACTACTATTTTTTCTTGCTCCAATCCAAAATGCTTAAAGCGGAAAACTTGACGTTTTTTGAGGGCTTCTTCTGCGAGTTTCACTTTTTGCTCCAATGCCTTGACACGTGGCTTGGACAAGGCATCAAATTTAAAACCTAAGGCATTGGGTAAAAATTTATCATACAGCTCTGATGGCAATACCGCCAATCGTTCCTCAGCAATGCCATCAATAATTACTTGAAAAGTGGGAGCTCCTGCCTCTAATAACAAACTGCGAATAACATTGGCTCTGGCCAATCCCAAATTGGGCAACGCTCCATAATGCACTTCATCAGGATGGTTATAACCTGTTATTTTAAGTTGACGATCCGAATGATCTTGCAGGTATTTGGCGATGATGGCTATTTGTTCCTTCATCACTTCAGAAAGCGGCATCAAGAATTGTGCACTGTTATAATCAAACACAAAATTATTGATAACTTTTGTAGAGAAACGGTAAGTAGGATCACTGACCTCAAAAGGATCCAAACAATCAAATACAAAATCGATACCTCCTAGCAAGACCTCTTCCGATTCGTTTAAAGCTAAATCATCTCGTCGTCCAATGGCAGTATGAATTTGATATTCAGGTGTTCCCGCTTCTATAAATACTTTTCTTAATGCCTCTGCTCTTGCCTTTCCTAGATCTGGGCCGCCCGATTCTTGTCCCAAAAATAACCCAACAATAGTTAAGTTTTTGACTGGGTTGGACTTGATATACCGCACTACTTTAAATAACTCTTCACTCACTTGTTCGGATAAAATGAGTTGGTCACTATTGTAGGGAAACGCGATTACTTCATTGTGTTCTACTCTAAAATGGCTGCCATCCTGAATAAGTAATTGCCCTGCATAAGATTCATTCTCAAATGTTGTACAACATTGATTGGAGTACAATAAACTTCCGCAAGCCATCCAAGCTACTAGAGCAATGCCTGCAAAAAGGGCGTATGTAGTATTTTTACGCTGCATGGGGTGTTTATTTTGTAGAAGTATTGGGAAGAAGTGTAATAATTGATTGGTTTTATTGCTCAAAACGCTGTCGAAGCACTATTTGATCAGCCTTATCTGTCTCATCTTTCATAAATAATAAGGTATAATAATCACCTTTTGACCATTTTTCTATCATATTCTTGTAATAATAACTACCTGGATTTTCTGACTGCCCTCCTGGATAAATACCATACGCTTCTATTTCGGGGCCCAACGCCACAACCATGCGCCATGAAGGCCCAGGGCGACCACCTAGAGCATTAAGGGCTGAAGGGTGTCCGTTTGAAGGTATGTCTTGTACTCCAAACACAGATACTTTAGCCAAATGCTGAATTTCGGACCCACGTCTTGTCCCCCAAGTTAGTATATTCCCCTGTTCATCTCTAGGGAGTGCTCCAACAATTTGCTGAAAAGCCAACGTAATAATATCTGCTACCGTTTCGCGCTTATTGGGTGTTTTTTTGTAATCAATATACACATTACTCGTATCTCGCTTGAGTAATTGCAGCAAATTGAACTCGTCTGGAAAAAGGTAATGCTTTCCATTAGCACTATCGGTCAACCAAAATTCATCGTATACCAAGACTTCTAAACTATCGTACCACTGCTCAAAAATAGTGGGCGCTATTTGCTCTTGGCTAAACCTATAGTCCCAATCCTTGAGCAAATGCCATATCTCTAAAGCTTCTTTATTCAATTGTCCTTTTTGCAAATGTTGCTTAAGCAAGGTCATAAAATCCTCCGCCTTCACACTATACGAATCATACTGCAATGCCTTCATATCCGCAACCGTAATGCTATCCATTTCGGACAAACGGCGATTGAGGTAACGCCCTCTGTACTCTTCAAAATACCCGTAATAATCATAAGGATAAATGGTTGGATTGACAGAGTGTTGATTGGCGGATGCTACAAAGTTTTTGGCTGGATTGTATTCATGTGGAATATGTTCTTGAGGAATGAACCCTGGCCACAATTCACTGCTTCTTGTTCCTTGTTGTACAAAACGGCCTTGGCGTTCTTTTCTCAGGGGTAGTTTTCCTTGTGTCCAAAGTGCAATGTCTCCATTCTTAGCCGCGAAAACAAAATTTTGAGCAGGGCAAGAAAAGTGCCTAATCGCATCCTTGTAATCTTCGTAATTGGTGGAGCGCATCAACTTCAAAAACGTCAATACCTCCTCTGAAGGATCGTGCAACGTCCAACGAAGGGCAAAATCACGCTCTTGGGTCTGCTTGGTAACAGGCCCCATATGTGTCATGTAAATGGTATCTAACAGTGGTGCTGCATCGCGTCTTTTTATCGTTTCTATGCGCATAGTAGCAGCTCTGTAGCTGCTATCAAACCAGTATTCTGTTTTGCTATCGTCTTTCCACTGTATAGCATACCAATCTTTTACATCGTGGCTCACATTGGTTATCCCCCATGCAATATGCTCATTAAATCCAGAAATCACCCCTGGGGCACCGGGCAAACTAGCTCCATAACTGTTGTATTCGGGTGTTTTTATTTGAATTTCAAACCAAATAGCAGGCAAATTGAGCTTTAGATGTGGATCATTGCACAAAATAGGATAGCCAGAGGCTGTTTTGGCACCAGAAACGGCCCAGTTGTTACTTCCAATTCCTTTGGGCGAAAGATCACGTGTGAGGCTATCCGTTCCCATATTGCCCAAATACAATCGAATAGGAACATCTTGTGCAACTATTGTGGGCTGTTCAATAGCAAGCGTATCGGTAATGATGGGTGATTGTTCTTCAAAATACTCTCCATACAAACGATCAAATTCTTTTAAACCAATCTCTTTTAGAATAGCTGTAAGCTCAAAATCGTGATTTTTACTCGTGAGCATACGCCCCATATTCTTTAGGAGCAAAGCAGACTTTAGGGGGGTCCATTCCTCTGGCGAATAATCTTGTAATTTATAAAACAAGGGCAAATCCTCGTAGGACAAAGAAGCTATATAGGCATTAACACCATCCGAATAAGCTTGTAAAGCCTGCATTTGTTCTGGATCTTGTGCCGCTTTTTTCATATAACGTTCTGCCGCCCAAGGCAAGCCCAAACGGCGCGTTTCTTTGTCGCGAGCCGACAGAATATTCCGTATTCTGTCTGTTGTTCCCAAAACTTCGGCCAAGCGGCCAGCCGCTGAGTGGGTTTGCAATTCCATTTGCCACAAGCGCAAGGATGCAGTAACGTACCCCTGAGCAAAAAGGGCATCGTTGGTATTCTGAGCAAAAATATGAGGAACCAGACGATTGTCGTAATAGACATTAACTGGAGCAGATAAAGTGGGATGCTCTAAGCTTGTTTCTAAATCAGGAAAACTACCTTCTGCATTTTGCCAAAATCCATATGCAGGACTCAAGAGCTTGCCCAATGGTGGAATCAAAGCCTCTGTACTTGGTACTACTTGCTCTTTTCCATTCTCATCTGTAATAATATGCGCTGCTTCTCCAGTAAGTCGAGCGTTCCCCAATAACCAAATAAGTAGAATCGTACAAGTGAGTGATAAAAGTAACTTTAATAAGCTCATAAATAGTCCCTTCTGTTGCTGTTTTGATATGTCACTAGGGATATAGATTGGTGCCTAGTGCCTTGATATATAGAATGCAAGATACTAAAAATACTCTAAAGACTCAAAACCGAAGATTACAACTTATTGCTTATTCGAGGAGTGTTTTTGAAGAATACTTGGTGAGATTTTTATAATAAAACATTCTTACCACAAAAGAGGATGTAAGGATAAAAAAGATACACATTTAAAACAAAAAATAAATTCATTTCATCGTTTAAGAACGACGCAAAGTAATCCAAATAAAGATTACAAAAGAACCAACACTAAAGGATTGAAAAAAAACAGCCCAATCTTGGTAGATCGTCTGTGGAGCCAGCCAAAAATAAAAGCCAGCACCTATTCCAAAGGCGATCAACCACAATAATTGTCTTCCAGTTCGATGCAGTTGAGCAAATTGTTGGTGCATATCTCTTACTTCTATTTCTAGTCTACCATGATTGGCGCGTTTGAGAAAGCGTTGTGTTTCAGTAGGTAAGGTAGATGCAGCATGGACTTGTTGTTTGAGGCTATTGAGTGCCATTTTGGCCAGTCCAGTTTTGCCTCCAAACAATTCTTCTTCCAGATAAGGTTTGAGTGTATTAACAGGGTTCCACTCAGGTGTTAGTATAAAGACTACACCACCCACCAGAACTACGGCCCTGTTGAGCAACACCCAATCTTTGGGTATTTGCATAATTTGGGTCATTTCCTTGATATTGACCAATTGCATGGCCATACGAAATTGATCGGGCGTAATGTCTTGAATGTTGAGGGTTTCTATTTGCAACTCGTTATTTACAAAGTCCTGTACATCGTCCAATAAGCGCATAGCAATTTGGCTCGCTCCCTCTCCTTCTGCAATGAATCCTAAACGGCGCAAAAGTCGGACAACTTCATCTACATTTTGCTCTAGCAAAAATTGCAACAAAGAAGGAATGCCTTCCTTCATTGCTGGGCTGAGTTTGGATACGGCTCCAAAATCCAACAAAATGATTTGTCCTGCTTCATTGACAAATATATTTCCTGGGTGTGGGTCGGCATGATAAAAGCCATCTACCAAAATCATCTGGCAATACACGCGCACTAAATTTTCTGTGAGTGCTGCACGACTCAATCCCCATTCATCTAATTGCAGAACATCATTAATTTTGACACCTTCACAGTATTCAATGGTCAATACACGCTTAGAAGAATAGGCCGTGTACACTTCAGGCACATAAATAAATGCTTCGTGAGATAGATTTTTTTTGATGGTTTGCATAGAGATGGCCTCTTGCACATAATCCAACTCCTCTTCTATCATTTGTTCTACTTGCTCGTACAAATGCTGAATGCCTTTGATTTTCATAAATCGCGCAAACAATCGTACAATATGCTCAATGATGGCAAGATCTACATGAGCAAGTGCGTCAATTTCGGGGTGTTGTATTTTGACCACCACTTCCTTGCCATTGAGATTGGCACGGTGGGCTTGACCAATAGAGGCGGCGGCAATAGGCTCTATATCAAAGCGACTGTAAATGGCTTCAATCGGTTTGCCCAATTCTCGTTGAATTACCTTAGAAATAATTTCGTAAGAGTGTGGGGGGGCTTGGTCTTGCAATTCTTCCAAAGGGCCTCTAAATTCCTCTGGAAGCACATTGGAAAGTGTAGAAATTAGCTGGCCTGCTTTTATAAACAAACCTTGCAATTCTAGCATCGTGTTTTTTAGACGTTTGGCATTAACACTATTTTTCTGTCGAATACGTTTACTCCAGTACTCAGGGCCCAAAATCTTGGATCGAAGATACAGCCACAAATAACTCAAACCTACGCGAGTAGCGGTCCAATAAGCTTTTCTTCTCCTTACACTTGCTTTCTGCATAATTCTGTTTACAAAAGGCTTTTCAATCGTTCTTTATGCCTTTTGCTAATTTCTACACTTGTTGTTTAATGCTTGTTCTTAGACGGCTATAGTATTTTGGCATCTACAGTAAATACCGTGCTTACTTCAATTTCATGATCGGCGGAGATTGCTTCATCCAATACGGTACTTACACGCAATGTAAATTCATCTGCTTGAATGTAGTCTTTTAAGTTAGCACCAGAAACATCAAAAACTAGTTTTGTATCTGTAGCTGATACTGGATTCTTAGAAGCAATAGCCACTTCTGGCAATCCTGCCGCATTAATAAATACTTCTGCTTCTTCCAAAAAAGAAAAATCTTCTCCAGCAGGGGTCAAGATAGTTAATTCTAGTTCCTTCAAAGAAACTTCCTCTATCATATTGATGGCGGTGTTGTACGCCTTATATTTTTGTTCGTTGTCATTTTGTATAGCAGGTGTCACCAAATCAATAGGCAACCCCAAGCCTGACAAGGGAGTAGCAGGAATCGTAAAAGTGGTGGTATAAGGTAAATCCAATTTCGTGAATTGTTCTAATACTTGACAAGCACTTAAAGAAAGTAGCAAAGTGGCAAAAAATAATAATCCTTTCATAATGTTCGGAGAGGTTCTAAATTTTAATAATAAATGTAAATGTTCTGCCGCCAATTAGAACAGCCAAAAATATCTTTGGTTTTCTTTTAGCGGACTTTTTTATAATAATTCAAGGTTGTTTGAGGCCATGAATTATGATATAATCCTATTACTTTTCCGTTTTGGATGTCATAATAGATGCGTGTTTGTTCATTCTTTTGTCTAAACCCAATGCTCACTCCGTCAAATGTTCGAAGCACCTTTAGGTGCTTTATTTCTTTAAAAAGAGGCAAGTTGTGTGTCCAATTCCAGTATTGTGCCTTGTTAGGCTCTTTGGGCAGGGCTGTTATTGACATGCTATCGCCTTTTTCATTGTAATAGGTTCCTGCAAACTGCGCGCTGTAATCTAGCTTGGAATTGGTCAAATCATTTTGTCCCTGAGACAACAACGCCGTTAAACGCCCTAAATTATGCGACCAACTCTGATTATCGTCTTTTCCGGTGCGTACAATAACCATTTTTGATTTGGGATCGACATAAATGTACTGCCCTTTGTAGCCTGCTGCATAATAATATTGCTGCTCCTTGTAGTTGGGTTCGACATAACCATTGCGCCAATAACTATTGACATAACCAAACCAATGGCTCACATCTCTAGCTTCTAGTTGCTCTATAAACCAAGTAGGTATAATTTGCTGCCCCTTCCAGTTGCCTCGATGCACCAACAACTGCCCAAATCGTGCCATATCTGGTGCCGTGAGTGCCAAACCTCCAAAAGTTCGTGCATGTCGCCTTTTTTTGTTGTCCAAGGTCCAATAAGCATTGTATTTCATGCCCACAGGTTGCCATATTTTGCTAAACATATACTGCGCCAAAGGTCGCTCTATGGCTTTTTCTAAACAAACCCCTAGTATTTGAGTCGCCAAAGATTGGTAAGAAAAATGCGTACCAGCAGGATGCTTGTATTGGGCACTTCGTGCTACAAATTTTTCCTGATTGCCTGTGTAATACAAATGCCCCAATTGCCACAAATCATCAAAATCGCCCCATTTCAACCCCGAAACCATATTCATAAGGTGCTGTATTTGTAAATCTCCTCGATTTTTTTGGGCAAAAGCAGGCAGAAAATCTGATACGGGCTGATCTAGACGCAAATGCCCTTCTTCTATTGCAATGGCAGTTAGTGTAGCCGTAAAAGCTTTGGTTATCGAAAAAACAATGATCGCTTTATCGGCTGCTCCTTCTTCAAAATAGTGTTCATATAATAAAGTGTCGTTTTTTAGGACTAAAAATGCTGTGGTTTGCTGCCGTTCTAGAAAAGCTTCCACAGCTTCTCCTTCTAACAAAAGTTCAGGTGATATCCATTTTTTGGATGTCGGTAAATCTTGCAATTTTGTTTCCCAACTTTGCTGATACAAGGCTGTATGCTCCGTGGTATTAGAAGCCATTTGTGTAAGATGGTCTCCACATCCACTAATGGTATCGCAAACAAAAATACCATTGCTGTGATCGTTTAGCGTGGGTTTGAGATACCAGACAATTTTTCCAACCGTACAGCTACTAATCCAATAACAAACACACAGAGCAAAGAGTAAACGGGTCCAAGGCATAGTTCAAATATGTTTAACACTTGATTGTTGGGCAAAACAACCAAGAATCTATTAATTTTCTGAATACAGAACAACCGAGCTAATCTAGCATTCTTTTGTCCTGTACTAAAAGTGAAGTTGCTTAAATTTAGACTAAAAATCACACAATTACAAGCTTGATATGGATGTACTATTTGAAGTTGTTTAAAAATGGAGTTGTGTTGATAATGAGTACTAATTTGGTTCTAATCAAGGCAAAAATTTGGTTCATAGCAGCGCTATGGAGCTAATTTTTAACGATGAGTAGGGCAAAATTAGATTTCATTAGCGACATTAGACTAAATTTAAACAACTTCTTTACTTGATTGTTGGTTTTAGTAATAATTGAGGCTCATGTACTTGCAATAAGAGTAGTTTATCAGAACGATAGATAGGCGTTGTATGTGGCGGGCAACTGCGTTCATAACAATCCCTCAACATATAGGGCAAGCTTTCGTAACTCGTCCCAGAACGATAAATCATATCACCATTACCAAGGAGATAAACCAACGTATTTTCAGCAAAAGAAAGCGTAGAAAGCTCTTTATAAGGATAGAATTGTGTGGGAGCGTGTTGATCATAAGCCATTAAATAACGGCCTATATTGCATCCGATTTGGTCGGTGATGACTATACTTGGTTGTTTTTGGTTTTGAAAATGCTCGTAAATGAGGGTGCGCTGCTCTAGGTAAGAACTCTCTTTAACAGCAGTTCTCATAGAAGACAACACAGGTAAAACCAATATTCCAATCAATAGAATCAAAAAACTCCATTGACTGTATTTGTTATTGGGTAAGACCAAACGGAGTATAATCAGCAACAGTATGCCTAGATATAACCAGCGCATTTTGCCTTCTGTAAATCCAAACCCTAACAAGACCCCCAAAGCAAAACTAGCGATAAAAAAGCCTCCTTTTTCTTTGGTTCTGGCAAAATTGGCTACACTGGGTGCTGCCACTACAGCCGCCAAAGGCACCAACATTAAAAAATGGCGAATATCAGGACAAATCGGCAAATAGGCTTCATAAGAAGTGGTCATAAAATTGGCCGAAAGGAGTGCCAATACAAATACAAAAGACCAATAAGCGGTAAAACTTTGCGTTTGCCAAAGTTTGTCCCAACGCTGACTAATCAATGTCGGCATAGCCAATAAAAAACTCAATGCCATGCCAGAATCTACAAATTTGAGCCCCATCTCTGCAAAAAGACGATAGTAGAGCACACTGCTTTCTTGAATACTATAATTGCAAAATGCAAAAGATCGACCTGCTCCTAAATTATCTACCACCCCTTGATTAACGGCTAAAAATCGTTCAAAAGGATTGCCTGTAAGCATATAAATCCAGAACAAATAAGCAACGCCTATTACCATACAATTAATAACTGTATGTTTCCAAAATTGGCGATAGCGCCCTCTGTTTACATCAATTATCAATAAAATCAAGAATACTGGAAATAGGAGTAGTATGGATTGCTTGCTCAAATAGCCCCAAAAAACAGAAGCAGACAACAACAAGGCATTTTGCCAGCTTTTGGAGGCTTCAAAACGCTCTCTGGCAATGGCAGAAAAGGCCAATAAGACGGCCAATGCGACTGAAGTATCCGCCATCAATTTGTCCGAATAATACATGGTCCAACTATCTAAGCCATAGATGAGCATAGCCAAAGCCGCCACCCAAGATTTTTCGAGCCGCATAATTCGCATGACCAATGCAGCCGTTGCAATATAAACCAAGGTAGGAAAAAGAGCCGAAGCATGGTCATTGACCCCAAACAAGGCATACGAAATGCTTGTAGGGGCAATAAATCCCCATCGGTAAGAGAAAAAATCTTCACTAAGGAAAAACAATTGCCCTTTGGCCCATTCGTGAGCATAATAGCCATACCCTAGTACATCATCAAAGCCATAATGTCCATAATATCCCAAAAAATGATGCAGGATTAAGAACAGTCCAATCCCTAACCACACCCATAGGCGCAAATCTTTATACAAGGGAAGACGTTTCATGTATATTCTAGGTCAAAGATGATGCAGGTAAAGCTTGCATTAGTTGTTCTAATAATACTTTGGTAGCGTTGGTAACTCCCACCAAGGGCAAGCGCAATTCTGAAGAGCAAATTCCCATTTGTTCTAATACATATTTTACGCCAGCAGGATTGCCATCTATAAACAAAGCATTGACCAATTCCATGTAATCATAATGTAGGGATCTTGCTCTATTCATATCACCAGCTCTAGCGGCTTTTACCAATTGGCTGTAGGCAGTAGGGTAAGCATTGGCTACCACAGAAATTAAACCATCAGCACCACAAGATACCAACGGTAAGGTGCCATTGTCATCGCCAGAGAGTACCGCAAAATGATCGGGTTTTGCACCATTGATGATTTGCATAATCTGCGGTATATTGCCCGAAGCTTCTTTTACCGCTGCAAATTTATTGCTGGCATTGGCTAGACGCAACGTGGTTTCGGCAGTCATGTTAGAAGCGGTACGACTTGGTACATTGTACAAAATAATGGGACAAGGCGCAACAGCTTCTATGGCCATAAAATGCTGATAAATGCCTTCTTGAGTAGGTTTATTATAAGAAGGACTAGCCGATAAAATACCATCAACTCCATCAAAATTTGCCGACTTTATTTGTGCCACCAAGGCGGCTGTATTGTTGCCGCCATAGCCTGCTACTATAGGCACTCTCCCATTGTTTATGGTTACAATATGACGCAAAACTTGTTGTTGTTCTTCGGCTGATAACGTAGCCGTCTCGGCTGTTGTTCCTAAGGCTACCAAAAAATCTAACCCTCCTGTGATACAATGTTCGACCACACGTGTTAATGCTGGATAATCAACAGCTTGTTCTTTGAAAGGAGTAATTAATGCAACTCCTGTTCCTCTAAAAGGATGATTCATAAACTAAAATAACTCTAGATAATAAGTGTCCTAAAGGTAGACAAAATGTACGATTGACAACTTATTGAATTTTCTCTAAATAACTCTCTGTTTGGTGAATAAAAGCACGCAAGCTTTTTCCTTTACCATACAACAATAAATCATAATAATCGGCTTTTTCTTCGCGGTAATGTCCAATTCTAAATTTGGCCGCAGAAGTGGCGGCAATAAATTCTAATGGAGCTGAATCATCCATGTGCAATGCCAATAGCAAATCAAATGGTTCCTCTATAAAGTCCAATATATCTTCCCGTTTGGGTGCCTGATTCCAACCTATATCTTTATTGCAAAAACAAGGAAAGGCTTCTTCTGTTGGCAATTCTTTGACATCTTTAAATGCCAATAAGCGTACTTTCTTACGATGATCGCGTTGTAACCGTTTTTTGTATTCTAAAACAATATCTCGCTCTGTTTCATTTCCAGCATTAAATATAATTCCAATACTCTTAGCATTTTGAAAATTGCAAGAGATATGTTTTTTTGATCTAGCCAAACGCTTGACTTGGCGTTGATACATTTTTTCTTTTAGATTGTCGATAAAAGCCATACAAATATTTTTTGATCGCCCAACAGTTCCAACACACGATGATTTTGATTCGCGCTATATCGTCGCTTATTTTTTGGTGGTAACACTACCCATTTTACTGTACTTTTCGATACGACTTTGTACCAATTCATTCGCATCCACCTCACTCAGACTAGTCAATTCTTTTTTGAGGTGGCGTTTTAGCAACATAGCAGCTTCGACCGAATTGAGGTGTGCTCCACCCACAGGTTCCTTGATAATGCCATCAATAATCCCAAATTCTAAGGCGTGATCTGCGGTGAGTTTTAGTGCCTCTGCGGCTTCTTTTTTGTGGGTTACATCTCTCCATAAGATGGTCGAACAAGATTCTGGAGAAATAACCGTGTACCAAGTATTTTCCATCATAAAGGTGCGGTTGCCCACTCCTATTCCCAATGCCCCACCAGAAGCACCCTCGCCAATGACCACACAAATAATAGGCACCCGCAATTTTGCCATTTCAAATAAATTGCGTGCAATGGCTTCTGCTTGTCCGCGCGCTTCGGCCTCAATACCAGGGAAAGCACCTGGAGTATCTATCAAGCATACCACAGGCATATCTAAGCGTTCTGCTGTTTTCATCAATCTCAACGCTTTGCGATAGCCTTCGGGGTTGGGCATTCCAAAATTGCGATACTGGCGCATTTTGGTATCGGCTCCTTTTTGTTGGCCAATAAACATAACGCTGTGTTTGTCCAACTTACCAATACCACCTACAATAGCCTTATCATCACCATAACAACGATCGCCATGCAATTCCACAAAACGGCTACACATTTGCTCAATGTAAAACAAAGTATAAGGACGGTTGGGGTGTCTAGATAATTGCACTTTTTGCCATCCTGTAAGGTTGCTATAAATCTTTTTCCTAGTACTTACAATCTTTTTCTCTAAAGCACTAACAGCTTTATTAAGTGATTTAATATCATCATTGAGGTCAGCTGTTTTTTTCAACTCTGCTAACTGTTCATATAACTCCTCTATTGGTTTCTCAAAATCTAGAAATAGCATATAACAAAAGTCTTTTTATTCGGTTTTCCTTTGTTTTACAAACAATGGAGTGTTGTTATAGAATTATTTGCTTAGTATTAGACATTATCACGACTAAATTCGTAGCGAAAAAAGCATCTTTTTACTTCGTGAGCCCTTCGGGGTTCCCTCACTCATCGTTAAAAATTATTTTATGAACTCGCTCCGCTCGGTTGATTCCATAGCACTGCTATGAAC
>JBGCDW010000224.1:0-29487 GCA_045105775.1 Aureispira sp.
AATGTTAACTAAAAAAATGGAGTATTTTTATTCAGATCAAGGCGAAAAACGGAGTCTTAGCGGGCTAAGACGAGTATTTTTAACGATGAGCTGGAGAAAAATAACCATTTTTTGTTTGGAGTAATTTTGACCGACTACTTATCACTTACAAACTAATTAGTAAAACAAAAACACACAAACTAATGATTATCAAAATATTAAAACAAAAATATTCTCACATATAATATTAACAATCTGTTGGTTGCAATCTTATCACATCCATCAAGTAATTTGAATTCGTTGGTATTCTGTAAACACCAATAACAGTGCATGTTGCAACACTTCAATATAAACAAAAATAGCCCCTTTTATTCAAAGGAGCTATTTTTTAAATATCTTATAACGTTTGAAACGGCTTACCATGAAATTCCCAATGCTGCCTTTACTTTTGCAGTAGCATCGATTCCACCTTCAGAGTACAACAAGAATTTTTTGTCCAAAATATAAGCATAACCGTTTTCTTTGGCTACTTTTTTCAAAGCATTGTCCAACTCTTCGTACAAAGGCTTGGTCAATGATCCTTCTTTTTCTGCCAATTTACGATCCGCATCAGCAGCTTGTTTTTGTAGCTCTGCTTGCATCGTTTGTAATTTGGCTTGTGCTTCTTGCTCTTGCTTGGGAGTAAGTTCACCGCGCTGTGCTTTTTCCATGATTTCTTGGTAGTAATCTTGGGCTTTCTTCTGCTCTGACTCCAATACTTTCTGCAATTGCTTTCCGTAAGCTTCCACCTCAGATTTGGCTTTTTTGTAAGCAGGCATCTCAGGAACAATGCTCTCAGAAACGATATAAGCTATTTTCTGAGCGTTTGCAGTTGTACCAAATGCCATAAATGCAACTATGGTGAACAAGGATAATAGATTTAAGACATTTTTCATCTTGATTCTTTTTAATTTTTATTGATAATAATTTAAAGTTGCCCACATTGGGCGAGCAGTCCATTAGTTCTCGCTATTGTTATGTTTTAAAAGTAAGAAACAACGGCTTGTTGTTGGAATATATACATATTGCGTACCACTTTTAAAAAGACCCCAAATCAAGAACAACCACTAGGGGTGAATTTGCGGGTACAAAAGTAAGGATTCGTGTTGTTTTGACCTAATGTAACTCGCACAAAAATAGAAGTATTATATGGAAGTGGGCAAATATGGTCTATTACTAGTCTTTTTTACTAGATTTTTTTCTATTTATCTAAATTCCCAACTTAGTTTTCACCTTATCGGTAGCATCAATCCCCCCCACAAAGTACAGCATAAATTGCTTATCTAAAATATAAGTATAGCCCTCGGCCTTAGCTACAGCCTCTAGTGCTTCATTAAATCTCTTATACAAAGGTTCTATCAAGTCCCCTTCTTTTTGGGCTACCTTCTTATCCGCATTGGAGGCTTCTTGTTGTAATTGTTGTTGGCCATTTTGAAGGCGAATCTGGGCGCGTTGTTTTTGCAACTCATTCATAATACCTTGTTTTATAGAATCCATAACCGCCACATAATCCTTTTCTAAGGCTGTCTGTTTCTGTTGCAATACTTTTTGTAATTGCTTGGTATATGCCTTTAATTCACTTTGTGCTTTTTTGTAAGCAGGCATTTCAGGAACAATGCGTTCGGATTCTACGTAAGCAATTTTTTGAGTTTGTGCCCACGCAAGGCTGCTCATTAGTACCAATACAGTTGTGATAATAAATAATCTCATAATAAGGAGGATTTTAATCTAATCCCTGAGGATTGGAGGTGATTAATATTTTCAGTTACGGGTTATTACTTGCAATGTAATGCCGTATTTACAGAGGCAAAGCCTTCTTAACAGAACTATAGTAGGATTTGAGTGTGATTTAACAGCCTTTAACAAGATTGTAAGGAAAGAAATGTCATAAAATTATCCAATTCTGTTTCTATCGTACAAGCTAATATTACGCTAAAGTTAAGCTTACTTTAAATGTGGTTATTTGAATTCATCACCAACTTATAAAAAATCCAAAATGCTTATCTTTAGGACACAAATAACACGAAATCAAATAATTATATAAAATCACACACATGTATCAATACATTCTACTCCTTTTTTTATTATTTCATTCGACCACCTATGCTCAGGTCATTTGGTCAGAGGATTTCAACAGTTATACTGACGGTACAGCCACGGGCAACAATGACAACTCCAATAATCCTACTCCAGATTGGCAATCAACCTGCCCTAGCTCTGCGGCGGCTACCGATTATTTTGATGTTAGAAATGGCCTTTTAGAAGGCAGAGATACCAATGGTGATGCCTTTTGGACATCGGAAGATATTGATATTAGTAGTCAGCCTATAGGCGTGGTGGTTAGTATGGATTTGTCCAAACAGGGCGATTTGGAAGGGTGCAACACCTGTGCAAGTACTTGCAACTGTACAGATTTTATCAAAGTAGAAACCAGTGTAGATGGGGGAGCTTTTATAGAAAATATCAGCCCTTTTGGTGGTACCTGCAACAGGGCTTCCTGTACTAATGGTGATTATGTTACTTTGGGCAATTTTAATGACTTTACCTTTGTGTCTAATTGCTTGATTGGTAATACACTTCAAATTAGGATTACCGTACAAACTTGGGCAGGAACCGAATTTTTGAGAGTAGATAATATTGCGGTCGCTGGCAATACTGGCAATTGTATGGTTCTTTCTACCCCTGTAGAATCTTTTGAGGTGACTGCACACGATAATCATGCTCACCTAAATTGGACAGACAATCCAGATGATCCCAATGCACAATTTATAGTAGAACGCAGTTCGGATGCCGTCAACTTTGAGTTGGTTCATCAGCAGTGGAACAATACCACCAACAACTATTCGTGGGTAGATGAGACCCCCCTTCCCCATTACAATTATTATCGTATCCAAAGTATTGACCAACACGGAGAAAAAAGCTACTCTCCCACCAAAGTAGTTGACTTCCCTACTGGCTCGGAGTCTGTGCAGCTCTATCCCAACCCTGCCAACAATCAAGTAAATGTACGATTAGATCGGGTTGCACAACAATTGCAAATTAGGGTCTTGGATATTACAGGCAAATGCCACTATACCCAAACAGCCACCCATAGCCATCATTTGCAATGGAAAGTCAGCAGCCTGCCGTCAGGAACCTATTGGGTAGCCATTACGAGCGACCGAAATACCGTTTATAAATCTTTGGTAATTTTTTGATGGTTTTCTAGTAGAGCCGTCAGACTTTACAGCTCTACTAGAAAGGAAAGGTTATATTCCAAGTTGTTTTTTCATTTGACTGGTTGCATCAATACCACCAGCACTATACAACATCAGTTTTTTGTCCAAAATATAAGTATAGTTATTTTTCTGGGCTATGGCCTTTAGGGCTGCCTCGAACTTTTCATACAAGGGGGATGTTAGTGATTTTTCCTTGGCTGCAAGCCGTTGGTCGGCTTGATTGGTTCTCGCTTGCAAATCTGCTTGCATTTTTTGCAGTTTTTCTTCTGCCTCTTGCTGTTGTTTGGCCGTAAGTAATCCCCCTTTGACCTGCTCAATTACTTCTGTATAATATTTGGCAATGGTGCGTTTCTCTGCCTCCAATTCTTCTACCAACTTTTTCTGAAAGATTTCCAGGCTTTTTTGTGTGGTCTTGTAATCGGGCATTGACGTAATCACCGCATCCGTATTGACATAAGCGATTTTGCTCTGTGCCCACAAATTGACACTACTACCTATCCATAGCAAAAAGCTGAATAGTACCCATTGTTGTGCTTTTATTACTTGCATACAATTTTCTTAAAATAACTTATTTCAAACGCTTAATTACTTCTTGAGTCAAGTCCTTATTTTCGGCTGCATACAACAAAGTAGAGCCATCTGGTGCTGTGAAAATAAAATCAAATCCACGGTCTTTGGCCAATTTTTGCACAATGCCATACACCTTTTCCTGAATAGGTTTTACCAAGCTTTGACGCTTTTTGAACAACTCGCCTTCAGGGCCAAAACGCAGATTTTGCAAGCTGCGTACTGCTTTTTCCTTGGCTACAATTTCGTCTTGTTTGGCTTGACGCATTTCATCACTCAAGAGTGGCTCCCGTGTTTGATACTCGCGGTACATTGACTCAATTTGCTCATATTCTCTAGCAATTTCTTGTCGCCAACGCTCTGCTTGTTGCTCCAATTGTTTTTGTGCAGTTTTATACTCTTCCACTGCGTCCATCACCTTTTCCATATCTACATAAGCCACTTTAGAATACTGTGCTTGCAGGCTAGTGAAGCCTACGAATAAAAAAAAGCAAACGATCAATGATACTTGTTTCATTTATGGTGTTTTTATTATAAAAATTATAAAAAAGCACCACTTCACAGCTATGAATCTGGTGAAGTAGTGCTGTTGTAATCGCTTTGGCTGCAAGTTCTATACCAGCCCCAAACGCTACTGTTGTTTATTAACAGTTATTTAATCCGTTCCATTCACCTCCTTACGCAATTCGGCAACACGTTTTTCTAAGATTGTTATTTTTTTCTCTTGTGCTTCGATGGCCTCTTGTTTTTCTTTGAGGATATCTTCTGCTGTTTTAATTTTTGCCTCTTCTGCTACAACTTTAGCTTTGGCTGTTTCAATTTGCTCTGTCGCTTTTTCCTTGGATTGGGCTACTGCGGCTGCATTTTCGTCTTGTGCTGTTTTTAGTTTTTCTTGCAATACTACTTTGGCAGCCGCATTTTCATCTTGTATTTTTTGCAACTCCTCTGCCGATTTGGCTTTGGTAGTAGCAATTTCTTCGGCTGCTTTTTCCTTGGTTAATGCAATATCAGTAGCTGCTTTTTCTTTGGCTTTGGCCATATCTTCTTGAGCCTTATTGACCGTAGAATCCAATTTTGTCTGCATCTCTTTTTTCTTAGCTTCTGCGGCTTGTTTGGCTTTCTCTACTTCGGTTGCCGCCTTTTCTTTAGTTAGCGCAATTTGTTCTGCTACTTCTTCTTTTACCTTTAACAACCGCAGTGTTTCCTCTTGTTCTGCGGCTACGGTATTGGCGCGAATGGTTTCTATAGTAGAAGCGGCATTTGATTTTGTTTTGGCAATTTCAACCGCTGCGCGTTCTTTGGTTTCTGCAATTTCGTTGGCAGCTTTTTGACGCTCTAGTGCCGCCCGTTCTTTATCTGCGGCTACTTCATTGGCCAACTTTTCCTTGACTTTGGCACGTTCTTCAGCAATATCCTGCTGAAATTTTGCCATTGCCTCAATGCTTTCACTTTTGATGCGTGCTTCTTGTTCCTTGAGTGCTGCAATTTGATTGAGCGTAGTTTCTTGTGTTTTGAAGAGTGTTTCGGCCGCTTTTTCCTTGGCAGCAGCAATTTCTTCGGCACTAGCCGTTTTTAATTCATTGGCTTTGGCGCGCGCTTTGGAAATTTGATCCGCCGTTTCTGTTCTAATAGTCTCCACGCGCTCTTGGGCAGTTTGTTTTGAGCTTTGAATTTCTTCTACATATTTAGTTTTCAGCTCTTTGACCTCTTTGCTGGCCTCCTGTATTTTGGCAATCGCTTCCTCTTGTGCTTTTTGGATTTCGGTGGTCGCCTTTTCGCGTGCAGCCATTACTTCCTCTGCCGAAGTAGCTTTAATTTTGGCCTCATTGGCTTTTGCTGCTTCTATTTTTAGGCGAATTTCTTGGTTAATTTTAGCGATTTCGGCCGCAGCTTTTTCCTTGGCTGCAACAATATCTTGTGCAATGGCTTTTTTCTTCTGTTCGGCTTCTTCGCGCGATTGCAAGACCGCTTCAGAGGTCAACTCTTTGGTTTTGGCGACTTCAGCCGCCGCTTTGGCCTTGGCTGCTGCCACTTCTTCGGCCGTTAGTTTGTTTTCTTGAACCGCATTTTCTTTGGCCGCTACCACACCTGCTTTGATGCGAGCAATTTCCTCGGCCGCTAATCCGCGTTCTTTTTCGATTTGTGCAGCAATTTGTTTGCGATCCTCGGCCGCTTTATCCAATGTGGCAGCAACCGAAGCCGCAGCTTGCTCGCGGATACTTGCCATTTCTTCCGAAGCTTTGCGTTTTACATCGGCTACATCCAATTGTGCCGCTTGCTTTTCCTCAGCAGCTTTTTGCTTCGTTGCTCCTATAGCAATTGCTGCATCTTCCTTGGCCTTGGCTACTTCTTCGGCAGCAGATTGACGAGCGGTGAGCACATCCTGTGCGGTAAGATTTTGCGCTGCTCTGGCCTTGGCTTTGGCCGCTGCAATTTTATCCGCTACTTCCTTCTGAATGCTTTGCAATTCCTCTGTAGCTGTTTCCTTGATGGTCTGAATCTCTACATTGTATTGCTCTTTGGCAACTTGGAATTGTTTATTAGCCTCTTCTATTTTTTCGGAAGCGACTTTTCGAGCACTCGCTACTTTTTCAGCTTCTTCTTGTTGTATTTCTTGAATTTTTTGGTCAGAGCGCGTTTTGACGGCCAATGCCTCTAGTTGAGCCTGATCACTAATACTGGCTGCCGTTTTCTTGGCCTCTGCAATCGCTTTGGATACTTCTGCTCTTGCTTCTTCGATTTCAATATTAGCTCGTTTTCGAGCATCTAATACTTGTTGGGCAATAGCTGCTTGAGTTTTGGCAGCGTTTTCTTTGGCTAAAGAAATGTCTTTGGAAAGGCGCGATTTTATTTTTTCGTTTTCTCTTCTTACTTCTGCAATTTCATTGCGTAATTCATCTTTACGCAATACCAATTCTCGTTTTAATGATTTTTCTTCTTCATCGGTCAATTGATCGCAAGGCGAACCAGAACTACGGGCGATTGTAGCAGCCGCCGACGTATTTTCTTTGTCAACTTTTTTGCTATTGCCTGCGGCAATACTCTGCATACTGGCTGTTACTTCTTTGTCTTTGACTTTGGTGGGATCCAATTCTTGTAAGAAGCACCTAAGGGTACGCTGCATTTGACTGTGACGTGCCTCATCCAAAGAAAAAGGATACATTTTCATTTCTACCATATTCACCATACGAATTTGGCGAATGGTGTTTTTGGATAGCCACTCTATTGCATCCATATCCAATTGCACGGTATTGATATAAGCTGCACGGTTTTGGACCTTGGTTTTCTCACTATCATAAATGAAGTTGTAAGGACGCTTGGTACCATCTGCGGAAATGAACATCAATTTATCGTCCTTTTCCAATGGTTTAATCAGGGTGTAGTCGTGTCCTGTTGTAGTAACTATAGCCGTAATCCCTTCCTCAGAATTCTCAAACTTAATACTATAATCAAAATTAATACGCGCTACTAAGATATTGGTCTTTGTGCTCAAGGTATGCATATCACTATGTGTGATATTTTTGGTAAAAACACCTTCACATTGCGCTTGTAGCTGAAGTGTCCAAAGAATCAAAAAACTTATAGTAAAAAAATACTTCATAATGTGTTATTTTTAGCTGTGTTACTGGGGTCTGCTAAGTTAGCGAGTAGTGAGGCTGCTTAAAAGCAACCAAAAAACGACGCTCTAATATGCTAAGGAATGGTTTTCGTTTTGCTCCTTACTAATAAAACGTTTCTATTGGGGTAAGTGGTTCGTTTTACTTGAAATAATTGTATAACAACTGTAAAGGCAGGCGTTCTAATGCATTCTATCTGCTCTAGGTTCTAACTTAGCGACTAATTCGGCCTCAAAAGCCAAACATTCTTTCCAACGCGCTTGTGTTTTTTCGGCACCAGTGTAATGCGTTGCCAAATCCAAAAACATTCTGTAATGCCCTGCTTCTGAAACCATAAACTTATGATAAAAATTGCGTAAAGCTTCTTCTTTTATATGTAGGGAGAGCAATCGAAAACGCTCACAACTTCTCGCTTCAATCATAGCACACACTAGCAAGCGATCCAAGAACAAAGATGCTTCGTCTACGCCTTTACGCACAAACTTCATCAGGGCATTCACATATTCATCTTTTCGCTGTCGCCCCAGTTTCAAGCCTCTTTTTTCCAACTCTTTGAGTACTAATCTAAAATGGCTCCACTCTTCCGAAACGACAGGAGCAACCTTTTCTACTAGTAAGGTTTTATCAGAGTACCGTTGAATCAGGCTAATACAGCTCGTTGTTGCTTTCTGTTCGCAATAAGCATGATCGGTTAAGATTTCTTCCAAGCTCATTTCTGCCAAATTTACCCAACGGGGATCTGTTGCCAATTGAATTCCTAAAACGCGTTTTTGTGTTGGTTCCATATATTCTCTTCTTCTCTTATTATAATTTTTTTTCGGCCAAAAGTTACACTTTTGCTGCTTGTTCCAATTGTTGCCACAGCATCAAAGTTTCTTGGGCTGCTTTTACATCATGTACGCGCAATATTTTGGCACCTTGTTGCAAGGCTACCATATGCAAAGCTGTTGTGCCATTTAGAGCCTCGGCAGGGCTATTTTTTAGTGCTTTCCAAATCATAGATTTCCTAGAAACCCCTACCAAAAGAGGCTGTTCCAAAGCATTAAAGGCATTTAAGTGCGCCAATAATTCATAATTGTGTGCCATTGTTTTGCCAAAACCAAAGCCTACATCTAAGACAATATCTTGTACACCTAAAGTTTGTAGTTGTCCTATTTTATCAATAAAAAAATCCAAAATAGTGGTCATCAAATCTCCATACTGTGGATTTTCTTGCATGGTTTGGGGGATTCCTTGCATGTGCATTAAAATATAGGGAGCCTTGGCAGCAGCCACTACTTGCAACAATTCTTGGTCTAAGGAAGCTCCTGAAATATCGTTCAGAATATGAGCACCTGCATCAAATGCTGCTTGGGCTACTGATGCACGATAGGTATCGACGGATAGTATTGCTTGAGGAAAATGTTGGTGCAATAATTGAACAGCAGGAATGACGCGTTTTAGTTCTTCTTGAAGGGGAACTATGGCTGCTCCTGGACGAGAGGAAACGCCTCCAATATCCAGTATAGTGGCTCCTTCGGACAACATTTGTTCTGCTTGTGCCAATAATGCTTTATCGGATTCTACCCTACTACCTGCATAAAAAGAATCAGGGGTAACATTAAGAATCCCCATTATTACAGGTATTTCTAATGACAACAGCCGTCCTCTACAATTGATAAACATAATTAAACTGTTTTTGGTATCTTGTGGGCAACAAATTCACCATAATAGATACTATATTTTGTACAAAGATAAGGTTTCTCTAGCAGATTAACCCTTTGTTGGATAGGTTTATAGTGAAGTAAGGGTACAATTTTCTCCTATCTAAAAGGGATTATATTTCACGAATCCTCATAAGGCTTGGTATAACTTTTGGAATGTTTTTTTGTACTTTTCATTCGTTTGTTGTGCCTCTAAGCCAGCAAACTAGTTTTTTTCGCCAATCACAATTCGATTATTCATGCAGTTCTATATTTCGTTTTTGCTTCTCTTGATCGGCAATTTTGCAGTATTGGCCCAAGATCATACAGCTGTTTCCTCTGATAGTAGCCAACCACTTGCTACACGCAAATATTTTGCTGTGATCCCTGAAGAAGAGCCAACTGTAACATCTGAAACGCTTATGGAAGAGGCCATTAAGCATTTTGATGGACAACGTTACCAGCGTAGTATTGATTTGCTCAATGAGGCCATTGATAGCAATACCCATGAGCCGTTGGTACCTGTGTTATATTATTACAGGGCCGTGTCTAAAATGAAAATACGTAAAGTAGAAGCGGCTATTGAGGATTACAATATAGCTATCCAAGCGAGTCCTTACAAGGCTAAATATTATTATAATAGAGGGTTGGCTCATTTTGAACTCAAGGAATTCACTGCTGCTCGCCAAGATTTTGAACGCACGCTCAAGATGGAAGGTGCGGATGCTGATTTGTATGTTAAGTTGGGCTTCTTGAAGCAACAGGAAAACGACTTGCATGGGGCATTGGCCGATTACAACAAGGCTATTGAGTTTAATCCTCAATTTGCCCAGCCCTACTACTATAGAGGCTTAATTTATTTGCAAGTATTGTTGCCCGAAAAAGCCTGTGCAGACTTGCAGCAGGCTGCCCAACTCAATTATGGCCCTGCCGTTAGCAAGGTGCGGGCGTATTGTAATAAGTAATTGCTTTTTGGAAGCCTATTTTTAGACCAGCTAAAAATAAAACCTTTGTTGTTGGAGCACAAGCGAGTTTAGCTCCCTTTGGTCGTAAGCACTGTCGTTTATAGTTAAAGGTTTGAGGCTGCCAAAAGGCTGTTTGCCTTAACGTTTTTTTGCTTACTTTTTGGGCAATGCAAAAAAGTAAGACCACTAAAGCCAAAGGCAAACCTTACAGTTTTGATTATCAATTTTTAAAAGAGCTAAGAGTATTCGTTACTAAAGAACCCTAGACCAGAATGAAAAACAAGGAGTCATCCCTTAAGTAGGGGATGACTCCTTGTTGATTTTTTTTATAATAGTACTTTAGAGTACTTGTTCAGAAATGGGAGAGAATTAATATTTCGTAATAAACAAGACCGCATCTTTGGCTTGGTAACTATCATCGCCTCTATTTCTAAGTTCTAATCTAAAACTCATCGTACCAGTACAATTAGGCACCACGTAATAATCCAAATACGATATAGGTTTGAAGTTATCGTGATTATCATTGCCCGTTTCGTCTGGACGATAACCATCGACTACATTGTGATCTCCAGCGCCACAGGTTCCTGTTGAATAGACCTTGTAATCATATTCATCTACCCCACTTCCTCCAGACAAACGCGTCATAAAGGTAGCCTCTAGTTTGATAATATTGCCAGGTTCTACATTGATATTGTTTGTGTTAGCAGTAATATACCACCAGTTGTCATTGTTGTTGTGGCTCTGTGTATTGGTTCTCTTTACATGGCGCACATTATTGGGTTGTTTAAAGGAATTGCCATTGACCATAGCCAAATCTCCATCTGCCTCCAGCTGTACCTGATCGGTATTGTTTTGACGCAATGTTATGGTTTGACCGCTAGCCGCATTCAGCAAGGTTCGTCCTGCCGTATTCTGCAACAAGGCATAAGAGCCTGTTCCATTGGCATCTATATGCGAAAACCCTGCCCAGTCACCGTGTCCCATGTGTCCTATGTGCGCACGCCCTATTTCAGAGGAAATATCCTGATCTCTATAAACAACTAGGCGTTCTGCTGGATTGGTTACCCCAATTCCTAGATTTCCTGCACTAGTGAGGCGCATACGTTCTGCAAATGTTGTTCCTCCTCCTGATAGTGTATGGATAAAACGCAAACTTTCATCGGGATTATCTCCCCAAGCAATCACAGCATCTGCCCGATCAGCCCCTTCTCGTTTTACCCCGACATAGATTCCATCGGTTTCATCGCCAGCAATAAAACCATTTTGCATCCAAGTACGATAACCGCCTGCAATACCACTGCCTACTTGCAATTTGCTTTGAGGAGCAGTGGTACCAATTCCCACATTGCCTGTAGGAATACTCAATAAATTATTGCCCGATACTTGCCAATCATCATCATTAAGAGAAGCAATAGGTACAAAATTACCTGTTCCAACAAGTACATCGGTGGCATTACCACTCAAGGCGCGTGTAGATAATATGCCGTTATTGTTAGAAAGAACCAAGGCATTGCCGCTACCACCTAAGGCCGTAATACGGGCATTGCCCACTACGTGTAATTTTTCGGAGGGATTGGTGGTTCCTATACCAACATTTTGGGCGTGGAGAGTTGATAAGGATAATAATCCCAGTAAGGTTGTATAAAGGTGATTCATTGTGTGTTATTTAATCTCTTTATTGAAGAGATAGTCTGGTATAAAAATAATTACTTATTGTCTATAAACAGTTATAAGATAGCAAATTATGGTATAAAGATACAAGTTAGCGGGGATAGTTTAATAATTTTTCTGCAAAAAAATATTCAGTTAATTTATAAGAAAACCACAGCCCTATTTTTAGAAAAAAAATTATGGGTTTGTTTTTAGTCCTTAAAAGACAAAGATAGTGTTAGGACAAACCTGAAATCTTACCCTCATCATCAATAGTCATCCCAGCAGAAGCAGGCACAGCAGGCAGCCCTGGCATACGCATCATTTTGCCCAAGATTGGAATAATAAAGCCCGCCCCCACAGCATATTCAAATTCTCTTACCTCTACGGTAAAACCAGTAGGTCTACCTAATAACTTATCATTATCTGAGAACGATTTTTGAGTTTTGGCCATACAAACAGGCAAATTTTCTAAACCTAGACGTTGTATGCGTTTGAGATTGAGTTCTGCTTTTTTGGAATAAAGAACGCCATCGGCTCCATAGATTTCACGGGCAATAGTAGCAATTTTTTCTTTGATGGGCAAATTCCAATCGTACAGCGCCTTGAACGCACTTGTTCCTGTCTCGATTTGGTCTAATACCGCTTGTGCCAAAATTGTCATTCCTGCGCCTCCCTCGGCAAAGCCCTTGGCGACTACCGCTGGTGTGCCCAAAGCAGCACACTTCGCCTTTACTAGTGCCACTTCTTCGGGCGTATCACTTGGAAAAGCATTGATGGCCACTACAGGATTTAAGCCAAATTTCTGACAATTTTCGATGTGTTTGATCAGGTTTTCTAGCCCTGCTTCTACGCGTTCTACACTAGGCGTATTGTATTCGGTCTTGGGCGCACCACCATGATGGCGCAAAGCTCTGATCGTAGCGACCAGCACGACAGCGTTGGGCTTTAGATTGCCCGCTACACACTTGATATTCAAAAATTTCTCTGCACCCAGATCCGCTCCAAATCCTGCCTCTGTCACCACGTAATCCGATAGAGACAAGCCCATTTTGGTCGCAATAATAGTGTTGGTGCCTTGAGCTATGTTTGCAAAAGGGCCACCGTGTATAATTGCTGGATTTTTTTCTAAGGTTTGCACCAAATTGGGCTTTATGGCATCTTTGAGCAAGATTGCCATCGCATTTTCTGCTTGCAAATCACGGGCATAAACAGGTGCTTTATCATAAGTAAACCCTACCAAAATATTCCCTAATTTTTCTTTCAAATCTTTTCTATCCTTGGCCATACACAAAATGGCCATCACCTCTGAGGCAGGGGTTATATTAAACCCATCTTCTCTAGGCATTCCATTGCCTGTACCTCCTAATCCTATCGTAATTTGACGCAAAGCTCGGTCATTCATATCCATTACCCGTTTCCAGACAATGGTTCTAGGATCTAACCCCAACTTATGCGTCTTGCTTTGTAGGTTATTATCAATCAGCGCAGACAATAAATTATTGGCCTTTTCTACCGCCGCAAAATCACCTGTAAAATGCAAATTAATATCTTCCATAGGCACGACCTGAGCATATCCGCCCCCTGCGGCTCCACCTTTGATGCCAAAAACAGGCCCCAAAGAAGGCTCTCTTAGTACCACAGTAGCTTGCTTGCCCAATTTATTCAACCCCTCCGTCAATCCAATAGAAGTGGTTGTTTTGCCCTCTCCTGCTGGTGTAGGAGTCATTGCAGTTACCAGTATTAATTTGCCTTGAGCCATCTTTTCTTCATCGAGCAAGGACAGGGGCAATTTGGCTTTGTACTTTCCATAATACTCCAAGTCATCTTCCTCAATTTGTAGTTTTTGGGCAATAGATTTGATGTGTTCCATCTGATTGCTTTGTGCGATTTCTATATCCGATGGAAAGGGTGTATTGGTAGTCATAATCGTATCGTTTGGAAGTAGTTAGAGAAGAAATTAACCAATAGACAAAGTTGATGGATTGTACTGCTTGGTTTCTACAAAACAATATAAGGTTGTTTGAGTATTAATTTAGTGTGCCAACTAATTTTTGTTTAAATTTAGTAACTTCATTGATTGCTTTAACCAACTGTATGTTATAGTTCTACTTACCTAATGTTATTATCATGAAAAGAGATGTCCAAATCATTCCTCCTGCTACGTTTGAGAATTTAAAACTAACCAAGCGCAAAAAACGAGCGGCTGGTATTCCTGCTGTATTGGTTTCCTTAGAGCATTTGCAAAAAGAAACAGGAATATTTGAAGGATTAAAACGCCTCAATAAGATGAATCAAAAAAAAGGCTGGGACTGTGCTGGATGCGCTTGGCCCGATCCCGACGACCATCGCTCTTCCTTGGGAGAATATTGTGAGAATGGAGCCAAAGCATTAGCTGAGGAAGCCACCACTGCGAGAGTAGATCCTGCGTTTATGGCCAAATATAGTGTAGAAGAAATGAGCCGTTGGTCAGATTTTAAGATTGGCAAATCTGGGCGCATTACACAGCCCATGTATCTCGCAGCAGATAGCTCGCATTATCAAGCCATTTCTTGGGAGGAGGCATTCCAAAAAATGGCCCATCAACTAAATAACTTAGAGCATCCCAATGAAGCCGTCTTCTATACTTCTGGTAGAACAAGTAATGAGGCTGCTTTTATGTATCAAGTGATGACCAAACAGTTTGGCACCAACAACATGCCCGATTGTTCCAACATGTGCCACGAACCCACAGGCAAAGGATTGAGCAATACCTTGGGCATTGGTAAAGGATCTGTAAAATTAGAAGATTTGTATGAAGCAGAGCTGATTGTGGTAATGGGGCAAAACCCTGGCACCAACCATCCTAGAATGTTAACAGCTCTAGAAAAATGCAAAAAAAATGGCGGAACTATTGTGAGTGTCAATCCACTGCCCGAAGCAGGTTTGGAGTGTTTTGTCAATCCTCAAAGCCCTATAAGTGTGCTCCAACGAGGGACAACTATTGCCAACCAACATCTACAGGTTCGCATCAATGGTGATATTGCCCTGCTCAAAGCTGCTATGATTTTGATGCTGGAAGCTGAAAAAGAAAACCCAGGAACCGTATTTGACTGGCCATTTCTAGAACAATATTGCACCGGCTATGAGGAATTGCTGGCGCACTTGGAGACCATTGACTTTGACGAAGCAGTAGCGCAAAGTGGTGTTCCTCGCCATGAAATCAAACGTTTTGCCCGCTTATTAATTAAGAAAAAGAAAATTATTATTTGCTGGGCAATGGGATTGACTCAACAAGAAAATGGCACTCAAAACGTGCAAGAAGTAGTGAACTTACTCTTGTTAAAAGGCAGCATTGGCATTCCTGGTGGTGGTACTTGCCCTGTTCGAGGGCATAGCAATGTACAAGGTGATCGCACGGTAGGGGTATGGGAATCGCCTCCCGAAAAGTTACTAGTGGCCCTTGATACGCATTTTGGCATTACTTGCCCACGGCCTCATGGCTACTCGGCGATAGAGGCCGTAGAGGCCATGCGCGATGGCAAGGTTCGTTTTTTTATGGGTATGGGCGGCAATTTTGTATCCGCCACTTCTGATAGCCAAGTCACAGGCGAAGCCATGCAAAATTGTGCCATGACGGTACAAGTATCAACCAAACTCAATCGTTCGCACCTGATTACAGGACAAGAAGCACTTATATTGCCTTGTATTGCGCGTTCTGAACAAGATACCCAAGCAAGTGGCCCTCAGTTTATTTCTGTCGAAAACTCTACAGGAGTGGTGCATTCTAGTGAGGGCAGCTTTGAAAAAGCATCCGATCATTTGTTGAGTGAGCCTGCTATTGTTGGACAATTAGCACAAGCTTTGTTTGGTGCGGCGAGTCTTATTGATTGGCAAGCAATGATTGACGATTATAATGTCATTCGCAATCATATTGAGGCGTGTATACCAGGGTTTGAACATTACAACGAACGCGTGCGCCAAGCTGCTGGCTTTTATTTGCCCAATGGAGCCAGAGAACGCCAATTTAATACCCCGTCGGGCAAAGCGCACTTGACGATCAATCCTATGCCCAATCGCCAAATTCAAGAGGGACATTTTATTATGATGACCATAAGAAGCCACGATCAATACAATACGACTATTTATGGTTTGGACGACCGTTACAGAGGTATTCAGAATGAACGACGGGTGGTATTGATGAACCCGCAGGACATGAAACATGCAGGATTTAAAAACAAAGAAGTCGTTCATCTCATTAGCCATTATCAAGGAGAAACACGCCAAGTAGACAACTTTAAATTGGTAGCTTATGATATTACTCCAGGTTGTATTGGCACTTATTTTCCAGAAACCAATGCCTTGGTTCCTTTAGCTAGTCGCGATGCTACGGTCAAAATTCCTTCTTCCAAATTTGTAGAAGTTGAGGTAATTCAAAAAACTATTGATGCTTAACTACCTTCATTATTAGTTATCTAACTTTTTTTCACAAAACTATTACACACTGCTTCTAAGTTATTTGTATGAGTTAATAAACTTTTTGTATTTTGAGGCATTACAATGATTTTATAAATCATTACCCAACATATCTCTACAAAAGACCAACACTAAATAATTGATTTCAAATAAGTTAATGCTTTTTTTAGCTATAAACAGCATCTAATTTATACGCCTTTACATTTTTTTCTATTCATAGAATTGTAATAACGACCAAAGGTATCCATCAATTACATACAAATAAAAACTATGGCAGAACAACTGAAACAGTTCTATGATGAGGCTGATAATATTGGTGGATTAAAAGCTAAGATTCGTTTAGCAGTTATCACAAAGACTCCTAGTATTAAAGCTACTGAAATTGAAGATAGCCCTGAAATGGTTACACTCTTCACAGAAGCCATGAATGAAATAAGAAAAGAGTTTAAATAAAGAATAGTTATGCCTGTTGTTAAAAAAACGAATATTGAGTACCATCATCATTTTGATAAAAAATCCAATAGACACTATATCAATGGAATTTTGTCTGTTTTGCATTGCCACCATTATACTTGTTTATATACCCAACTGGCATTAGATGCTGGCGAAACAGCATTGCTCAAAGAATGTGCAAGAGAGAGTTTCAGAGATTTATTAGAACATTATTTCTCTACTCATCCTACCATCAACACTTTGGAAGAAAAAGTACATATTGCCAGTCAATATTATGCTTTATTGGGCTTGGGTAAACTAGAGGTAGAGTTTATAGGTAAATACTCTGGTGTGGTACAACTTCCTTACTCCCATACCGATAGTGGCTGGATAAAAAAATGGGGCGTTTATGACAAAGCGGTTAATTATATTTCGGGAGGCTATATTGAAGCACTATTTGAAGTCTGTTTGGATATGCCTGCCTGCTCTTTTGAAGCAGTAGAAACACAAAGCATAGTAATGGGGGCTGCCCATTCTATTTTTAACGTAAGAAGAAGATAAATGGCCATAGATAGAAAGAAGATCATCCATCAAATGTCGCAAATAGACATGTTACCTGATAGCAATGGAATCATTGATGGATTTAATGTAACGGTTAATCAGTTACCCACTAATTTTTGGAATGCTTTTGCAGAGCGTCTTGTAGCGAAGTCTTCGTATGAAATGCGTTATTACAAAGAATATTTGCTGTACAATGCTGCCCATGAGTGTGGTTATCACACAGGTTATGGGATTATTACTTCTGATGAATGGAATGCCGTAGTCGCTCCTATGTTAGAGAACATACCTGAAGATGTATTGCATGGTGCTTTTGCTATTTTTACCGCATGGGGTTGGGCCAATACAGAAATTGTAGCGTTAATTCCAGGAGAAAAAATGGTCGTTCGAGCTTATGACTATTACGAAGCGGATAGTGTGGTCTATGGCAATTCTAATAAAATGAATGCTTATATGATTAGAGGGGTTTCGGCTGCTTTTATGGAATTGGCTTATGCTGGAGCCTATGATCCCAAGGGCAAGGCTATTGGCACTTATGAGTGTACACAACTCAAAGGCATTGAATCTGGAGATGCTTATGGCGAATTTCTCGTAACGAAAGCCAAAGCGCAGTAAACTTGTATGGCCATTCAACCAACGACAAGTGAGCCAATAATTGAACGGACTCATGGAATGTATTTACCTCAACAATGCTGCTAGTAGTTTTCCAAAACCACCGACAGTAGTACAAGCCGTAGATGATTATTTGCAGCAACCTCCCCTGCATTTGTCTAGAGGCAACAGCACCTTAGTTCCTTACAGCCATCTCCAAAACAATTGTAGGGTTGTTCTGGCTCAATTATTCAATGCCCCTGTTCCCAATCGACTGGTATTTACTTCTGGTGCTACTGAATCTTTAAATTTGGTGCTACAAGGCCTGCATCTAAAAGGCAAACATGTTGTCACCACTTGTATAGAGCATAATTCTGTTTTGAGGGTTCTAAAAACCATGGAACGACAACAGTTAATAGATTTGTCTATTGTTCCTTGTGCTGAAGATGGTAAAGTAGAGTTAGAGGTGCTGGACAAGTATTTAAAACAAGAAACAGCCCTTGTGGTAATGAGCCATTGCTCCAATGTAACGGGAGCCGTCAACAATATAACAGCTATTGGACAATGGCTGGCCGCCAAAGATATACTATTTGTGGTGGATGCTTCTCAGAGTGCAGGTATCTACTCTATTGATATTCAGACGGCTCATATTGATGCACTTTGTTTTACTGGACACAAGGCATTAGGAGGATTAGCAGGCATTGGAGGCCTTTATCTCAGTGATCGGATGCTGCCCACCCCATTGAAAGTAGGAGGCACGGGCTCTAGTAGTGACTTGCTTTACCAACCCACTACCCTGCCGAGCTATTATGAAGCAGGTACACCTAATTGGGTAGGCATTGTGTCCTTGTATGAAGGGGTGCAATACATTCAAAATATAGGATTGACGACATTGCGAAACAAAATTCATACGACCATTCAAACCATCAAAAAAGCATTAGCAAAATATTCAAACATTCAGTTTTATTATCCTGATAATAATGCTTCTACTATACTTTCGTTTACTATTAAGGGCATCAGCAATGAGGATGTAGGCTATTTGTTGGCTCAGAATTTTAATATTATAGTAAGAACTGGGTTGCACTGCTCCCCACTCATCCATCAACAAATTGGAAGCGCACCACAAGGTACAATTAGAATTAGCCCTTCTTATTTTACTACTACTGGCGAAGTGGATTTATTTATTGCAGCCATGAAAGAAATTATGTTAATAACAGAACAACATTGACAAGAATCATAGAAATAAGGCATCTGGAAGATTGTTTGGATGGCTCTACCATCAAGGAAGTCTTGCTCCATCAAGCCATTGACGCAACGCTGGTGCAGCATCTTGGGCAGTTTGGTCAATTGGCCTACTATCCCCATTTTGCCAAACCCTTCTTCAAGCTCACCTGTCCTGAACAATTATTGCTAAAAGGTGTGGAAGGGAATTTCACCATTCGTGTTCGAGTCTATCCCCCAATCAAGCCCCATCTACAACTGCTCCATAATTGGTTGTCTTAATCTAAGATAGTCTCCTCAGCAATTCTCCAAGTATTGGCATAACAAGTGGCCCTTTGCCCTCGACAAAAGCCCAACAAGGTCAGGCCAAACTGCTTGGCATACTCCACTGCCAAAGAAGAAGGGGCTGATACCGCTGCCAAAATAGGAATGTGTGCACTATACACTTTGGAAACAATTTCATAGGAAATTCGCCCACTTACCAATATAGCAACGGCCTGTTCTAGTTGTTCTTGTTGCAGTAATGCCCCTATCACTTTGTCCACAGCATTGTGCCGCCCAATGTCTTCCATCAGCACCAAGATTTCGCCCTGTGCACTGATAGCAGCAGCAGCATGTGCTCCCCCCGAACGCAAAAAAACAACTTGTTGCTCGCGCATCTGCTCAAAGGCTTGATACAATTGTGCAGGGTTTAGCACTGCTTTTTTGGTAAGTACAGACTTGAAGGTAGAATTAGCATCTAAGGCTTGGCGACCACAAATACCACAAGAAGAAACCGCCAATAAATTGCGGGTACTTTCTATGCCTGTCCCCAGTTGTTGTCGCGCCAATTGGACCTGAGCAATGGTTGTAATCTTGTTTTTTTGACGAAAGTCTACTACTAAGGGTGCTGTTTGGCGGTACACATCTTCCGAATACAACAATCCTCTAATCAGTGCTTCATCATCGCCAGGGGTACGCATGGTTATCGTAAAGGGTTTGTTATTGATAACAATTTGTAGTGCTTCCTCTACAGTCAAGGCATCTTCTACCAGTTTGGTTTGCGCGATTTGGTATTTTTTTCCTTCATAATAACTAATCCCCATCTCTATTGGTTTGGTCATAAAAATGCTCTACTGCTATTCATCAAAATACAGTTTTGTACTTCAACGAACAACAATAGAGCATAGAATTAAGCTAAAGCGATGGTCTTATAAAAAAATACGTTTATTGTTTGGTAAATCCTTGGGTACGCATTCTACCTTTTTCATCAATGACTATGACCCAATAGGTTCCCGTAGCCAGATGAGATACATCTAAGATAGTTTGGGCTTGATAACTTTGCTCTACCAACATGGGTTGACCTACTTGATTGATAACTTCTACATGCACAGGTTGTGCTTTTTCTAGTGTAATGGTCAATTGCTCACGGGCAGGATTGGGAGCAAGCGTATATTGCAATTCTGTTCCCTGAGCAGGTACAATTCTCGTATTCAATAAACTGTTGGATACTACAACTAATGCCTCTGGTGAAAATCCTACCTCAAAACTGTACAAGCTATCTCCTTGTAAATTGTATACAATTCCTGTATTCTGTGTTTGGTTACCAAAATTAATGGTAGAAACACAAAAAGTATTATTAGCCGTATTGAATGTAAATGCCGAAGTGCCTCGGTAAGTAACATGGTGCATTACAGCCGTTCTGGTTACTAAATTGTAGCTCCCAATACCACTATCATAAGGAACATACCACACGCCATTGCCTGCTGGAAAGGCAGCCGTTGCATAATCTCTTGGCTTTAGATCCACACCAGCAGCATAAGTGTTGGAAACACCAGTAGCAATGGTGTATTCACTAATGGTATTGCTCGGCCCATTGAACCCATAAATCACCCCATTCTCTGTTACCAATCGCCCCAGTTCCTCTCCTCCTGTTGCCAAGGTATCATGGCGCACAATGGTATCTGCTTGTATATCATAGGTAGTAAGAAAACCTAGTGTATCGCCAAAACCTACGGTCTTGCTATTGTTTTGGGCGATATAAGCATAGTCGCCAACAATCAGCATATCCTCTACAGGTCGGGTAATTGCTGGAACACTATCCAAAAACACCAATGTATTGGCATCAAAGATGCACAAGTTATTGGGGTAAGGTGCAGTAGAACCAAAAGGCAAAAAGTAATTCCCCACCAAGAGTTTGTCTTGATACAAAGCGAGTTTTACCGTGCTTTGTCCGCCAAACTCAGCAGCAGCTACACGGGTTCTAGTTGTCCAATCGTATTTTACGATACTATCCTGTGCTGCTATATAAGCAAAGTTGCTATCAATCAAAATGTCTTGAATGGACGTTACCTCTATGTCTCCTATTTTGCTGGCTGGGGTAGCCATAGGATCTAGATTTTGGATGGTAACATTGGCGTAATTCGTACCACCAAATAAACCACCATTCACAACAATGATGGATTCGTTTTGGGCACTCATACCCCAACTAAAAAATAAAATTAAAAATAGAGTTGTAAAAACAGTTTGCATAGTAATTTTTATTATACAATGAAGAAATAAAATTAACCTATGCTTACAAGAAGAGAAGCTAGTTGATAACAACTAGCCCAATTGAGAAATGAAGAGGACCTTCCTTCTGAATTGGTTGCTTCAGTCCACGAAAGCATATACCAATATCACCTTAGGCAGGTCTCCTGACTCATAGCATTGTTGTATGGCCTTCCCATTTTTTATTCCTCAAAACAGTGGCAAAACATAAATACAACAACCTTTTGGCTATTCACAGTTGCGGGACAGTTGAAGAATTGCACTTCATTCCCTTTTAAGGTTTTCTCTATTGGAGAAAACCACCTACGGTGTTAAAAGATTGGCGCAAAAGTAAATAACCTCTTTCATATTACAGCATGAAAGAGGTTATTTATTTAGGATTATTAATAATGGTTGTTAGTCTTCAAAGACAATTTTGGCCTTCGCCATAGGGTGCCAAGTGCTCCCTTCTACAATCACTTCTGCTTCGATTCTATAATCTGATTGTACCCCTTTTAGGTTTTTCATTAGATTAACCATTCCTTTGAATAAGCGAGTTTTTTGGGCGCGGCGATCCATAGCCGATTGCAAAGGTTCAAAAGCCAATTTGAAGGGCAATAATTGACGTTCTCCATTGAGCAGGGTAAGTGGATTATCATATAACCAGGTTCCCAATTCATATTCATCAATGCGTTTGTCCTCTCCTTTGCCACGCGTGTATACTTCCAAAAATCGCAGACGAATAGATTGTATGGTTTCGGTCTGTTTGGCATAGACCTCTATTTCGCCATTAATGGTTTTAACAGTATTGGGATAAACAGAAAGAGTGTGCAAACGAACACGAGTACCTTCTATTCCCAGCCACTTTTTTACGGTTCCAAACATTGTTGTATTTTTTATTTAGTCGTGCTTTAGTACACAGGGTATTTAGTCGCACGGGTTATTGTTATTTATATTAATTCGTTGCTATTGCTAACGCTCGAAGGGCTTGGTTCGTTCCCTAATCTAAAGCTTTCAAATAAAGATGGCAGATACTTCAAGAGCATCTGCCATTTATTATTTTTATTTTCATAGTGATAAGAACGATTGTTTACTTATCGTTGTACCACTATTTTTTGTTGTAGTTGTCCTTTTTCAGTCATTAGAACAGCTAAGTAAACCCCATTGGCCAACTCATTGGCAGGCAATTGCAACAAACTTTCACCTTGCGAAAAAGTCTGCTTAGTTAACGTAAGTACCTCTCGGCCATCCAAACCAAATAAGCGCACAGAGCCCACAATATCCTCTGCTGCATAAATAGAAACAGGAATAGAAGATGTGGTAATTGGATTGCCCATTATCTTGAAGGTCATTTGTTGCTCCAAAGGCAAATCTCCAATAGAAGTAGTGGTATTGGTTACGGCCTCAAAACGACTATATGTAGAAAGAGGTGCACAAGTAGACACTGGATTGAGTGCCTTGACACGCCATACATAACGTTTGCCAGCAACCAAGTTGGCTGTAGACAAGTTAAAATGCGTATTACTATTGTATTGAATGCCTTTAAAAAGCACATCATTAACATTGGGTAGCCATACTCCAGGAAAGTTGGTTCCGATCACCTCAATATAATACCAAGTTGCTCCAGCTACAGGTGCCCACTCCAATCGCACGGTTGGGTTGTTGATACTTCCCAATTGGGTATTGTTTTGAGGAGAAATAACGGCTGGGGTCGTAGTAACATCTGTCGTATTGCTAGGTGTTTGGCTTACCCAAGTTCTACCAGCAATATCCATTGCAATCGCCGCTTTTTGCTCTGTCGTAAAACTATTTACACAAGCATCAAAAGCATAAGACATCATATTGCTCTCATCTGGATTCAACGTAGCACCATGCTGATCTCTTACGGTTGGATTGTAAGGACAAGGTTCCCGATCAGAATAATAATCGGCTTCTGTATCACAGAAACCATCTGCAGCCGTCTGGCAATTGGCTTGTGCTCCTGTACGCGCTACAGATTCTGGTACAAAACTAAAAAAGCCCGAAGAGTGTGGCACTAATGAAGGAACATTCTGATTACCATAATCGCCTTCTGCATCGGTGCCTTCCCAACCATAAAAGGTATGGTTCAAGGTAAAGAAGTGACCAATTTCATGGGCTTCTGTCTTTGCTTCAGGCGTTAACATTTGTTGTAATAAAAAAATAAAATCGCCTCCTCCATCATACCAACTAGCTGTTGGATTGCTTACAGACGCTCCAATAATCATATTCAATGTATTGGGCACCCGATAACTCAACATATGGCTACGCGCCGTGCTGGTTCTTGCATTCTGATAAATAAAGTTACTAACACGACTGCGAATAGGACTGTGCAAAAAGAATTGAACATTCTGATCGGCATAAAGTGCATTTAAGCCACAGAAAAAGGCCATAATGGTGGCTTCACTCGTTTTTCCTGTTCCAGCAGCATCTGCTGCTACATTGTGAATCGTCACAGGAACATAAGTGGTGTTGCGTCCATTGACCAAACGCTGTACATCTTGAGTGGTAAACGCTCGACGGTTGTCCATTAAACGTTGACGGATAACAGCAGCTGTCTCTGCACTGATACCACATTTCTCGGTGGTAGTTGCAGTAGGTGTTTGTGCAATTAATAAGAAGGGGAAAAGAAGGGTGACTAATCCTAGTAGTTTGCTAAAATTCATAAGCAGTGCTTTTAGTAGGCTCTAAAGTTGTTTGAAGAGGCAGCTCATTTGCTTTGTAAACAACTTCTTTGAAAAAACGATCACTTGCAATTGATCGAATAAGTTAAAAATCAATACACATTGTCTATCTCTTTACAAAACACTAACATAAGGTTTATGTTCTGTAAACACCAAACAAATATAACGTCCTAACCCTACATTCCACCATTTATTTTCTAGTTTTTACCTAAATATGTGAATTATTTGGCAAGAAAAGCCTCTTTGCAAACAATAGGTCGCCAAAACTATTTTCTTTTTTATAGTTTTTCTGCTAAAAGGAGTTTTTCAAAAAAAACTCATACGCCTCCAAATCGTCTACTTGTATCCAATCTACCCCTGCCTCTGATAGAACTTTCCAAATGGCTGTTTTGTTGGGCACCCCCCAAAAGCGTAATTTTTTGCCCGCTTTGTGCGCCCGTTCTACCAAGCCTTTTAACAGGCGCTGTTGCTTGGGGGGCATTGCCCCCTGCCCTTTCCAGCTAAAGCTGGCCGTATAGGGCTGGCTGATTCGAGGCACTAACTGGGGCGAGGCATCCAAGTGTGACCAACGGCCGTCTATTTGCCAATAATGGGGGCTTTGTTGCTGACAACCCTCCCAATCATATTGCCCTGAGAGCAGCAATTGTACAGGAGCAAGTTGCTTGTTGTTATTATCAAAATGACAAAAAAGAGAAGGGTATTTTTGGCAAAGATGCTCTAGTAATTGCTGGGCTATAATGCCTTGACGTTTGATGTCAATCATAAGAATGAGCGGACTAGTATCTGAAAGCCAAGGTGATTGTGCTTGCTGTAAACTATCTAATGGCTGGATGTAAAGCGTTTCCAAATCAGCTGCCTTGTTGAGTGCAAAAGGCCAATGGGCTACTTTTAGTTTGCCCTTATAAGGATAGACATCTACCTCTATACTCCTAAATCCTTTGTGTAAAGCTGTATGCAAAGCTGGCCAAGGTTTGTCGTAATCATTGTGGGCGTGGCCGTGTTGGAGGTAGGTGGGGAATTGGGCGTTAGCTGTCTGTATACATAGCCAATACAGCAATATATACCCATATCTTATACAAGCCTTGTAATCGCTCCCCAACATCCCTAAAACCGTCCTTTCATAGCCACAATAACATTGATCCCTGGTGCAGAAACCCCAGAGCCATAAGGCCGATAATGCCAATCGAGCAGGTTTTCAATGCTCAAATCCAAGGTCAGGATTCGATTTAGGCGAAAGCTGGAATAAATATTAATGGTAAACCATGCTGGGGTGCCTTCGGGCAATGCTTTGTCCAAATTTTCTGAACTATCATCGGAATAATCTTCCAATCGTTTGGCACCATTAAAACGAACATTCAAACGTGTTTGGAACACCTTGCGCTCATAACTCCATTCAAACTGCCCATATACAGGCGGAATGTGTGCTAATGGACGAGGTTCTAAACCTGTTTCTAGTTCTTGACCTTTGGTATAATTCACTCCAAGCCGCATAAACATATTCTCTGAGAATTCTACTTTGACATTGGCACTTAGTCCCCAAATAGCGGCTTGCCCTGCATTGACATTGGAATAAATATTTCTAAACGAACCATCATAATACATACTATCAGAGCCATTGAGTTGTGCGGGTTCTTGCAAAATAGCATCAAACATACGTGTATAGAAAAAGGTAGCACCAATCCAAGCCTTCTTCTTAAACTGCTTGCCTATGGTTGCTTCATAATTGAGGGCTTGCTCTGGTTTGATATTGGGGTTGGGAATGGTAATATCGTCTCCTTTGGCTCTTATTTTTCCATTGTCATCAATATTAGGCGTTCTGAAGGAGCTGGACACGGCCGTATTAAATTGTACCCCTTTGCCCATATCCCAAGCTAAGGCCAAGCTTCCTGTAAGTGCCTGATTGAGCGAACTGATATTATCATACGGCAATCGGTACAATAAGGTATCTCTGAAACTTGCTTTGACATTGGCGAGGGCATAACGCGCACCTGCTATAATATTGGCTCGGTTGCCCAATTTAATCTTGTAACTCGCATACACGCCTGCTGTGGTCATAGAGCTTCCACCGTCGGGATAGCGGGTACCGATGCCTCTATTACTTCGGTCATTGGTGAGAATGTTTTGGGTTTCGACTCTAGAGCGCACTTCATTGTGGGTGGCTTCTATTCCATACAGCAATTTGGACGTACTGCTTTCTGTTTTGCCTAGATTTTTGATAAAATCCGCGTTGAGCGTCCACACCAATACGTCTTCTTGTTGATAACGACGCAGAGGATCATCAAAACGGCGTGTAATTCGATCTTCATCGATGGCTTGAAAAGCTAGTGTAATGTTTGCATTGGTAAAAATTGGGATATTGTTGTTGTCAATTTTGGTGGTAAAGGCGGCAAAGAAGCGATTTTGTGGGCCATAAAACCACTCGGCAAATCGAAAGGTCTGCTCTGCAATTTGACCATTTTCTACGGTTACTTCTCCTTCTGTCAATTGATCGTAGCGTGGAACAGTAGAGCTGGTGGAGTATTGTAGATTTAATAAAAACTCCAGTCCATCCTTGGGCTTAAAGCGCAATTTTTGCACCGCATCCAATTGAGAATAACGCGTTCCCACTTGTACATTTGGATTCTCATTAATAGCCACATAATCTGCGCTATCATTGCGGGCTGCATAAAAGTAGCGATTCCAGAATAGAGCCATGTTTTCGCTGGTCTTGACACGCCCTGCTCGCAAATCTTGAAAAGAAGAATAGGTCACACTGGTAAACGAGGCAAAGCGTTCGCTTCCTACATTAATATCTACATGACTAGTGCTTTCAAAATTGGCCGTAGAAAAGCGGGTAGAAACATTGGCATCCAATGGTTTGAGATCTCTAGATCGAAAACGGGGTGTTTGGGTATAAAAGTGCATGACCCCTCCCAAGGCATCGCTTCCGTACATCACCGATCCTGGGCCGTGGTGTACCTCTACCCGTTCGATGGCCGCATTATCTAGAGTAATCACATTTTGTAAGTGCCCACTTCTGTAAATGGCATTGTTAAGACGTACCCCATCCAAAACCAATAAAACTTTGTTGGCTTCAAATCCTCGAATAATGGGACTTCCCCCTCCCATTTGGCTTTTTTGAACATAAACATTACCACTTTGCGCCAAAACATCGGCAGAGGTTTGGGGATTGTACAAGGCAATATCTTTGTCGTCAATGACCGTCACTTGGTTGGGCACTTCTGACAGGGGGCTTTTTTCATTGGTCGTTCCCTTACCGATAACTTCTATAGTGGTAATAAATCCTGTTTGTAAGAATACTTGTAAACCGCTTGCCCGAATGCTGTGAATGTCTATCGTTTTTTCTCGATGTTGGATAGAAGCAAAATGCAAATAGGTATCGTAGGGCAAATCTTTGTAGATAATTCGTCCATCAATATCCGTTAAGTGGAAGCTTGAAGAATCAATGGTCACTAAATCATTATCATCCACAGCCGCGAGATACACGGAAGCACCAATCACAGGAAACCCATCTCCATCTATTACTCGAATGGTATCAGTATATTGGGCTTGAGTGGTAGTAATCAGTACGCTGCAAAACAGCACAACCATAAATTTAAACATAGTGGTACACGCTATATATCTATTCATCTTCTAAGATGGGTCTTCCTTTGCTCCTCAACTAAACGAGGCTACTAGTAAGTTATAAATGTAAGTGGAATTTTTCTGCCTTGGTGGGCATCTTAAGTAGTCTTAAAAAAATTCTCGTACTAAAAAACGATTCTTTTTCCCCAGCTCGGCGTTGAGCCTGACTATTCGATACACCGTATCAAATAGATCAGATCGCTTCGCGAGTCTCTCATTTTTTATTACTGCGTGAGCTCGCAAGCTCGGTTGTGCGGTTTCTTTTTTGCGCCTACTTAAGTGTTGGCTACAGCAGGCAATTGGATGCGAAAAGTTGTTCCTTGTTCTTCAGATGAATTTAGTACAAAAATTTTACCATTGTGATAATTCTCAATAATTCTTTTGCATAAAGACAAACCCAATCCCCAGCCACGTTTCTTGGTAGAATAGCCTGGTTGAAAAACAGTTTTAAACTTATTTTTAGGAATTCCTTTTCCTGTATCTGAAATATCTATATGCACAAAATTGTTGGTATACAGCACACGCGCCTTTATTTGTCCTTTTCCCCCCATAGCATCCAAGGCATTTTTTAACAAATTTTCTACCACCCAATCAAAGAGTAAAGGGCTGATTTGAATATAAATGGGGGGCAAATCTTCTGTAATGGGAAAGTCAAAAGTGATTTTTCGAGAAGCACGCTGTTGTACATACTGTAAGTGTTTGTCCAGATTGTCATACACATTCACTGGTTCCAACTTGGGTATGGTACCAATTTTTGAAAAACGATCGGCTACCAATTTTAAGAGTTCTACATCCGTGTTCATTTCATCTGCAATCATTTGCAAATCGTCATCCTCGGTATACATCATCTTGATATTTTCCAACCATCCGACTAAGGAAGTCAAGGGGGTGCCCAATTGATGGGCCGTCTCTTTGGCCATTCCCACCCATACACGCTCTTGCTCTGCTTGTCGATTAAAACTGAAGGTGAAATAAGCCATTATGATTAGCACCCCCAAAATAACAAACTGGAAATAAGGAAACCATTCTAAACTAGTAATCAAGCTAGATGGTCTAAAAAACAGGTAATTGGTGTAGTTCTCATCGCCCAAAGCAATTGGTGTAGAATGCGCGCGCAAATCTTCGATCTCTCTTCTAAAAAAAGCCGTATCTTTTTTTAGATCCTTTCCGTCATAATTGACCGCATCAATAATCCTGTAATGTTCATCGGTTAGCAATAATGGAATATGATTGTTGCCCTCAATGATTTTTAAATTCAAATCGACATCACAAAACTCGGCTTCTGCGGCTGTAGCTTCTAGCATATCTCGTTGAGCAGCGGCCCAAAGCGAGACATATTTTTGTTCATCTTGCTGCAATTCATAGGCAACACTATTGGTATAAGCTACCGAAGCGGTTACTACAATTACACCTATAATTAATAAAGCAAATCGCCAACGCGTTCGCTCGTACAATTTTATTTTCTTCATGTTGGTCGTCAGGCAACTCTATGTAATATGTCTATCTATGATTAATAGTAAAGGTAACTTTATTATAACAGAAGTTGTTTAAGAATAGCCTAATGTCGCTAATGAAAGCTAATTTTTTCCTACTCTGCGTTAAAAATTGACTCCATAGCGCTGCTATGAACTAAATTTTTGCCTTGATTAGAATCAAATTATCACTCATTATCAACGCTA
>JBGCDW010000225.1:0-15316 GCA_045105775.1 Aureispira sp.
AATATCCAATGAATTATCCACTACGTCAATAATTAAACTTATGAAAAGTCCGTTCACAGGTAAAACAATGGAGTTGGTTAGGAAAGAGGAAATGTATCCTTTTAGAGGCGAAGAATTTACCGTTATAGCCCATTTCTATTATTGTTCTGATACTAAGGAGGAAGTAACAACAGATGTTTTAGATACGATCACCTTAAATCAATTGTACAACCAATATAGAGATAAATACAACATACCATTCACGCAAGAAATCATAGCCTTGCGAAAAAAATATAAAGTATCACAAGCTAATATGTCTGAAATATTAGGCTTTGGAGCAAACACCTATAGTAAATATGAAAAGGGAGAAGTGCCCAGTCGCTCTAATGGTAAAATTCTTCAGTTGATTTACAATACAAAGGAATTTCGCAGACTGGTGCATTTAGCAGAGACACTAGAACTCAAGGTTAAAAATAAAATTTTGAAGCACCTCGATAGCTTAGAACAAAAAAAAGAACAACAAGTATTAGACCCTTTATACAGCATCAAAAGACCCCAAATAAATCAACAACCCTCTCGCGAAATGGGGTATCAAGCATTGGCATGGGAAAAGATCAAACAGATGATTCGCTATTTTTCGCAAATCCAGCCTTTTACAACCAAGCTAAACAAGCTATTGTTTTACGCTGATTTTGGGCATTATAAGCAGACAGGCTTTTCCATCTCTGGAATTCCTTATCGAGCGATTGCTATGGGGCCCGTTCCTACTTTTTATGCCAATATGTATGCCTATTTGGTACATACTAAGCAGATTATGATGCGAAGTGTGGTCACAAATAATTACACTGGAGAACAGTATTATGCCACCAAAGAGCATCCCTTTGATGAGGGGGTATTTACACCAGCAGAATATAAAATTTTACAGAAGGTTCGAGCAAAGTTTGAACATACATCTACTAACGAAATAATAGACCTTTCTCATGAAGAGCAAGCTTGGATCGCGCACAAAGCCAAGAACCAGCTCATAGATTATAACCATGCTTTTGATCTAAAGCATTTGTAGTAGGGACGCAAAATATTGTAATGGGAACGCAAAATATTGTAATAGAAACGCAAAATTTTGCGTTTCTACTACAATATTTTCTGAATGTATGCTTCCATTTTTTGCGGCTTGGCGGTAGGTGCAAAACGCTTGACAGGAACGCCATTTTTATCAATAACAAACTTGGTGAAATTCCATTTAACACTGGATGTAGGAAACCCCTTCAATTCAGATTTGAGGTATTCAAAAATAGGATGTGCATTTTTACCATTCACCTCGATTTTCTCAAACATCGGAAAACTAACCCCATAATTGAGTTGACAAAACTCTTGAATTTCATCCGCACTACCTGCTTCCTGGTTGCCAAATTGATTGCAGGGAAAGCCCAAAATCACCAAACCTTGGTCTTTGTATTGTTGGTAGAGGGCTTCCAATCCTTCATATTGGGGAGTCAATCCACACTTACTAGCTGTATTGACCACTACAATCGTTTTGCCCGCATATTCGCTCATGCTTAGTGATTTTCCAGTCAGTAGATTGGCTTCGAGATCGTATAGTTTTGCTGCTTGCATTGGTTGTTTTTTATTGGCTAATGAGTATTCTTGTTCTTGTTGTAACAATGGGGATTGGTTATTGTTTTTGGTAGGCTGAATGATTTTTTAACAAAAAAACTAAAACCCCTTCATTCCTATTTTTTTCTCTTTAACAACCTTTTTGCAAGAAGCTTTAATATTTTCATCACTAAACTCCTTCCTAAAATAGCGGAGGCTGTTAGTGTTCCAGCCAATGCTGCACTGCCCACCCCACAAGTCGTTACATCCTGTCCTGTTAGATAGAGCCCCTTGATCGGCGTGCTTACGCGTAAAAATTGCTGTTCAAAACGTTGTGGCGTATGGTCTAGACCAAATGTTTGTCCTTTGTTGTAATTGGCAAAATGCTTGGTAGTTAGTGGAGAAGAGAGCTCGTAATAGGCCACTTTACCTTTGAGTTGTGGTTCTTTTTTGTATAATTCTTCTAGCAAACGCTGCGCGAAAGACTCTTTGAGTACTTCATAGTCGTCTCCACGTTTTTTCCAACGGCTGCCCTCCCATTCTTGGAATAGTTGATAAGGAGCTAACGTAATAATATCTATCGTACTCTTGCCTGGATAACGTTCGGGCCAACTTGGGTCTTTGGCCGAAGGGAAGGAAATATAGACCAGTGGGAAATCATTGTTGGTATCTTTTAGGTAATCTTCTAGAGATTGATCGTGTGTTTTTCCCTCTGGGTAAATCCAATAATTCGCTTTTGGTAATTGAAGTTCTTCTGGGGTGCCATCCAAACCCGTATAAAGGCAAAGGTGTGCTACAGAAGGTTGTACTTTTTTTAGATAATCTAACAATTGGTATTTTTGGACAGTTGCCTGTGGCAGCAATTTGGTGTAGGTATTGATAATTCCAGCATTACTCACGATATTTTTTGCCTTAAATACTTTACCGTCTTTCATTTTTACGCCTACAGCTTTATTTTTCTCAATGACGATTTCCTGAACTTCTGCCGAAACGAGGACGGCTCCACCATGTTGGCAGATGATGGGGGCGGCATGGTTCACAAATTCAGAAGCACCACCAATGGGGAAAGATCCCCCAGAAAAATAATGGCGCACTAGAATCGCGTGCATTGCAAAACTACTTTGCTTGGGAGGCAAGCCATAATCGCCATATTGACCGCCCAAAACCTTGATGAGTTCTTGGTTGTTGGTCAAACTGCTGAGAACTTCATGGGTGGTTTTGCGGGAGTGTTTGAGAAAATTACGACGCAAATACCAACCTGTCAATTTACTCCAGAAGGGCGACAATGCTTTTTCCAAGAAAAAAGTACTGCTTGCTTTACGCGCTTCAAATATAAGGTGCACATATTTTCGGATGGCTTGTTCTTCGTCAGGGAAGTAACCAATCATTTTGTCCGTCCAGTTGCCAACCCCTTTTACAAAGTCATACGTTTTGTCGCCAAGAACAATACGATCATACACATCTCCCATACCCGACCATTTGATATTCCCATCCGAAATATAATCAAAAAGCCGCCTTACGATCGTTCCCTCCTTGTGTACGGAACCAATATAGTGAACCCCCACATTCCATTCGTAGCCTTTGCGTTTGAATACATGTGTAAATCCACCAGCCGTATAATGACGCTCTAGCATCAATACTTTTTGGCCTTCTTTGGCCAACACAACACCTGCGGTAAGTGCTCCTATGCCTGAGCCAATAATAATCGTATCGTACTGATCGGCTAATTCGTGTCTTTTCTTGTAGGATTGTACCATGATTTGTTTAAAACTAGGGATAATGTGATGAGGTTAAATAGCATCAAATTAATGTATTTTAAATAATTAATCAAGTTTTGTATGTACTAAGAGAGAATCTTTTTTGTGTGGCAGTAGGGGGTATGCTTGTTTTTTGATTGACCTGAATGAATTTCAGCTCGTAATTTTTAAAAACACTTACAGCTGTAAGAAAATTGTTTTTTTTGTGCGTTTGGTGCTTGATTTTTTAAGATTTTGCTGTTTGTTTTTTCTAGCTATGCCTCATAGTATCTAAGTATCATACCCCTTGCCTTTTGTATATCATTCTTCATTCTATGATACTTTGCACTTCAATTATTTTATCTCTTTTTTGTTCCAAAGTCTCTCTTTAATTTTTCCATTCTTGTTTCAAATGTAGTAATCTTAAAATTTTTATTAGCAATTAATATCTCTTGATTAAACTTGCTTTTATAGAGATTGAATACTAGTTCTGAGATTTCATTAACTTTAATCTGACCGCTAAATTTTAATACACCTAGAATACTCTTCTGTATATTTCCTATCAAAACTTCATAAAACTTCCTTTTAATTATAGTTTTTTTCTTTGAATATACAGTTAAATATAGTTTATAGTCATCTAGGTCAAGGGTTGTGTTAAAGTAAATTTTAGAATCAAACAATTCATTAAACAATATCATTTGCATCTCTAGATGACTACCATAATTCATATATAGAGTGTTAATGTCTGAATTGACCATTATTTTGAATTCTTTCTTTGTAGACAATGCATTATCTATTTTATCAAAACAATAATCTATAAAGTTTACACCTAAACTCATATGTCCCCATAATAAAGATGTTGAATAAAAATAGATTTCTTCTACTTCCTTAGCATCAAATATTGGAAATAAAAAGCCTAAGTAAATATTTTGCTCATTTGTATTGCCAAATGATATGTAGCTTTTTTTTTTAGCTAAAAAATCTAACTCTTGAATATTGTCTAAAATGAATATACCATTGGATGCTTTCATAAGGGGGAGTTATTTAAAAACATTCCAAATGTATTTATTCTAGAATTGAGATTACCCTTTTCCTTATACAACTCTGCTTCTTTTATTCTTTTTTTGAAACTTTTAATACAAATTTTATAAATTTCTTTTTTTATTATTTTTATATCAATTTTTCCATCAAAGGCACCTATATTTTTAAATGAATCCATATTCTTATTAAAAAGCATTATTTTAAAATAAGTATAGGAGTCTTTTTTATTCTCAACTTTTACATACAAGTCGCTGTATTTTATTCCCATATTATAATCTAAGTATACCTTATCATGAAAAACTTTCTCCCACACCCTCATTCCTCTATTGAAAAAATCCTTGTCCTTTCCAGTATAATAATCAATATTTGTATTCATTATAAGATTGAAGTTATTATTTTTTAGTAGGTTGTTTTCTAGTATATTGTAAATAACTTCTAATAAAAAAGATTCACCAAAAGAGTTGATGCCCCAAAGTATAGAGGTTGAGTTATAATAAATCTCTTTTATTTCTGACATTTGAATTAAAGGAAATAAAAATCCCCTGTAGATATCAGGCTTGTTTTCGTGTTCTACAATTAATTTGAATAATTTACGATTATCATTAATTCTAGGCATTTTTACCCAATTGTATAAATCTTTTATATTTTTTAATTTCATTTTTGGGATATCAGAAAAAGAAGAACTCTTAATTACTTTTGCTGGATTATCTAGTGTTAAAGAATGTATAAATGCAATTAATTGTTCTAATTGTAGGTCTGGTCTGGCTGCGTTTGCTAGAGCTGTTCTATTAATTGGGAAAATCTTATCTAATTTTAGAGTGTTTCCATATAAATAAAACGGCCTAATTATCAGCCCTAAATGAATTTTATTTGATTGTACTGGATTTGTTATATACTTGTTATATAACTCATCTGTACTCATAAACTCAGGGCTTAGTAATGTAATAACTACTTGAGCTTGTCCTAAGTAGGTAGTTATAACTTGATTTTTGTTATCACCTGGTCTTAATTCTCCTTCATGCCATAAACAGATTTTCTTGTCTCTGACTAGTGGTTTTAAGTGACTAATTAACTTATCCAACCATAATTTATCATACTCATGATATGCTATATATACATTGGTCATAGGTAATTCTATATCTTTGGAATAGTACAGTAATTTATTGTTAAAGAACTTTCGAAAGTCCTTTAACAACGTTAACTAAAGCTTCGTCTAAGTCATCCCAAAGAGATAGTGCTTTTATTCTTTCAGGAAGTGCTTGAAAATTTGACAGAGGGGGATATTCCCAGTCACAAGGGCGAGTTATAATTGGGATAATTAGTTGTTTATTTTTGTTATACCGTGATAATGCTATTGCTAATTCTACATTTTTTATGTATTCAGAAGCAAGTGAATAGCTACTAATCATGAATAAAGAAATATCTGATTTTTTAATATTTTTTCTTATCTCTTTATCCCAGATACTTCCAACTATTAAAATATCTTTATGCCATATATTGATCTTTCCTAATTGGATAAGAGACGATAAGTGTTTTATCAGTTCTTCTTTATAAAACCTATCTTCTTCTGCATAAGATATAAATACACGCTTCATTTTTTTATAAAATTTATTTGTACATGGATTGAAATAACCTGAGATCAACTTTATTCTTTGATGAATTGTGTAAGACTATTCTAATTATTTTTGAAGTAACTACTTCATTCTTTACAGTAGCGTTATATATGCTTAATAAGTTTAAATTTAAAATATGATGTAAATCTAAACCTATTCCTGCTGTACTCGCACCAAATAAAGGAATATTAATATCCTCATTTTTTGAGCCTGAATTTATTATGTGCTGCCAAAATCCTTGTAAAGCATCTAAAACTTGATTTGGGGTACAGTTATTTGAAGGAATATGCTCTCTTGCCTCCGTTTTAGTTAAAGTGACAAAAATATACTTAATCGCTTTTAAGTCTACATTAAAGCATGTACCAATAGGATATTGAGCTAGTTTGATTCCATCTCTCAATATTGAGCTAAATTTTAATCCTTGAGTAGATTCTTTTAGTTCTTGTTGATATACTTTTTTCCACCTCAGAGAACCGTATTCTGTTATAAAATTATTAATAAGTTGATCCTGTATGCTATTCTCTATAACGTCATCTTCAAATAAAAGCTGACTTACGGGAATTGCTCTTGTTCCAGATTGATTAAAAATATCTCCAAAAATAATCTCAACCTTGTTTTTATTAATTAACAAACTAATCTTAGTTAATTTACGATTCTTACAAAAAGAACAAAGAGTACCTAATAAAATTGATAATAGTATTAAAATTATATAGTATACAAAATTAAGCCCTTTACATGCTGCTAATATTGCCCATAATACTCCAAAGACAGATAAAGAATGTAATAAAGTATCTTTTAAAATGTTTTTCATTTTCATGTATTAGAAATAAAGAGCCTAACTTTACAATAAACAGTAAAACTGATTTCTTAATTTACAAAAAAATAATAAAAATCAATAAAAAATATCTCTTATCCCACTATTCTTTCCTATCTCCCCAAAATAGCAAAACCGAGCCACCCCCTTCGGGGCAGTACTCGGTTTTTGCGTTCTAATAGTGTATGGTTAGTCTCTCAGCAGCCTAGATAATCATTCCAGCACCAACGGTTTCATTGGTTCCTTCATCTACAAAAATCAATGCTCCTGTGATTCGGTTTTTGCGATACGAATCTACGAATAAAGGCTTAGTAGTACGAATAACAATGCGAGCAATATCGTTCATGCCAATATTTTTATCCTCTTGATCTCTATTGAGGGTGTTGATATTGAGTTTGTAACGAACATCTTTGACAATGCAGCGTACCTCTTTGGTGGTATGCAGTACGGTATATTTGCCACGCATTTGCAGGGGTTTACTATTGAACCAGCAAACCATTACTTCCAAGTCCTGTGTAACCGTAGCTTGGTTATTTTCGCGCACAATCATGTCCCCACGGCTAATATCAATATCATCTTCCAATAATAAAGTAACAGACATTGGAGGATACGCCTTGTCAATTTCGCCATCAAAGGTGTCAATTTTGGCAATTTTGGAGGTAAAGCCAGAAGGATGTACCGTTACCTTATCCCCTTTTTTGAGTACACCACCTGCTACACGGCCAGCATAACCTCTGTAATCGTGGTATTCCTCCTTGTGTGGGCGAATAACCGTCTGCACAGGAAAGCGGCAATCAATAAAATTGTGATCACTGGCAATGTGTACATTTTCCAAGGTATACAATAAGGTAGAACCACCATACCAAGGCATATGCTCAGACTTATTGACCACGTTATCTCCTACCAAAGCAGAAATTGGAATAAAGTCTATGTCGCTAATATTCAACTTAGCAGCAAATTTTCCAAAATTATCCTTGATTTCTTCATAGGCCTCCTCTTCATAATCCACCAAGTCCATCTTATTAATACAGACAATCAAATGAGGAATTTGTAAAAGAGAGGCAATAAAGGCATGGCGGCGGGTTTGTTCCACTACTCCATTTCTAGCATCAATGAGGATTAGAGCAGCATTGGCGGTAGAAGCCCCTGTCACCATATTGCGCGTATATTCTACATGGCCAGGCGTATCGGCAATGATAAATTTGCGTTTGGGCGTAGAGAAATAACGATAAGCTACATCAATGGTGATGCCTTGTTCGCGTTCTGCCTTGAGGCCATCTGTAAATAAGGCCAAATTGACCCCTTCCTCGCCTCTGCGTTCGCTGGTTTCTTTGATTAGATCGTATTGATCCTGAAAAATAGCTTTACTATCGTACAGCAAGCGTCCAATTAGGGTGCTTTTGCCATCATCTACGCTTCCTGCGGTTGTGAAACGCAACAATTCTGTCTGTTTGCTTTTTTTCTTCTTTATATCTTGTTGTGTCATAATTTATGATCTAGTAGGTGCGTCTTGCAAGCGAGGCCCTGCCGAGCTCACGAAGGAATACATACCTACAGCTATTTAAAAAGGATAAAAATTAGAAATAACCGTGTTTTTTACGGTCTTCCATAGCTGTTTCAGAACGTTTGTCATCCGAACGACCACCGCGCTCGGTCACACGAGTAGAGGCGACTTCTGCTACTACTTTTTCTAGCGTATCGGCTTCGGAGTAAACCGCCCCAGTACAAGTCATGTCGCCAATAGTACGGAAACGAATCATGCGTTTAGACACGGATTCTTTTTCTTCGGGGCGCATATTGATGTAATCTGAATGGGCTAATACAACGCCATTGCGTTCAAAACATTCGCGTTCTTTGGCCAAGTAAAGACCAGGCAAAGGCACTTTCTCATAGGCTAAGTATTGCCATACATCCAATTCTGTCCAATTGCTAATAGGAAAAATACGGAAATGCTCGCCAAATTGCTTTTTACCATTAAAGATATTCCATAGTTCAGGACGTTGGTTTTTGGGATCCCATTGCCCAAATTCATCTCTGTGTGAGAAAAAACGCTCCTTGGCACGTGCTTTTTCTTCATCGCGCCGTGCGCCGCCCATAGCTGCATCAAACTGGCCTTTCTCCAACTCATCGAGCAAGACCGCTGTTTGGAGGCTATTTCTACTAGCATTATACCCTTTTTCTTCGGTCACCATGCCCGAATCAATAGCCTTTTGTACAGAACCAACAAGGAGCTTCACGCCTAATTGCTCTACCAATTCATCGCGAAATTGGATGGTTTCTGGAAAGTTATGTCCAGTATCTACATGTAGTAAAGGGAAGGGAATATTAGCAGGATAAAAAGCTTTTTGTGCCAAGTAAGTCATTAAAATAGAATCCTTGCCACCCGAAAACATAAGAACGGGCTTCTCAAATTGAGCGGCTACCTCCCGAATAATGAAGATAGATTCTGCTTCCAACTCTTTCAAGTGGCTTAAATGGTGGTACATAAAGTAAAAATTGTACAAGAAAATTGCTTATTCATTCAGCTTCAAGCAATGCCTTGTTGTTAATAGAATAAATGCCTAATTATCAATTGGCACATAGGGTGTTTTTATTTGTCTTTGCTGATAATTGGCAATAAATAGTTATAAATCACAGCAACTGATTCCTCTATGGTCTGTTCTGCTGTTCTGACTTCCAAGTTTGGCTGAATCGGAGCTTCATAAGGGGCATCTATACCCGTAAATTGCTTGATTTCGCCAGCCCTAGCTTTTTTGTACAAGCCCTTAACGTCTCGTGCCTCACAAATTTCTAAAGGAGTATTGATAAATACCTCTATAAAATTAGAAACTCCAATAATATCTTTGGCCATTTGACGACTTGCAATAGTAGGGCTAATAAATGAATTAATAGTAATAATGCCACTATTGGTATATAAACGAGCAATTTCTGCAATGCGTCGAATGTTTTCCGTTCTATCTGCTGCCCCAAAACCCAAATCACTGTTAATACCCGAACGAATATTGTCTCCATCCAATACTTGTGCAAAAAAACCTTCGTTGTACAAACGCCTTTCCAAATGTTGTGCAATGGTACTTTTGCCAGAACCAGACAAGCCCGTCAACCAAAGCGCGTAACTGCGTTGATTTAGAAATAGTTCTCGATCTGCGCGTTGCAATAGGCGGTCGTGAATAGGGTGAATATGTTGTCTCATAATTTAAAATTCGACTAATGAATAATGTCTATTGCTTGGAAAGCATGTTTTGAAACAATAACAAGCTCAAATAGTTCTTAATTAATATCCACACTAATGATGCGATCACCCAACTGCAAGTCGTGTACCACATCCATTCCTTTGACCACTTTGGCAAAAATGGTATAATTACCATCTAAGTGTGGGGTAGCAGAGTGGGTTATAAAAAACTGAGCACTCTCTGTATCTTTGCCCGCAGAGGCCATACCAATCCAACCCTCTTCATGATAATTGGCATTTTGATGAAATTCTGAGGCAATGGTTATATTAAAACTACTCCATCCATCTCCTCTAGAACAGCCGCCTTGAGCCACAAAATTGGGAACTACACGATGAAACAGTTTATTATCATAATACTTGGCTTTGGCCAATTGCACAAACTGGGTAACCGTAGCTGGTGCCCAGTGGGGGTGCAATTCGAGTACAACAGAACCTTTGCTGGTTTGCATGGTAATATTGGGCTTGTCCTTAAGGACACGAATTAGTGGCCAGTCAATTTCAGTAAAGGAATTGGAACGTTTGGGAGGTGTTTTTTCGCTGCCCTGCAAATAGTCAATGGCACGTTGTAAGCTCAAATAAGTTTCTAAATTGCTGGGCAAAGACAAGCGGCCTTGTGCTGTTTTTAAGAATGCTACCTCTGAAAATACTTCTTTAAAATTATGCTTTTCGCTGGTCAAGAAGTCGGCACCTATAGCCTGCATTGCTGGGTCGCCCTCTGTAATAGCACGTTGTAATAAGGCATTGATTTCGGTCGTTACTCTAGTTCTAGACAAGCCTAATTCCTTGTTATAATTGTCGGCATCTCTCAAATTTACTAATCCCAACATGCCACTAGATCGAATCACTTCAGGTATTTTGATGCTATCGGCAGCAGGGAAAATTTCACCAGCCAGAAAACGATAATTCCAAGAATAATTACCCAATTGTTGTAATAAGACCGATTTTTCATACAAATTATCAGACTTCTTATACAGGCCAATTATTTTACTACTAAAAAATCCCTTAGTCTTGGTTTTAAAGTAGGATAAATTGCGTAAAGCTGCCCCCAATAAAGTGGCGCGTACTTGCCAGTCAGAATGGTTGAGTCCACGTTCATAATATTTGCCAGCATCCAAGTCGGTACCATTAAATTGCAAATACTCGGCTGCTACCAATCGCACCTGCAAATTACTATCTTGCAAAGCCGAAAAGACTAGTGTTTTAACTGAATCATAAGCAAAGTGCTGCAATCCGCGAATCAAATTGCAACGAACTCTATAGTCTACTTCTTTTTGGTATTGATTTTTGAGGGTAGCAAGTGCTCGTGGTGCTTTGCTTTTTGCCAATGCTTTGACCAATGCCATACGCGTATTGGGATCTGTTTCTTCTGTTACATTATTAATAAGAACATTTCCATAACCACTCAAATCCAAATTCTTAGTTCTCGCCAAATACTGTGCAGCCATAAAACGCGCCTCAGAAGAAATTAGAGAATTGGCCATAAAGTCATTCATGATTTTTGTTGTTCCTTCCTTGTGCACGAGTCCTCGTAGTGCAAAGCGATAAATTGCCGCCGCTTGCCCTTCTAATAAAATACTATCCTGAATAGGATAGGGTCTAGCAACCGACATGTATTTGAGATGTTCCAAGGTGCCACAACGCCCAATTGCTTCCAGAATACTTGCTTGTACCAAACGGGAGGAATCTTGTCCAAAAGCTTCGGCTAGTGGTGCCGATGCAGCTTGGTTGCGGGTTTGTCCTAACGCAAAAGCAGCGGCAGCACGTACTTGCTCATAATCGTCTTTGAGCAAATCAACTAAATTATCAATAGCAGCCGTATCTTGAACAGAACCAAAAGCCATCGCAGCTAAGTAGCGGTGTGTTGGATTTTCAACCGTTAAATAAGATAGTAGTGCTTTGGTATCTCTTTTATTTTGAAAATTAAAAATTTGCTGAATAACAGCATCCTCCAAGTCCACATCAATTGCTCCTTGAACCGTAACAGCGTCTTTTTTGCAGGAGACAACAATAAGAAGTAGAAGAATAAAGGAGGTTAAAGATTTGACAGACATTTGTTGAAAATTTAGCGTGCTGACTATAAAAATATAGTTGTGCTCAAAGTGGAGCACCAAAAGTAGGGTGCTTAAAGTCCACAAAAGTAAGGTATCTAGTATTGGTTTACTACATTTTATAAGATGAATTTTTGTACAGAGTCAAGGTAGCGTGGCTGTTTATGAAGTTATTGCTAACAAGAATGCCCATTTTCATTAGAAAATGGGCATTGATACCAATTATTAAATGGGCGATTAAATTATGTTTTTCTAGGTTTTTTCTTGGCTGCTGGAAAGAGTACATTGTTGAGAATGAGGCGATAGCCAGCAGATTGTTTGTGCAATTCTAAATCGGTAGCAGGATCGTGTACATAGTGGCGATAATCTTCAGGGTCATGACCGCCATAAAAACTCCAGAATCCTTTTTGGAAGGTGCCATGAATATAACGTGCCTCGTTGGCAGGTTTGTTTTCGCCCAAAATGAGCACATTGGACTTGATAATATTTTTTCTAAAGGCAGTGGTTTGCCCCATAAAGCCCTTGACGGTGCGTGTATGAGATTGTGTGAGCATAGCTGGCACGGGATCCCATTTGGCCGAGAAATCAAACAAAGTAAAGTAATCAACATCGTCCTTGATGCGTCTTGGTGGTGAGGTGAGCGGCGAAGCGTCAATCGTAGAAAATTCGTATTTGAGTGGGTCGCGTACCAATTGGAAATCTTTAAAAGCAAAGGTATTGTTGTAATTCAGCTTGGATTGAGCTTGAGGGTCGGGCGCATCACCATCGTACATATAATCGCAAATATCAACACCATCGGCAGCGAGTGCCAAGTCATAGGTATCTGTAGCCGAGCACATAGCAAACATAAATCCACCCCCTGCAACAAACTCTCTAATCTTTTTGACCACCGCTAATTTTAGGTGAGAAACTTTCTTGAATCCATGCTTTTCTGCCAAATTTTCCATACTGCGTACATGATCTTTGTACCACTTTTGGTTGCTGTAACTGGCAAAAAATTTCCCAAATTGTCCTGTAAAATCCTCGTGGTGCAAGTGTACCCAATCATATTCATTGAGTTTGCCGTCTAGCACTTCATCATCGTAGACCAAATCGTAGGGAATTTCTGCATAGGTGAGTACCAACGTAACGGCATCATCCCAAGGCTGCACCTCCTGTCCACGAACATTTACAGTAGGACTATAAACGGCTATTTTGGGGGCAACTTCCAATTTCATGGCCTCCATATTCACCTGTGGATCATTAATTTCATTAAGAATACTATTAAAAGATGCAGTAGGAATAACCTTATAAGTCACACCACGCCTAATGCATTCTTTCTTGAAAATATCATTGTACTGAAAGGCAAAACTGCCCCCTTGGTAATTGAGCAACCAATATGCTTCTTGTTTGGCCTCCAGTACTTGGTAGGTGATACCATAGGCCTTCATGTGATTGCTTTGGTTGTCATCCATGGGTAAAATGATATACCCTTGAGCATTACTTTGCAAGCATAAACTCAAGCAAAACCCTAAGCATAGAAAAAATTGCTTCATTGTTATCAAATTAAAAATTGTATACAGAAATAAATCTACAGAGCATAGATAGGCATACTACTAGCAGTTATGGATTTCAAAACAAAATTATTTCCAATGTACTAGTGATTCTTACAAAATAGAACAAAAAATAGGGAAAAGAAGTACTCTTAACAGCTTTTAACAAGCTATGATAGATAGAGGGAAAATGAAGAGTGCCAATTACAAAAATGCTTTTAATACATCTAAGATTTCTTCGCGTTCTACAAATTGGTTGGAAAATTTATGAAATAGTTGAGACGCAATTGGATGATCTAAGCCATTTACAGATACCGTGTTATTGGTTAAATCCTTATACCCCATTTGCCAATCTGGAAAAACACGTTGTTCTATAGAAGAAAAGTGGCAGAGAAAAATATCATTATGACGATTATCCAGTTTGATTTTACTAAACAATGTGCAAATATTATCTACAGGCCCTTCTATATACTGCATAAATAGTCTAGGGGTATGAATGAGAATCCCTGTAATATCAAACCGTTTATTGGCCTTTCGTGCAGTAGTCAAAATATTCTTCATTGCTTTTTGGTCGCAGTAAGGGCTAATAACACTAGTATATATAAGGCATTTTAAGGTTTCCATGTAGCGTTCGTTGAATTTTTATAGTATAAAAATACTCTAGTAGGGATGGCTAAGAATGTTTGTTTCTTGTTATCCTAACGTGTTATCATACTATTTTAAACCAAATAAAAGAAACCAAGCCATAAACGTGGCCAATAATAGTTGTTTGCAAATTGTTGAGGAAAGAACAATCTTGGGATTTTAAGTAACATTCAAGTGCTGTAGCAAAATTATTTATAAAAATACGTTTTCTATGTAAGAGTTACAAGATTATAGACTCTAAAAGAGCTGCCTCAAAAAAAATAGCTAAAACTTTGGTTATACAACTCTAAATAATCATCTTTGTCACTACTTGTAAAGACAAATACCGCAAGGTTTTTTATTGATTATTCAAAACAATAGAAGTTATGTCAACTATAACTGAACGTGTAACAAAAATTATTGCTGATAAACTTGTTATTGATGCCTCTGAGGTTACTCCAGAAGCTAACTTTAAGCAAGATTTAGGCGCTGATTCCATTGATTTAGTAGAGCTAATTATGGAGTTTGAAAGAGAGTTTGAATTAGCTATTCCTGATGAAAAAGCAGAAGAAATAGAAACTGTAGGTAATGCTATAGATTTCTTAGAAGCAGAAGTAAAACAATAGAAAAGCTCATAAATAAGCACTGAAAACAATTGTTTTCAGTGCTTTTTAGCATACTATCGTAGCCTACGATTTAAATAAGGCACCCCATATCAGGCAGTTTTATAACTGTAATTTTTTACGATCTTGACAACATACAACGCAAGGCTCTTTATAGATAACCGATGTATTGTTATCCTTGGCTTTGGTATGCCTTATTACTAACAATGATGTAGAATAAGGCATAGGTAAGGGAAGTAAAAATAGCAAGGGACTTAAGTATGTTGTTGGATTGAATTCCTACTTTGTAACAATTATAACGTCCAATGAATTATCAAAATACTTTCTTAGAAAAGAATTGATAATTAGACATTATCACGACTAAATTCGTAGCGAAAAAAGCATCTTTTTCCCTCACTCATCGTTAAAAATTGATTCCATAGCACTGCTATGAACTAAATTTTTGCCTTGATTGATGAAAAAACCTTACTTTTTGTCTCTG
>JBGCDW010000226.1:0-3795 GCA_045105775.1 Aureispira sp.
AATAACGGTTATCCCGAATAGAATTTATGAAAAGAGAGCTGTTCTGATTTTTATCTTTAACAAAGAAGCGAAAACGTGCATCCTCGGAGAGGCTGTACGTCTTTCGATGATGCAGATAAAGGAAAAAATGCTACAGCGAACCATACAACTTTATTCGGGATAACCGTTAATAAAGATGCACAATAGATTTTTGTTAAAAAACGTTAAGAATAAAAGATAAAAATCAGTATTCTGGCATTTTTTTAGTTGTAAAAAAACTAATTCTAATTCAATACCAAGGCTGTGGTACTGCTCCCATTAATGGGGGGCATTCTTATCCTTGAATAGGTATTATAACTATTCTCTAACCCTCTACAATTGCTGTATATGACGCATTTTTCACCGCTCCAACTTATCGTTCTGCTTGGTTTGCTCTTCTCCTTACTACCTACCCAGTCTAGTGCTCAAGCTTGGAAACTAGCCAAAAATAAAAATGGTGTTCAAATAGAAACGCGTTTCTTAAAAGGGTGGAGCATCAAAGAATACAGAGCAACCGTTTATATCAAAACTACCCTAGAAGAAGCAGTAGATACTTATCGAGATCCTGTAAAACGCAAAAGTTTTATGGCTAGAAGTTTAGAAACAAAAAACTTAAAAGTAAATTCCAAAAACGATATTATTACCTATAATGTAATAAAGGCTCCTTGGCCTGTTACCAACAGAGATAACATCACCCACTCTATTTTTACTTATTCGCCCAATAAGGTACATGTGAAAATGAAATCCATTCCCAACTATATTCCTGAAAAAGAGGGGCTTGTACGCATACCTAGATCGGAAGGCTTGTGGCTGTTTACCGACCAAGGCGACGGCACGATCAAAGTCGTACAACAATCGGTTGCCGAATTGGGAGGAAGTGTTCCAGATTGGGCCGTTAATTCTTCTATTGTAGAAGGGCCTTATGATATATTGCTCGCACTCAAAACTGTATTGGAACAATAATTTATCCCATCATAGTTATAAAACAGTAGGAGTCATTCCACATTCAAGGAATGGCTCCTATTTTTATTCCCCAATCAGCTATCAAGCAGATTGGTTTAAGATGGTATTAATAGTGTATTGATTGGCAGGTTCTTTCTCTTGTAATTTTCGCATTTCGGCGGCAGTATTTTTTAAATCCACTCGCAATAAGAGATCAAAAGGGATATTAAAACTAATCGCTATTCTACGAGCAAGTGTGGGGGTGAGTGGCCTAGCTCCCTCTATATATTTTCGCAAATTAGAATCTTTCATCCCCCACACTTCTGCCAATTGTTTCTTGGGAATTTTGGCAATGTCCTTAAACAATTGCATCCCTTTTTTGATGTAGAAACCAACAGATTGCACATCACTAGCCGAACTTGCTTGTACGCATAATTGCATTTCTAATTTGAGATGAAACAAGGCCTCTTCTAGTTGCTCCTCCAAGCTACGTGCCTTATAATGCTGCTTTAGATGATCTTGAAAAGATAATTTTTGTTGTGTTGTCACTTTACTCGGATGATTTAACCCAATCCGTATTTCTAAATCTGTATTATCTAGCATAGTCAAGTTGATTTAGGTGGAAGTTGTTTAAGAGCGTACTTTGTGATTTTTATAAATCAAAAGAACACAAGGTATTCCTATTAAGAACGTACTAAGTATTTTTCTATCAATTCATTTCCTGCCTCTTTGGTTATAAATAACAGATTGGTAGCTCCCCAACGTTTCGCGCCATATTTTTGACAGTATAAGCTCATTAGGCGAATTTCGTGCGCTGGATTCTTTTCTCCTACCTCAAAAGCAAGGATCCCTTTATTGTATTGTTGGCCAAGTTTAGAACTCAATAAATAAGCATAAGCCAATAAACATCCTGCTACATAATTATAGCGTTTGGTTTGTCCAAAATTATGAGGAGCGACTTCCAACAAAGGCATAAAAGGTAGAAGCGGTTCGGATGCGTCTTGTGGTTGAAGTTGAAACGCCATACATCCTTCCAACACTTCTGAATCTGCAATTTTTAAAGCATAAGTGGTACAATTTTTTAGTCCTTTTAGTTGTTTTGCAAAATTAAAATGCCAGCCTTCTTGCATGGAAGGCAATTCACTTGCTCCTATTTCTACAATCACGGCATCTATCAACGTTGCAGTAGCTATATCCAAAACATTCACTTTCATATCTTGTATATCTTATTAACAACAAAAGTAGCTTTTTAGTTGTACAATTTGTACAATTTTTTTACTTTTTTTTATTAAAAATAGCCCCTGCAATAAACTATTGATACATTAGCTTGTAGTTTTGGTTAGGTAGATAGAATCTTTGTTTCTTAATGCCACTATTTATTTACACCGTGCTAAATATATTGTAACAATTATGAAAATCTTGACTTTAAGTATCTTATTGAGTGTGTTTTTTGGGAATCCTACCCCAGCATCTGTGCATGATTTCACCATGGACAATATAGACGGAGAGCCTGTAGCATTGAGCACTTACGAAGGAAAAGTATTGTTGATTGTAAATACAGCCAGTAAATGCGGTTTGACCCCTCAATACAAGGATTTACAGCATTTGTATGAGCAATATCAAGAACAGGGGTTAGAAATACTGGGCTTTCCTGCCAATAACTTTATGTTACAAGAACCAGGCACCAATGTCAAGATTAAGCAATTTTGCAAAGACAAATACAACGTGACTTTTCCGATGTTTTCTAAAATTTCGGTCAAAGGCAATGAAATACACCCTTTGTATAGTTATTTAACTAGCAAAGAACAAAATGGAATATTAGATGCTCCCGTAGCTTGGAATTTTCAAAAATTCCTAGTCGATCGCCACGGAAAAGTAGTCACCTCCTTCTCTCCAAGAGATAAAGTAAGTGATGCTAAGGTGATGAGGATTATCAAGAAAACACTAAAAAAACAATAGTTGTCCAACCCACCAAATGCAGCAGCCTTCCTGATACCACATCAAGAAGGCTGTTTTTTTATAGCATAAAAATGCTTGATACTAAAAAGCATAATAAAGTCCTATTCTGTATTGCCAAAAAGTCGTATAAACAGGTGGCGGGCCATTGACACGCTGGCTAAACCAAAGGGCATTGACCAATAATTCTGTCGTGATAGAAAAGCCTTTCTCAAAAGCAGTATTGTAACCAATACCCAAATTAACAGCAGGCACAAACTGGCGTGTTAATCTACCTGTGGATGAAATAACCGTATGATTCAGGTATTCGCCCTCAACATGGGCATACAACCCTTGTAGGCTTCTAACCTTAGCAAAAGGGCGCAAATTGGCAAACAACCGTCCACCATATACATTATCACCAACATACTGCGTACCATTCCAATAAGCCGTATAAATATAGGTAGCTCCTATGCCTACGCCTACATGTTTATTTAATAAGTAACCCACATAAGGAGACGCATCTAAAAAAATAAAATTTCCAAACAAGACACTAAAGGTCATCCCCACAAAAAGATTTTCTACATCCAAAATACTTTTACGCCCTTCTGCTACAGGTGTTCTAGGATTAACAATGCTCACACTATCGATCATCTCATCATCAATCTGTGCTTGAACAGCAGTACTCAATGTTAACAAGAGTACAAAAAGGCAAAAATAACGTTGCATACTGGTTTGTTTATTGAAGCATTATTTAAAATAAGTAGCCGTTCAAAATTACTACTACCAAAAAACGGTTATTTTCCTCCAGCTCATCGTTGAAAATACTCGTCTTAGCCCGCTAAGTCTCCGTTTTTCGCCTTGATCTGAATAAAAATATTCCATTTTTTTAGGTAACAT
>JBGCDW010000227.1:0-18892 GCA_045105775.1 Aureispira sp.
CTTTGACGATGCTATTTGGCTTCAAAATGTTTCGGCTGGTAATAAAGCCCTGAGTTTTCTGAAGGATGCTCAAAAAACAGAGAAGTTGATTGCACTCTCCCATCTAGTATTGGCAGGAAACGAATATTTGGCCACTTATGCGTGTGCTTTTAATGATAAAGTGGCCCTGGTGCCTACGGTAGTAGACAGTGATAATTACAAACGTACACCGCCCAAAGGTAAAGAACGCATTTGTATTGGTTGGAGTGGTAGTTTTTCCACCATTCCATATTTTGAATATGCCTTGCCTGCATTAAGCATTCTAAAAGAACGTTATGGGAATCGTATTTATTTTAAGGTGATTGGAGATGCTTCTTATTCTAATCAAGAATTAGACATACAAGGCGTGGCTTGGTCAAGTGCAACAGAGGTAGCAGAGTTGGTCGAAATTGATATAGGAATTATGCCCTTGCCTAATGATGAATGGACTAAAGGCAAGTGTGCCTTAAAAGGGCTTTTGTATATGTCGTTGGAGCAAGCAGCCGTATTATCCAATGTGGGTGCCAATAAAACCGTTATTCAAGATGGCGTTAATGGCTTTTTGGCCTCTAGTACTGAAGAATGGGTAGAAAAGCTCTCTCGCTTAATTGACGATCCTACTCTGCGTCAACAAATGGGAACGGCTGCGCGACAAACCGTGCTAGAACGCTATTCTGTTCGCTCGGAGCAAGAACATTTGGTGGAATTGCTGGACAAGGTACTACTTGACCACTAAATCAACTTTTACTGCTTTCTAGTGTTTTAATTCTATTAGCCAAAGTACATTATTATAACTATCATGGAATTTATACCCATTGTTGACTGGGGACTAGGCATACAGCGTTTTCCTCACCGCCCTTTTTTGATTTCGGGTCCTTGTAGTGCCGAAACACGCGAGCAAGTATTACAAACCTGTACGCAAATTGCGCCATTGGGTGTTGATTTGCTGCGGGCAGGCATTTGGAAGCCGCGAACGCGCCCTGGTTCCTTTGAGGGATTGGGCGAAATAGCCTTGCCTTGGCTCAAAGAAGCAGGAGAAAAAACGGGCCTGCCCACTTGTTGTGAGGTAGCCAACCCTGAGCATGTAGAGGCTGCCCTAAAACATGGCATTAGTGCCCTTTGGATTGGAGCGCGTACCACGGTCAATCCGTTTGCGGTACAGGCCATTGCAGATGCTTTGAAAGGGGTGGATATTCCTATTCTTATCAAAAACCCTGTCAATCCAGATTTGGAATTGTGGGTAGGGGCTATTGAGCGAGTTTATGGGGCGGGCATCCAAAAAATTGCAGCCATTCATCGCGGTTTTTCGGTATATAACGCTCCTAAATACCGCAATCAACCTCAATGGGAAATTCCAATAGAATTGCAACGTCGATTGCCTAATTTAGAAATCATAGGCGACCCTAGCCATATTGCTGGGCGTAGAGATTTGCTGCATGAGGTAGCCCAGCAAAGTCTCAATTTGAATTTTAATGGCTTGATGATTGAAAGTCACATCAATCCTGATACGGCGTGGAGTGATGCCAAACAACAAGTTACGCCTCAAGGGCTAGAACAATTGCTCAAGGCACTTATTTTGCGCCAATCAGATACAGATAATGCAGACTATGTACAAAATATAGAACAACTCCGCCAATTGATTGATAATTTGGATACACAAACCTTGGATTTATTGGCCCAAAGAATGGAAGTGGTACGTACAATTGGGTTGCACAAACGCGATAGTAATATTGCCATTTTCCAAATTGATCGCTGGCTGCATGTGCGAGAAGCTGCACTTGGCAAAGCACAGGCATCTAATTTATCCGCTACTTTTGTAGAAGATATTATTAATAGTATTCATAAGGAGTCTATACGCCAACAGAGTGCTATTATGGATAGTGAGGTATAGTTGCTTGGTTGCTTTAGATGCTAATAATTTCTTCCCAAAAAACAAAGAAGCCACGCTGAAACGAATTCAGCGTGGCTTTTATAATAGTACACTTATAAAAGTGCTATTGATTTACTTTACAGTAAAACGCTTGGTAGAAGCACCTTTGTCTGTCTTAGCAGTAATCATGTACATACCAGCAGCAAATTTGCTAACATCGATGTTTTGAACATCGTTAGTGATGTTATAGCTTTGAACCATGTCTACAACACGTCCAGTCATATCTGTAACGATATAAGTTACATCAGCAGCATTCTCCAAAGAGAACTCTACATTCAATACATCAGAAGCAGGGTTTGGATAAACGCTCAATTCTGCACCTTCACTATCCCATACCGTAGATACATTAATGTTGGTACTACGTCCAGTGATATACAAACCAATAGAAGGTACTAAATCCGAACCAAAACCAATCCAGTTCCAGCTTACTGCACCAGCAGCATCTTCTGTGTTCAATGGAGAAGGGTTGATGATAGTGTCTACTCTTGATTGACTAGCATTCATGTAATAGTTGATACGGTCTTCGCCACCTAACCATGGTACGTCATCTGAATCAAACCTTGCTACACCACCTGTTAGACTAGGCTTAGTTTGGATAGAAATATAGTAGAAAGTATTGTCTGCTAATGCTCCTAGAGGGGCACCAGTAGCAGCATCTACAAAACCTGTTACAGTAGAGCGGCCATAATCACCAGCAGCAGTACCAGCAGCAGTACCCAAACCAGTTAATGGGATAATAGCCAAACCTACTTGTGTTAGTAATGTACCATCACTCAATGTACCGCCAGAGTTAAGACCAGCATCCATTTCGTATACATTACAGAACATAGTTTGAGTAGCAGCACCAGAGAAGCCATTCGTCAAACGGTAACGGAAAGAAACAGAATCCAATGTTACGATATCTGTAGCACCATTAGGGAAGTAGTACACTGTACCAAACTCCCATCCAGCATAAGGGCCACCACCTGGGAAAATACCTCTTGAAGCTCCTACACCTCCATTAGCATTGTTACGTGCATTAGAGATATAAGCAGAGTTAGTTGTTCCTGTAGTAGCTTGCGTAGTGACAGTAAAAATGTGACGTACAGTATCGTTTGCAGGATTACCATCAGGATTGGTGTGAGAAGCCCAGTATACTACGGTATAATCACCACCATTTGGACGGGTCATGATAAAGTCGATGTTATCCATAAAATCAAGGTTTACAGCACCCTCAGCAGATCCAGCAACAACTGTATCTAAATCCAAAGAATCGCGGTAAACACCTGCAGTTACAGCACCTGTCAAAGCATCTGTGTAGTCAATTCTCATGTGTAATCTTGGAGAAGCACTTGGCAAAATATCGCTACCACCCAAGTTGATCACTCTACCACCAAACAACCACTCTCTCAAATCGGTAGGATCCAAGTTAGATAAAGCAATGTTGCGACGACCACCAACTTTTACGTTGTCACCAGCATCCAATACAGAAGTACCAGCAGTGTAAGGGTTACCCATAGCAATATCAAAATCAGGAGCTACTTCAAGGCTTACATCATCAACAATTGTGAAATAGTAATCCCCATCAAAAGTGAATCTCAAGCGGCACTGCGTCAAGTTAGTTGCACCTGCAGTAACGGTTGGGAACAAAATACGAGCAGTACCTTGTGTCAAGTTGGCTACAGAACTTCTGAAATCAATGTCCGTCCAAGTTAGACCATCGTCTGTAGACAAACCTACGGTCATGTTAGAGTTGCTGTTAAAGTCTCTGTAGAAAGTAAAGAATTCTGCAATGATCGCCGTATTGGCATAACCTGTCAAGTCAATTCTAGGAGAAATCAATTCCCCACGGTGAGGAGAAGGAGAAGTTCCGAGTCCAAAATTATTAGGAACACCACCATTGTCCAAAAAGTCTGAATCAAAGATCGCTACGCCATTGGCAGAAGAAGGAGAACCTACCGCAGTAGTACCACCCCAGTATGCCCCTTGAGAGTAACCTAATGTACTACGTGTCCAATAAGCAGCGCCAGGAATATTTACCCCTCCACCATCGCTTACAGACAAGGCAGTCCATGCAGTAAGGTTGTCACCAGGAGCAAAAGTACCCGCCTGTACAAAGGCATTGGCAAACTCGCCATCGGATGCGCCTGCTGTAGAGCCTACACCCCAAACTTTAACTTGCGCGTCAGCTGTTGCGCCCAACATAAATAGGGCTACAAACGACGCTAAAATACGTGTAAGATTAATTTTAATCATAATTAGATTTATACTTTAATAAAGAAATATAATAAATTGCAAAACTTGTACTATTCAACATTTGCAAATGCCAAATCTAAGAACTAGAATGACATTATCTATTTAAAAGTAGGTGTTTTTTTCTAAAAAGTAGGTCATTGCTATTAATATTTTCCCAACAATTACTTTTCCTTGACCCATAAAAGAACAGGTTTTTAGTATAAAAATTACCCCCTATTTATATTTAAAATTCTCGGTATTCTTGTAGAAGCATCTCTTTGTTGACCGCTACTACACCTACAAATTCGCACACCTGCCCCCCTGCAATATTGGCCAATTTCAAAATAGTTTCCCATTGCAATTGGGCGGCTGCCGCCACTGCAACCACGCTGATTACGGTATCGCCAGCTCCACAAACATCCACCACTGCACGTTCTTTAGTAGGCATCAAAATGGTCTTTTTTTTGGAGCTTGCATATAAGCCTTTTGCCCCCAAAGTAATCAAGGTATACTCGTTGTTTAGCTGTTGTTGTACCTTGATAGCCGCCTCTTTCAAGGCTTGTGCAGTTGGTGTACGCTCATTGATATTTAAGCCTAAACCTTCATTGATTTCACGCAAGTTGGGCTTAAACCAATCTACCTGCTTATAAGACAAGAAATTGGCTTTTTTAGGATCTGCCAGCGTAATAACATTCCACTTTTTGGCCAATGTTATAATCTGTTCAATCAAACCTGTTGTTAGTAATCCCTTGTTGTAATCTTGTAAAATGACAGCATTCACCGTTGTCTGTGAAAAGATTTGCTCGATTTTTTTTACAATTTTTTGTTGCAGAGTTGCATCAATCTCATGCGTGTTTTCGTAATCATAACGCAAAAGTTGTTGCTGTCTTGCTATTACTCGTGTTTTGAGTGTTGTTCTTCTGGTGGGGTCAGAAAACAAATAATGTTGATGAATGTTGGCTTGTTCTAATAATTGAACTAGTTGTTGATGGCCAGCATCTTCTCCTGTAATAGAGAGCAAATGTGGGGTTGCTCCTAATGATTTAATATTTAAAGCTACATTAGCCGCTCCACCCAAACAATAGCGTTCCTCTTCGTGCAGTACAACAGGCACAGGTGCTTCTGGTGAAATCCGTTCAGCTTTTCCGAATAGGTAATGGTCTAATATAACGTCTCCAACTACTAAAATGTTGAGTTGGTCAAAAGAATTATCTAAAAATTTTTCTCTCACTTAGAGATTTTTTTGTTCAAATTAGCCAGTTCCTCTACCGTTTGATACAAACTCTTGATAATAGTAGATTGTTGCACCATACTCTCTCTAAGGTCACTTACCTCCTCTCTCAGCATACTTTTGATATTTTGAGGCGATGGCAAAAAAGGACTAATTTTGGCTCTTACGTACCAAATTTCTCGAATATTGCTTAATGCAACAGTAAATGGTTCATAATAAGCATTATCAGAAAAAAGTCGCAATGTTTTTTCCTCTTTGGAGTATTCAGCCAGTCGTTTTACCAATACTTCACCTTTGGTAACCACTATGTATACATAATTCTTTTTTACTGCTGTTTCCCACAAAGATGGCTCCAAATAACTACAAATCACTTTATCGCCCTCAAATAAAGTTGGTTCCATACTATCTCCTGCTACATCAAAAGAACGATGAGTGCCCACTTTGTACTTATAATCTGGCAAAGAATAAGAAGGCAAGTTTTGGATAAAACTCGGGTTTCCCAAATCAGAAGCATAACCAACTTGTGCAGGCATAGGTACATGTACAATTTGTTCATCATTCTGTGAGTCGGTAACAATGGTCAACACTCTAAACTCTTCTCTCATTTCCTCCTGCATAAACATAGGACCATTCCCAGTAAAAATATATACAGGGTTGATTTTGTAAGTCTCTATGGCCTTACGCAAAAGCTCAATCGTAACATCTCTTCGTTTTTTTAAAATCTCACTCAAGCTTTGAGGTAGATAATCCAACGATAAAGCAAATTGACGACTAGAACGAATTCGCTGATCTGCTTTTAACTTATTGTGACATTCTATAAAACGTTGTGTTACTATGCTATTCATTCTTATGCTTTATTACCTATATAACTTGCCTAAAACGCAAGTTGCACCATTGCTAAACTAATTTAAGCAAATAGATTACAATTGCAAAGGTAATTGTTTTAAAAGAATTCTTCATCGTTGAAGCAAATAAATTAAACTTTGGAGCGTCAAGGTCACTATATGTTATTTTTTTGAGCTAGTGATTCTCATAAAACATCATTTTTTTCAGCTTATTAACATTTTGTCATATTCTCATCAATAAATGTCACTACACAAGATTTTATTCCGTAAATAGTGTATTTTACTAAATGATAAACAGAAAAGTTGTTTTAACAAACAGTACTAGTCATATGAAATATAATTTACTCTTAATTTTTCTTTGTTGGGGGGGCACACTTGTCTACGGCCAATCTACAAACGTACAACCTGCCATTCAAGCATTTTTGGAACAAGAACAAAAAAAACTAAACCTAACAACACTCGATATAAACAATTGGATTATTAGTAGCCAGCATACATCGAAGCAAAGCGGTGTTACACATGTCTACATACAACAAACCCACCAAGGGATTCCATTATTTAATGGCGTAGCTAATTTCGCGCTCAAAAATGGACAAGTGGTGAGTATGGGTGATCGTATGGTTGCTCAAATAGCAGCCAAAGCAGGACAACAACAGGCCACTATTACACCAAAAAATGCCGTAGCATTAGCGGCTCGTGCCTTGGATCTGCCTTCCCCCTCTGCTTTAGAGTTGGTCAAGCGTTATAACAACCAACACTTGGAATACAACAAAGGGAACATCTCCTTAGAGAACATTCCTGTGCAATTGCTTTACTGGCTAAGTCCTACCGAAGAGTTGCATCTTGTTTGGGATTTATCTATTTATCAATTGGATGCCCAACATTGGTGGTCGGTACGTATAGATGCCCAAACAGGAGCCTTGTTAGACAAAACGGATTGGGTGGTACACTGCCAGTTTGATGGTATGCCTGCACAACAATGTTCTCATAAAACGGCTCATCCACTAAGCTCCACCACTGCTACCACATACAACAGTGCAGGCCCTAACCAATACCGAGTCATTGCATTGCCAGCCGAAAGCCCGTCACATGGCCCAAGTATTCTTGTCACCAATCCTTCGGATAGTATCCCTTCTCCGTTTGGTTGGCATGATGACAATGGAGTGACTGGCGCAGATTACACCATTACTAGAGGTAATAATGTATATGCTTATGAAGATACGCTTGACAGCAATGCTCCTGGTGGTAGCCCCGATGGCGGCTCATTGCTAGATTTTGATTTTCCTTATGTCAATGCTGCCCCCCCCATAGATAATTTAGATGCCGCTATTGTTAATCTGTTTTATATGAACAATATGATGCATGACATCTGGTATCGGTATGGTTTTGATGAGGCGAGTGGTAATTTCCAAACCAATAATTATGGTCGTGGTGGTAGCAATGGCGATTATGTAAGAGCTGAAGCACAAGATGGCAGTGGTACCAGTAATGCCAATTTTGCAACGCCACCAGATGGTTCTCGTCCAAGAATGCAAATGTATATTTGGCCTATGAGTAGTAATACAGCACATTACGTATCTGTCTCTGCTCCCAACAATTTGGCAGGCACTTACTTGGCCGCCAAGGCTTCGTTTGGTCCAGCCCTCCCTGCTATTCCACTATCGGCTGATTTGGTACTTATAGAAGATAATTTGGCCCCTGTTAATGACGGTTGTGATTCACTAATCAATGCGGCTGCACTCAGTGGTAAAATTGTTTTGATCGATCAGGGAACTTGTGCCTTTGGAAACAAAGTTGAGGCTGCTCAAAATGCGGGTGCTCTGGGGGTTATTATTGTTAATAACTTAGGTTTTTTATTTGTAATGTCTAGCAACAATCCTAATATAAACATTCCTTCGGTTATGATTTTGCCTAGCTTGGCTAATAACCTAAAAGCAGCCCTGCAAATGGGTACGGTTACCCTTGCCTTGAGCAATGCAGGCATTAGCGACAAGGATAGTGATTTTGACAATGGTATTATTGCCCATGAATATGGTCATGGTATTTCTAACCGCCTAACTGGTGGTGGTGCTTCTTCGAACTGCTTACACAATGCCGAACAAATGGGCGAAGGTTGGTCGGATTGGTTTGGCTTGATGCTCACCATTGAAGCAGGCGATCAAGGTACAGATGTTCGTGGTATAGGAACGCACGTAATAGGTGAATCTACTACAGGCACAGGGATTCGTCCTGCCCCCTACTCTACAGATCGCGCCGTCAACAATTATACTTATGCCAATTCCAACAACCCTAACATTTCTCAGCCACATGGTGTTGGTTTTATCTTTGCAACTGTTTTGTGGGATTTGACATGGGAATTGATTGATTTTTATGGGGGCACTCCTGATCCTGACCTATTAAATGGCACAGGAGGCAATAATGTGGCGATGAGTTTGGTCATAGAAGGACTCAAATTGCAGCCTTGTAGCCCAGGGATGCTCGATGGCCGGGATGCTATTTTGCAGGCCGATCAATTGTTGTACAATGGAGCACATGAATGTTTGATTTGGGAAGTATTTGCCGCACGTGGTTTTGGTTATAGTGCCAGCCAAGGAAGTTCTTCTAGTAGAAGTGACCAAGTAGAAGCCTTTGATATTTCGCCTGTTTGTATGGTAGCTGCCGCGCCACCTGTTGCAGTCTTTAAGCCTAGTGCCATCAATAGTTGTGCTGTTTCGATCAATTTTCAGGATTCTAGTTATTCTACCCCACACCAATGGTTCTGGGATTTTGGAGATGGTGCGACCTCTACCGATCAGAATCCTAGTCACACGTATGCAGCCAATGGCAATTACACTGTACGCTTGATTGTAAGTAATAACATGGGCAATGATACGGCTTTCCAATCCATCACTATTACTGCTCCTCCTACTCCTTTGGCACTAGATGATGAAGTTTGTATTACCGATACAGCTATGCTCATCGCATCTGGAACAGGCTACACCCAATGGAAAGATATTTCTAATCGAATCATACATCAAGGAGATACCTTATTGATTCCGTTTGTGGGTTCTATACAGACGTATTATGCCGAAAATATCACCAATGCACCGCTAGAAGTGGTAGGCCCTGCTGATACTAGTATAGGCACTACTTTTGTGAATAATTCTAATACTTATTATGGAGCACTCAATTTCAGAGCACAACAAAGCTTACAAATTGTTTCTACAGAAGTGTATGCTACTCGTGCAGGATTAGCTACCTTCTTTTTATCCAGAGGCAAAACAACAGGAGGCAACACAGCCTCCAATATCATTGATGATGTTAGAATATTTTTACAGCCTGGCAAACAATCCATTAATCTCAATTTGAGTGTGCCTGATACAGGCTGGTACAGTATCAGTGCCGAAGATGTGAGCTTGGTGAGCAATAGTTCTGGTGTCACCTATCCTTATACGGTGGCCGGGTTGATCGAGTTGGCCTCTTCCTCTGCTGCCGATTCTACAGGCACCCACCATTATTTTTATAATTTGGTGGTGCGTCAACAGCCTTGTGTTTCATTGCCTGATACGGCCATTGCATACCCTGTTAATAGTGCCTTTGCATACACGGATACCAACAACACCTATTACTTTATAGATCAATCTTCGGATGCTACCAGTTGGTTCTGGGACTTTGGTGATGGCAATACTTCTACGCAACAAAATCCTGTACATACCTATGCCAATGGCAATCCACGAACAGTGACCCTTACGATTAATAATGGCTCTTGTTCTAGTAGTCAAAATATTTCAGGGAATATTGGGATTTACACCCCCAATTTTGCACCGCCTACCGTTATGCTCTACCCCAACCCTACCAATAATTGGGTGACCGTAGATTTGAATCGAGCTATACAAGAAGATTTAACCATACAAATTTATACCATAACTGGGCAAGTATTGCAAACCGCCACGCTCCAAGCAGGGACACAATCCTTTACATTGGATGTAGAAGCCTTGCCTAGTGGCATGTACAATGTACATGTTCAAGGGTTGCAATTTAGCGAAAGTCGCTTGCTTCGCATAGAGTAGTCTATTGTTATTAGCATACATAAAGGTGGTTCTATCTTAACGTTCATCAAGGTAGAACCACTTTTTTTAGCAGTTTCTTTTTATTTTAAAAAAATACTAAAATTCAATGAAAAAATTTTAATACTATATTTATAGTTACAAACAACTATTGTAGTTCAATTACTAACTTTTATCGAAAAATCAACTACTTCTGTCGAAGTCTTGTCAAAATAATCCACTAAATATGTAGTAGGACTAGTGTTCTAACCAACAATAATTCTTTAAAAATTAACTTTTACACAACAAAAGTGTATTTTTGAGGTGCGTTACAAGCACTATCCCCACTAGCTTGATTTTTCCTTATTTCAAATCGCTTCTCTACACGTATGAAAAAACTATACTGGATAGGGCTATTACTGCTCTCCTGCATTCTATCTATGAATGCACAAAGTCAACGAGAAATCATTCAAGGTTTTCTCAATCAACACCACGCTCAACAAGGGCTTACCAAAACTGACATTACCCATTGGGAAGTCAGTAGTCAACATCAATCAAGCACTAGCGGAGCCACGCATGTCTATTTTCATCAAATGCATGAAGGCATTAAGGTAATTAATGGAACCGCCAACATTGCCATCAAAAATGGCAAAGTAGTGAGCATGGGTAATCGCTTGCTGGATAATTTGGCGGCACGCATCAAATATACTAGCCCTGCTATCAATCCTGTAGAAGCCATCCAAAAAGCTACAACAGCCTTGCACATAGCTGCGCCTCAAAATCTAAGAGCATTAGAACCCATCAATAACCACCACTTTATTTACAACAAAGGGGGGATCTCTCAGGAAAATATTCCTGTTGAATTGGTGTATTATGCCACAGAAGATAAAAAAGTACACTTAGCTTGGGATTTGTCCATTTACCAATTGGATAGTGAGCACTGGTGGTCGGCCAAAATAGATGCTCAAACAGGTGAATTGCTAAATGCGACAGACTGGGTAGTACACTGTAACTTTGACCACGGAGGATATAAAGCAGGTCGTCATACGCACCTTTATAATACGCCAAGTCGTCCTAATTCGGCACCAGAGCAAATGATGCAGCCCGATCAATATACGGTATTTGCCTTGCCTGTCGAAAGCCCTAGTCATGGCAATCGCTCTATGGTCACCAATCCTGCTGATAGCTTGGCCTCTCCTTATGGGTGGCACGATGACAATGGCGTAACAGGTGCAGAGTATACCATTACACGTGGTAACAATGTATTTGCTTATGATGATACAGATGATGACAATGCGCCAGGTTTTAGCCCTGATGGGGGTGCTGTTTTAGAATTTAATTTTCCTTTTAATCCCACTAGTGGCCCCAATACATATCAAGCAGCAGCTATTACCAACTTGTTCTATATGAACAATATGATGCACGATATTTGGTATCAATATGGTTTTGATGAGGCTAGTGGTAATTTCCAAGCCAATAACTATGGTCGTGGTGGTGCAGATGATGACTATGTATTTGCAGAAGCACAAGATGGGGGTGGAACCAACAATGCCAACTTTGCCACTCCTGGTGATGGTTTTAATCCAAGAATGCAAATGTATTTGTGGAATGCGGGAGGTGGTAGTGCCAATTATCTCGACATCAATAGCCCAGCAGGCATTGCAGGGGCTTACAACTCTACAGATGCAGGCTTTGGCCCAGGATTGCCCGCCACTCCTATTACCGCAGATTTAGCATTATTAGAAGATATTACGCCTGATAACGATGGTTGTGATTCGGTGACGAATGCGGCTGCTTTGGCTGGTAAAATTGTAGTCATTGATCGTGGAAACTGTCCATTTGTAGATAAGGTACAAGCTGCTCAAGATGCTGGTGCTGTGGCTGTTATTATTGTTAATAACGTAGCAACTGCTATTATTCCAATGGGTGGAACTAGTACTACCATTACCATTCCTTCTATCATGATTTCTCAAGCAGATGGTAATCTCATAAAAGCTCAAATGGCTACTGGAATAGTCAATGGTACCCTCAGTGATGGCGGTGTAGCCAACAATAGCAAGGATGGAGATTTTGACAATGGTATTATTGCTCACGAGTATGGTCATGGAATTTCTATCCGTCTAACTGGTGGTGCTAGTAATTCTAACTGTTTGAACAATTCAGAGCAAATGGGTGAAGGTTGGTCCGATTGGTTTGGTCTGATGTTGACCATTGAGCCAGGTGATTTAGGCCCAGATGTTCGGGGTATTGGTACTTTTGCTGCTGGACAACCCACAACAGGTGTAGGCATCCGTCCTGCCCCCTACTCTACCGATTTTGCGGTCAATAACTTTACTTATGGTGCTTCTAATAATGCAGGACAAATTACGGTGCCACATGGTGTCGGATTTGTTTATGCAACCGCACTTTGGGATTTGACTTGGGCCTTGATTGACCAATATGGTGGCACGGCCGATCCAGATTTATTTAAAGGTACTGGTGGTAATAATATTGCCATGAATTTGGTGATTGAAAGCTTAAAACTACAACCTTGTAATCCTGGAATGCTCGATGGTAGAGATGCTATTTTGCAAGCAGACCAATTATTGTATAATGGTGCACACCAATGCTTGATTTGGGAAACCTTTGCCAATCGTGGATTTGGTTTTAGTGCGAGCCAAGGAAGTAGTGCAAGTCGTTCGGACCAAACAGAAGCATTTGATTTGCCTCCGATTTGTCTAGTAGCTACACAAGCTCCTACTGCTGGATTTAGCCCCAATAGTGCTAGTTCTTGTATTACTACTATTGCATTCACTGATTCTAGTGTCAATACGCCTCAAGCTTGGTTCTGGGACTTTGGAGATGGAGGAACGTCTAGCATTCAGAATCCAATTCATACCTACAATACTAGTGGTGTTTATACGGTAAAATTGGTGGTTACGAATAATATCGGACAAGATTCTACTACCCGTACGGTTACTATTGCCCTACCAAGTACTCCATTGGCTGGAGATGTAGAAGTGTGTGCTGGTGATACCGCTTACATTCCTGCTCTTGCTTCTGGTACGGCTCGCTGGCGCAATGTGGCCAATGCCATTATTTACTCTGGTGATACCTTGACTGTACCCAATACAGGCACTATTTCTACGTATTATGTAGAAAATGTAGTGGCTTCTGCCTCTGTTAATGTCGGCCCTGCTGATAATAATATTGGTACGGGTACCTATCATGGTTCTGCTTTTCATGGTGCACTCAATTTTACCGCCAACAGAAGCTTAGAAATCGTATCGGCTTGGGTAGATGCAGATGGTGCTGGCCCGCGTACTTTTATTGTCGCTTCTGGTAGTAATACCACTGGTGCCGCTCCAGCTGCTGGTGATATTGTGGATCAAGTAACCATCAATTTGGTAAATGGCCCACAACGCGTCAATTTAAACTTAAGTGTTCCTGCTTCTGGTAATTACAATATTGGTGCAAACAATGCCGATATGTATAGAAATAGAGCAGGTGCTGCTTACCCATACACTGCACCAGGTTATATGAGCATTACAAGTTCTTCTTCTACTTCTGCTCCTAATGATTTTTATTATTACTTGTATGATTTAGAAGTACGCGATCCTGCTTGTGTATCGGCACAAGATACCGTAACGGTTAGTCCTGTAGTAAGTGATTTCACCTTTAGCAATACCAATACCACGGTTACCTTTACCGATGCTTCTGTTGATGCCACTTCGTGGTCTTGGGATTTTGGAGATGGCAATGCCTCTACACAACAAAGCCCTGTACACACGTATGCTGCTGCTGGTACGTACACCGTATTCTTGACCATCAACAATGGTGCTTGTAGCAGTACACAAAGCATCACTATTACCTTGACTTCTGTTGACCAATTGGGACAAGCCCAATTAAGCATGGCCTTGTTACCTAACCCTAGTCAATCGCAAACTACCCTTACGTTGGGTCGCGAACTAGACGAAGATGTACAAGTACAATTGCTAGATATTACAGGCAAAATTTGTCAACAATACACCCTACCACAAGGCGAAAAAAGCCTAAGTTTGGATGTATCCAATTTACCCTCAGCTGTTTATTTGGTACAGCTAAAAGGCAAAAACTTTAGTGCTACTCAGAAATTAGTAGTCGAATAATAATAAACAGGTTCCATTTAATATACAGGGCTTTCCATAATTGGAAGGTCCTGTTTTTTTATGTTTTTAAGCTGCCTATAAATCAAGGATTTGCCGAGCTTAAGTAGCCTTAAATCGATTGTAAAATAAATTGGAACTAAAGCAAGGGCTTGTTGGTCTTTGTCCAAGTTTAGTTTGACACTTATACCTTAGTTCAACTATTTTACGTACATTTCAATCATTCTAACAAAAAAAACAAAACTAAGCATATATGGACTTGAACTTACAAGGCAAGCGCGCAATGGTTTGTGGCAGCACACAGGGCATTGGGCAAGCAGCAGCTTTTGAATTGGCAGCTCTGGGAGCTAGTATTACCTTAGTAGCACGCAATCAGGAACGTTTGGAGCAGACATTGCCCCAATTGGATCAACAACAGGGGCAAGAGCACCACTTTATTGTGGCCGATTTTTCCGATCCTGCTCTATTAAAAGAACAAATTACCAACTACTTGAGTGATGATAAAGTGGTTCATATTCTTATTAATAACACAGGAGGCCCTCCAGGTGGTCCCATTACAGAAGCAACTACAGAAGCATTTTTGGCCGCTTTTAATATGCACTTAGTTTGTAATCATATTCTAACACAAGCAGTAAAAGAAGGGATGCAGCAAGCTGGTTATGGGCGTATTATTAATGTCATTTCCACCTCCGTCAAGCAGCCTTTGAACGGCTTGGGTGTGTCCAACACTACGCGTGGAGCTGTAGCCAGTTGGGCCAAGACCATGGCCAATGAATTGGGGCAATTTGGCATTACCGTCAATAATGTATTGCCTGGTGCAACCAATACCGCACGTTTGCAATCCATTATTGCCAACAAAGCAACAAAGCAACACACAAGCATAGAGATGGTAGAACAACAAATGAAAAACACGGTTCCTGCCCAACGTTTTGCAGAAGCCAAGGAAGTAGCCAATGCCATTGCCTTTTTGGCGAGCCCTTCTGCTGGCTATATCAATGGTATTAATTTGCCTGTAGATGGTGGCCGCACCAAGTGTTTGTAATGGTTGTTGGGGTAGTTGGGGCGTATTGCTATACGCCCCAACTGCCCCTACTGCACCAATGGTTCCAGTGTAGTTTGCACATCAATGCCAAAAACCCAAGGCAGTACAAAATAAACATACAAGGCAAACAGAATGATCGAGAGTATATTGAGCCAGACCCCTGCCTTCATCATATCTTCAATTTGAATGTAAGCAGAACCAAATACAATAGCGTTGGGTGCCGTAGCTACAGGCAGCATAAACGCACAAGAAGCGGCGCAGGTGGCTCCAACCATCAATATATAAGGATGAACGCCTATGGTCAGAGCCAAAGCAGCCAACACAGGCAAAATCATAGAAACCGTAGCTACATTGGAAGTGATTTCTGTCAGAAAATTGACCAGTGCAATCAACAACAATAAGAGCACAAACAAAGGCAAAGCTGCTAACGAATCAATTTGCCCACCGATCCAATTTGCCAATCCTGTCTTATCAAAAGCATTGGCCAAAGAAAGCCCTCCTCCGAATAATAAAATTACCCCCCAAGGAATCTTCACGGCTGTATCCCAGTCCAAAATGGTAGCAGGGCTACCATCCACCTCTTCTAAAGTCGTGTCTACTACTTCTCGTTGAATCGTATTCTTAGTAGGAATAATAAAAAGCGCAATCGCTCCTAACAAGGCTATAATCGTATCTGTAAGACCAGGAACAACAGGATTGAGCAAAAAACTACGCGTCATCCAAGCAAACGCAACAGCACCAAATACCCCAAGAATGACTTTTTCCTCATACGAGATAGGGCCCAATGCTTGACGCTGTTGTTGAATTTGTTCTAAGCCTTTGGTAGAATCTTGTTGTTCTATACTGGATAAATCAAAGCCTATATTAACCAAATAGTACCAACATATGAACAGGAGAAAAATAGCAATAGGGGCAGCAAACAACATCCAGTTGGCAAATGAAATTTCCAAACCATACTTTTCTAATACCACTCCTGCAAAAATTACATTGGTGGGCGTTCCGATCAATGTGGCAATGCCACCTATAGAGGCAGCATAGGCAATACCCAGTAACAAGGCTTTGGCAAATTTATTATCGGGATCAGGGGACTGGCCTGTATCCAACTGCAATACAATAGCCATTCCAATAGGAACCATCATAATGGTAGTGGCTGTATTGGAAATCCACATGGACAAAAAAGCAGTAGCCACCATAAAACCTAAAATAATGGACTTGGGCGCACTTCCTACTTTGGTAATAATGGCTAGTGCAATGCGCTGATGCAAATTCCAACGCTCAATAGCTGTTGCAATCATAAACCCTCCAACAAACAAAAAAATAATTGGATGCCCATATAAAGCCCCTGTAGCTTTAATATCCATAGCCCCCGAAAGTGGGAACAAGACCAACGGGAGTAAGGCTGTTACAGCAATGGGCAAGGCTTCGGTCACCCACCACACAGCCATCCACAAAGTAGCAGCCAACACTGCCTGCCCACGAGGATCAAGCCCTTCAAATGACCCACCCAATGCAATGATAGCATACAACAAAGGCCCTAGCAATAATCCAATTTTTTGTCTATTCATGTGATTTACGTTACATTGAATTACTAAATCACCCCTAAACGTTGCAATACTTTGCCTACAATACGTTTTCTGCTGGCCATAAACACATCATCAGGCAAGGTTCCCACCTTACATTCTATATTATTAACAAAAACAAAACGCTCTCCATCTGAACGCTCCAAATACCCCACAAGCCAACCAATATTTCTGTCCTCTACAATGGCCCAACCTGTTTTTCCCCGCATTACCAATCCATCTTCGCCACTAGCCATAATCATAATATCGTTCATCTTCTGATGCGTAGATGGTTTGATCGGGAGTTCTTTTTGAGCAAAACGTGTCAAAAAATCCAGTTGCTCATAAGGTGTAATCCGAGAATTGCCTGTCAGCCAAAAGGAAGTCAAATTGTCTGCATGAATATCCATTTTTCCAAACTGTAGTCGCTGCACTTCTGATTGCATCCGCTCTACACCAATACGTCTGGCTATTTCCTGATAGTAAGGAACACTTGAAGCCTGAAAAGCCGTTTTGAGACTATGATCTTGATTCCATGCTTCAAACTGGCGTTTGACGGAATCCCACGGAATAACTAAGTTCTCATCGGGTGCTACTCCTGTTTCCAAGGCAATCATAGCATTCACAATTTTAAAGGTAGAAGCAGGCAAAAAAGGACGTTCACAACGTCTAGAATTATAAACGTATAATTGATCCGATTTTAGGGCACGTAATAAAAAACAACCTTCTACCCCCTCTTCTGCATACAATGTCTTAAGATCCAAGTTTTCTTCTACTGTAGTGCTAGAAGAACCACAGGCTGCCAAATAACAGCTTATGAGCAACCACAACATCCCCTTTATCCATTTTTCTTGTAGTAGCATAATTAGTTTTATATTTCAATAATTCCTCAAGTTAATAAAGATGTCAGTAATCAAACCAAGAAGTTCAAAAAAAATTAGAGCGATTTACCAGCATCCATAGAACAGGATTTTTTGAGCACTGAATGACAGATAATAAAAAAACATTCATACAACAAAATATTTAATTTTTAATAAAGAAGTTCCTGCCATAGGTTTTCTCAAAAAAAACAATACAGATTTCTAATTTCATTAATGATTTTCAAAATGGGAACAAGTCTTCCAAATATATAAAAAACATTCAGCAAAAATACATTTACAATTAAAATAATATTCTTGTTTTAACAATAGCAATAATAGCTTTTGTTTTGAAATAATTAGAATTTAATCTTAAAAAACTGTCTTACAACCATTTAAAACAAACTATCATCTTAAAATAACTTTAAGATCATTCACAAAACAATTAATTATTTTTTAAATTTAATTTTTAATACACATAAATTGTTAAACACAAATAGATTGGACAGTTTTTTGATTAAATAAATTTGTAGTATTAATGCAATATTATTACATTCAGCTATTAAGAACTACATCCTACGATCTCATGGCATCATTGAGTTTTCTTCCCTCTCAAAATTTTTTGATGTATTTTTTCATTATCACTCGGTAGTTAAAATCACATTACACTTGTAATAGTTGACTTTGCTATACACCAGAAATAGGTATAGCCCTTACAATAAGAACTGTATTTGACTTACTGTGATAATCTATGAGGTTTATTGATAGAGTCTAGTACCCTAACAAATATTACATTGAAAAATTACTGCAACTTCTTTTAACCCTAGAATGTTTGCATACCTTGAAATGAATCATTGTACTCCTACATTAGGATAATGAATCATAACCAAGACCTATTACTCTATTGAAGTTGTTTAAATTTAGCTTAATGTCGCTAATGAACCGAACGAAGTGAGCTCACAAGCGTAGCGCACTAAAGCTAATTTTGCCCTACTCATCGTTGAAAATTGACCCCATAGCGCTGCTATGAGCTAAATTTTCGCCTTG
>JBGCDW010000228.1:0-5188 GCA_045105775.1 Aureispira sp.
AAAAGCCCCAAGGCCAAAATACTAATTACTGGCCGCCCCAATTTTTTCTTAGACAATGCAGAAGAAAAAAGAAGTTTGGGCATTGATCGCCCTGCTCATCCTAATAGTTCCTATTGTGCCGCCATTCATTTGCATAAAATGAACCCCCAACAAATGGAGCAAGCCCTACGCGCTACCGATTCCGAAGTACGACAAAGCATTCTCACTACCATAGCCAAAAAACCTAAGGGTAATCTTGAAGATTTGGCCTCCAGACCTGTTACCCTCTTTCAGATTGGTTGTGTTTGGGAACCTGCCAAATTCCATGAATACAAGGACAAATTATATTCTGCTACAATTATCAAAGAGTTTGTTCAATTTTCTTACGAACGCCAAGAACTTAAGCATAACGCCCCCTTCCTAACCACCAACGAACGCCATTATTTTATGCAGGGTATTGCCGTGGCTATGGTGAATGAGACAGAGTATAGCAATCAAATCAGTCCTGAAAGCCTCCGAAAAATAGTAAGCTACTTGTATGACAACATCCCAGATAATTTGCCGAGTACCTCTACAACTCACCAAATAAGTAGAAAACCACTAAAAGAGCGTACAAAAGAAGCACCATCTCCTAAAGAAAGCACCCTGATAGATGTTTGTGCTTGTGGTTTGCTCATCAAAGATCCTATGAATGGGCATGGGTTTAAGTTTGCTCACAAATCGTTTTTGGAGTATTTGTTTAGTGATTTTTGTGCTGCTAAACTATTGGGAGGACAAGAAAAATTAGTTGCAGTTTTTGATACTTTGTATACTACAAAAAAGCTTGGGTTTAGTGTTACTACTTTTGATTTAACAGCAGAATTAATTGCTGATAAATATGATATATCAAAAGATCATAAAGAAACGGCAATAGATTTACTTTATTCTTTAACTAATAGTCGTTTAACAACTGCAATATTGTCTTTGTTTGCTTTAACAATTAAGATAAAGAAGAAAGTAGGGACTGCTAAATTAAAAATTGTCTTATTCTCTTTGTTAGTAGCATTAACTAAGGCTAAAAAAATTCTTTCGATCAAAATTATAAGTAAAGCTTTAGTTACATCCCTAGCTTGGGTGTTGGTTGGATTTTGGATTGAGATTTTTCTTAAGATGCTAACAAAAATTTTAGAATTCTCAGGAGATATTATTCAAAGAAATAAAGCTTCTCTCTCTCTACTCCTTATATTTTGGTATTTATCCTGTATCAAAATGGGCATTTCAAAAGATGTTTTACACAATATTCTCCCTTCAAAATATTTAGAGAAAATCATAGATAGCAGCAAATTCACCCGCCATCTCAACCAAGACGCAACAACGCCCCCAACCTCATAACCCAAACACAAAAAAAACTCCCCAACCGTAACGACTCGGTGGGGAGTTAATTTCTTTTATTTATGGTATCTTTTTCTATAGAGCAGCATTAAGGTGGTAACGACTCCACGGCTGCTCGGGCTTGGCTTACTGTAGGCTAATTTGGTGCTCACCAATCATTTTGCGAATGTTGATGAGGGCATAGCGCATACGGCCCAAGGCGGTATTGATGCTTACATTGGTAAGCTCTGCGATTTCTTTGAACGAAAGTTCGGCATAGTGGCGGAGGACGATGACCTCGCGTTGCTCCTCAGGGAGGGCATTGACCAACTGCTTTACTTTGCTGTGGGTTTGGTCCTTGATGAGTTTGCGCTCTTGGTTGTCCTCTGGGCAATCCAAGAGGTTAAAGAGGTCAAAATCTTCGGTAGGAGTCACAATTTTGCGACGTTTGTTCTTACGGAAAAAATCTACACATAGATTGTAGGAAATACGCAATGCCCATTGTAGGAATTTGCCTTCTTCATTGTACTTTCCTGAACGGAAGGTATCAATAATCTTGATGAAGGTTTCCTGAAAAATGTCATTGGCTAAATCCGTGTCCTTGACGAACATGTAAATAGACGTATAGATTTTTGTTTTGTGACGATTGAGTAACAACTCAAATGCGCGCTCATCACCACGTATATACGTGCGGATAAGCTCTTTGTCGGTACAAGACTTACTACTTTGCATAATGCTTAAAATTTACTTACAACTCAATAAATGCTAGGGAGTAAAATTTCGACAATAGGCGATTTTTCTTTTTGTTAAAGGAGATAGATTTTTCTTTTTTTTTAGAAGCAACACCAACCGTATTTTTTCTTTTTACACGATCTTGTTTAATACTTCCAGAGCCATTTAGGCTATTTTATTGTTTGGCAAAACAAGCTCTAGCCAATAAAGTTAATCTTTTTACTAGATTTTGCGTTATCTTTGGAGTGTTTTTTTTGCTTTTTTAAGTTATAAATTTTTTCCAACCTTGTAGAAATTTTTTTTTTTCTTCTTGACTGCTTTAATAGCCGTCACTTTTTTAAAATTAACTGTATTTTACAATTCCTTACAGTTAAAGATCGTTTGAAGTTGTTTTACAATAAATCAATTTCTGTGCCTTTTTTAAGTTTCTCTTAAGAAAATCTTCTTTTTTATTGATAATGAAAAAAAAATCCATACAGATAACGGGCGCTCGTGCCAATAATCTTCAGAATATAGACATTGAAATTCCTTATAACCAATTGATCGTCGTAACAGGCGTTTCGGGTTCTGGAAAATCATCGCTCACTATAGATACCTTATATGCAGAGGGCCAACGGCGTTATGTAGAAAGCTTGTCGTCTTATGCTCGACAGTTTCTTATGCGTATGAAAAAGCCCGATGTGGATAACATCAAAGGACTTTGTCCTGCCATTGCTATCGAACAAAAGGTCGGCACCAAAAATGCTCGTTCTACGGTGGGTACACTTACAGAAGTTTATGATTACTTGCGCATCTTGTATGCACGTGTAGGCAAGACCTTCTCACCTATAACCAATCAAGAAGTCAAAAAGCATACCGTTTCAGATGTAGTGGACTATGTGGTGTCCCTTCCAGCCAAAACTAGGGTCATGCTGCTCATTCCTTTTGTACATAGAGAAGGGCAAGAACTGGAAAAGACCTTTGATTTTTTGATACAGAAAGGATATACTAGAGTCTTGTATAAAAATGACTTGCACAAAATAGAGGGACTGTTAGAGGCTGTGGGGGAGATAGAAAACCCCAATGAGGACTTAAAAATTATCATTGATCGTTTTGTAGCGACCAAGGATGACGAAGAAAATGCCAAGCGTATTGCAGATTCTTCACAAATTGCCTTGCAAGAAGGTCAAGGCATCTGTTCTATTCGAGATACAGAAGGCAAGGAGGCTTTGTTTAATAATAAGTTTGAGTTGGATGGGATTTTGTTTGAAGAACCCAGCCCTCAATTGTTTAATTTCAACAGCTCTTTTGGGGCTTGTCCTGCCTGTGAGGGCTATGGCCAAGTGATGGGCATTGATGAGGATAAAGTTATTCCAGACAAAACCAAGTCGATTTTTGAAGAGGCGATTGTTTGTTGGCGCGGCGAAAAAGTAGGCCGTTGGCGGCAGAGCTTGCTCAATGTAGCGCACAAAATAGATTTTCCAGTGCATACGCCTTATCGCGAATTAACCCCAGAGCAACAAAAAGTGTTGTGGACGGGCAATGATTTGTTTAAGGGTATTCATGCCTTTTTTGAGGAATTGGAGGCCAAGACCTATAAAATACAAAACCGTGTCCTCTTGGCGCGTTATCGTGGCAAAACCAAGTGTCCTAGCTGTAATGGTGCGCGCTTGAGAAAAGAGGCATTGTATGTATTGGTGGGAGAGCGTTCTATTGACCAATTGATTAATATCTCTATTCAGGAGTTGTATAATTTCTTTGAGGAGTTGGAATTGTCGGATACAGATTATGAAGTGGCGCGTCGCTTAATTATTGAAATTACGACTCGCTTGCAGTTTATGTTGGATGTGGGGTTGAGTTATTTGACGATAGATCGTGTTTCTTCTACCTTGTCGGGCGGCGAAATTCAGCGCATTCACTTGACACGCACGTTGGGTTCTAACCTCACCAGTTCTTTATATATTTTGGATGAGCCTAGTATTGGGCTGCACCCTAGAGATACGACACGCTTGGTAAAAGTGCTTAAAGCCTTGCGTGATTTGGGCAATACGGTGGTTGTAGTGGAGCACGAGGAGGATATTATTGCCAGTGCCGATTATTTGGTGGACATTGGCCCTCATGCTGGGGTTCATGGTGGAAAAGTGGTTTTTGCGGGGCCTTATGAGGACATTCATTCGGATGCTGCCGACTGTTTGACGGCCAAATATATGAGTGGGCGCATGGAAATTCCTGTGCCCGATCATCGTCGTACTTATACCCAATCTATTACCATAGAAGGAGCCAACCAACACAATCTCAAGGATATTGATGTGACGTTTCCACTCAATGTTTTTATTGCGGTGTCGGGTGTTAGTGGCAGTGGCAAGACCACCTTAATCAAGCAGATTTTGTATCCTGCCATGATGCACAAAATGGGAGAAGGAACTGAAAAACCTGGTGCTCATCGCGCTATTACAGGAGATATTAAGGCTATTACCAAAATAGAAATGGTGAGTCAACAGCCTATTGGTAAATCTTCGCGCTCCAATCCTGTTACCTATGTCAAGGCTTATGATGCCATCCGAAAGTTGTTTTCCTCTCAGCAAGCTTCTAAAATCAAAGGCTTTAAGCCCAAGCATTTTTCATTTAATGTAGAAGGTGGACGCTGTGAAGCCTGCAAGGGCGCAGGCGAAACGATTGTTAGTATGCAATTCTTGGCGGATGTACGCTTGACTTGTGATGATTGTAATGGTTTTCGTTTTCAGAAAGATATTCTCAATGTTAAATACAATGGGAAGAATATTTTTCAAATCTTGGAAATGACGGTAGAGGAAGCCTTGGAGTTTTTTGTGGATCACGACGACATTATTGCCAAAATTAAACCGTTGGCAGATGTGGGCTTGGGGTATATTGGGTTAGGGCAACCTTCTAGCACCTTGAGTGGTGGCGAGGCTCAACGAGTGAAACTTGCGTCGTTCTTGGGCAAGGAAAAAAGCCGTGAGCGCATTCTTTTTATTTTTGATGAACCAACTACTGGGCTGCATTTTCACGATATTCAAAAACTATTGGATGCCTTTAATGCGTTGGTTGAAATTGGCCATTCTGTTTTGGTAGTAGAACACAATTTGGATGTTATCAAGTCGGCAGATTATGTTATTGATTTGGGCAA
>JBGCDW010000229.1:0-9686 GCA_045105775.1 Aureispira sp.
TTTTTTCATCAATCAAGGCACTCGCAAAGCGATCTGCGTGGGTTGTACCTAAAAGGTACAACCCCGAAGGGCTCACGTAAGTAAAAGTCCTAGCGCATTTAGTTCATAGCAGCGCTATGGAATTAACCGAGCGGAGCGAGCTCATAAAATAATTTTTAACGATGAGTGAGGAGAAAAGATGCTTTTTTCGCTGCAAAGCTATTCGTAATAATGTCTATTATTCCTATTTTAAAGAAGCATCCTCTAAAATTCATACACAAAGCCACCTGAAACCGTACATAAATGCAACCAGTTTTTGGTATAACCATCGGTTACTTGTAGAGTATCATCAGACTGGCCTTCTCCTCCACCTCCTATATAACGGACATTCACAAACAATCGAGCCTGATCCATTAATTGAAAATATTGTCTTAGGCTTACATCAATAATAGCCCCTAATACATCATTATCATTACCATTTAAGTAACTAATAGGTGCGTACATGCCATCTGCTTCTAGCTCTACGGTCAAGAATTTGCTTTGGCGATAACTTGTTCTCAGCTTAATCAACGGCACAATTCCTACATTACTAGTCACCTTGAGTAAATCTCCATTGCTGGATTCAAACTTGATGGTTGCATTTCTGATTTGAATAGAAGCCCCTAGTGCCAACTTAAACTTATCGCCTTTAAATTTGACGTGTCTCAAATATCCAAATCTATAAAATGGAAAACTATAGGTTGTATTCAAATTGGTAGCAGAAGGAAAAAACACATCATCGATCTGTACACTTTGTCTTAGAACTACTTGAGTTTCTATATTCAAAGGCTGATACAAAAGAATAAACGTGTTTCTTTTTTTGAAATCCAATTCCAAGGAAAGCCTTGTTGTTGGATACAACACATCTTGCCCACCATCTCTCACATAATCAAAATAGGTCGTATTTTCTCTTCCATATTGTATTCTGTGATCCAAGACCCCTAAGAATCCTAGTTCAGCCACTGCTCTGATTTTGTATAATTTTTCTCCTTTATTAGAGGCAGAAGAAGCATCATCTGCTTGTCCAAAGCATACATTTAGAGGCAGCCATAAAAAAAGCAGTAGGTATTTAAAATTGTTCATTGTGTAGTAAAGGTTTGATCAGTGAATAAAATTACAACTAGTTTTGAGGATATTTTTTGAGTCAAAATAAAGAATAGAAGCAAAACCATTTTTGAAGCAGTTGGTTCTCCATCTTTGCTTATAAATTCATAACTCCCTCTTTTTTGGGGAAGAAGATTCTATTTTTAAGTCCCCACTCTAGTAAGTAGTTGTCTAGAATTCATATACAAAACCACCCGAAACCGTCCCAAAATGCAACCAGTTCTTGGTGTAACCATCGGTTACTTGATCCGTATCATCAGACTGGCCTTGTGCCCCTCCGCCAATGTAACGCACATTGACAAACAAGCGCGCTTGTTCCATTAATTGAAAGTTTTGTCTCAAGCTCAAATCTAGGATCGAACCCAAAATATCATTGTCACTACCATTCAAATAACTAATAGGTGCGTACATTCCATCCGCTTCCAATTCTAAGGATAAGAATTTACTTTGGCGATAGCTCGCTCTTAGCTTCACCAATGGTACGATTCCTATATCACTCGTCACTTTGAGCAAACTCCCATCGCTGGACTCAAACTTGATGGTTGCATTTCTGATTTGAATAGATGCTCCCAAAGCCAAGTTAAAGCGATCGCCCTTGAACTTGAGATGTCCCAAATAACTAACTCTGTAAAACGGAAAGCTATAAGTTGTATTAAGATTGGTAGAGGCAGGAAAAAGTACATTGTCAATTTGCATATCTTGGCGCAAAACCACCTGTCTTTGTATATCAATAGGCTGATATAGTAAAATAAAAGTGTTTCTTTTAAAATCCAACTCTAGCGAAAGTCTTGCTACAGGCAACAAAACATCTTGTCCACCATCTCTCACATAATCAAAATAGGTGGTATTTTGTCCAAACTGTATTTTGTGATCCAAAACAGCCAAAAAGCCCAATTCTGCTACCGCCCTTATTTTATACAATTTTTCTCCTTTATTAGAGGTAGACGAAGCAGCATCGGTTTGTCCAAAGCATACATTTAAGGGCAACCATAAAAACAGCAGTACGTATTTAAAATTATTCATTGTGTAGTAAAGATTTGATCTGAAAATAAAATTACAACTTGCTTTGAGGGGCTTAGTTGGACTAAAATGGAGAATGAAGTTGTTTAAAAATTCGAGGTAGGATGATAAATAAGTGCTTGGAAGTCAAGATACTCGCTTAAGCGATCTGACTTATTGGATACAGTGTATCCAATAATCAGTCTCGGTTTTGGTTTCGTAGCTATGAACTAACCAAAGGTTTTGTAAACCTTTTGGTGTTGTGAACTGCGAAGCAGCTACGGGAGCACTCGTAAAACGATCTAACCTCTGAAGTATTTGGCTTTCAATCTGCGTAGGCTTGTACCAAAAGGTACAACCCCAAAGGGCTCACGTAAGTAAAAGCTCAAGCGTTTAGCAACTATTTGGGTATTCTTAAACAACTTCAATAGTAGAAAAACCATTTTAAATGCAATTAGTTGTCAAATTTTACTTTTTTATTTTCACTCTAGGTACAGGGCAAATACGGCTTAACTCTCAAATCAAATCTTGCACAGCACGGGCAGCTTGCAAACCTGAGTCTGCTGCTTCAAAAAACAAAGGCAAACGCCCTGCATCTACGCCAGCATAAGCAATACCTGTTTGTGCGGCATTAGCATTGGGCTGCTGCAACAAAAAATGAGGTTGGGGAATGGGCATGGCATGTCCCATAGCTTTGATATACACTTTTTCTATTTGAGCACGAATGGGAGTGCCTAATACTTCTTCTATATAAGCAATCGTTTTGTCTACCCATTGAGGCGTTTCTTGGCTTAGATGGAGCAAGCGTGAGCGATCTTTTGGGGTAAGGCAATAATAAGCCGTGAAGGTGCGGCGCGTAGTTTGGGGCTGAAATTGGGCGGCAGAATCCACAAAACCCATAAAAGCCGAATCGTCTGAAATATATTCGTTTTGCCAATACACTTTTTGGGTGGGTGGTGGCGTGTTTAAAACGATATTGATGGTAATCCAAGGACTGTAACGGTTGTCTTGAAACAAGGGATAGCCTTCGGGATAGATGTATTTGAGGGCGTGTTTGTGGGCCGCGTAGACTATTTTTTGCGTTTTTAAAATCCACTGTTGCTTGGCTTTTACATCCACTATTGTCACTTCAAAACCAGTGGCTTTTTTTTCGATTTTCCGCACCAATTGCTGGGTCAAGAGGCGTTCTTGGGGCAGGCGACTGATAAAACGTTGTGCAAAATAGGCATTGCCCTGTGGAGGCGAAAACAACTCGGGATTGCGCTCAAAATACGGCCGACAAGTATAATAATGCACGCCAGCCAAGGCCGAAACCACACGACTATCTGCCCCCCAATCATCGCGCATCGCATAATCCACCGCCTTCAAAAATTGGGCATCCTCAATTCCATTTTCCTTCAAATAATCGGCAAAGGTCTGGTGATTGAGTACGTGAAATTTGGCCTCAATTTCGGTCGTCGGCATAGGCATCTTGCCTACAAAGGGCAACAACAACGCCCTGAATTGCTCCCTCACTTCGCCCTCGGGCAATACATCCTCCCGAAAGTTTCCTGCCTCAAACGTAATGCTCTCCTTATCGGCAGGAATCAAATATTGCCGATCTACAAACTGCCAAGTATCCAATACAGGGTTGAAGTCCACCACATCCAAATCAAACAACACCTTCAATAAATCCTTGCCATAATAAGCTGGATAAGCTAAGTCGTAATGCGCGCCCTGGGCAAAATACTGATCGCGGTGCGTATTGGCCGAAGAACTGCCCCCCAATCGTTCCGACAATTCACACAATACAAAATCTTGGTTGCGCCACTCATAAGCGGCACTCAAGCCTGCAATGCCGCCCCCTACAATCAAGCCCTCGGTTTCCCTGCCCTCTATTGTTGGATAAGTCGTGCTCTCTCGAATAATGTGCCCCACTGCCGCATCAGACAGCACTTCTACCTCAAAGCTGCTGCCTATGGTGGGCTGGCTGGCATCGTGTGCTAGTTTTAGAATAACTGGGCTGAGAGTTAGGGCGGAATATCTTAGGAAGTCTCTTCTGTTCATTTGGTTGGGGGTGGGTTGGCTCTACGTTGATCCATTGTGCTATGGTTGATTAGCTACTTGGAGTTGCTCATCAACTCAATCACGGGCATATCAATATAGCTCGGAATATGCGATCATTTATTTTTACAAAAATAGCTGTTTTTTTGATTTGGCTGTTTTGATATTGATAAGTTTTTTTCACTTATCTATGTGTCCACTTTCGGGACAAATTCTAATCATTTTCGTGCCAAAAAAATATACATTTACAACTAATTTTCCCTATTAATTTTAGTTTTAATTTTTTAGGATATTTCAACAAAAAGAATCTCGGGACAAGAACAAGTCCCAAATCCTATTTTTTATTTCATTATTATTTTCATCCTCCTTAAGTCCTTCTTTACTTAGTAGATGTTTTATGTTGTTCGTAAACCCTCTTCCTACCTTAGAGAATTTGAAAAGCTTTGTTACACAAATTGCATTTATAGGATCAGCCATTGCTATAAGTTTCATTTGTCTACAATGCTTATGCTTTGGAAATGGCCCATTGCTCACATCTTTAGTTATTGGCGTTACAAGATGTGTTAAATAAATATTTGTATTCCTTTTTCCGTCGATTTCGCGAGGTTTTTGAAATAAAACTATTATATCTCCTACATTTGCCCTTTTAGCATTTCCTCCAAAAGCTTTTGCACTTGACCAATGCAGTTGAAAAGGTTTATTACAATTCACATGATGTTTCTCATCATAGGCCCATTCTCCCTCCGTAACCTGTTTCACATTTTTAATCCATAAAATATTGCTACTATTAAATTCCATTATTTTTTTTATTTAACATTTAAAATAATTATTTGCTAAATATAAAAACATTCTATAAAAAAGCCAACCAACTCCTCTATTTACCTTTTCCCCTTCCACAACGTTTAAATAAACAGCAACAAGCCATTGGTATAATGAACACCCTCCTTTTTATTCTCATTTATTACCAACTCCATTATGCAGCACGTCAAATCTTGGACATTAATTGTCATTGCAATCATATCTTTCACCTTTCTGCCCGCACAAGCCGCTATTATTTACGGCGATCCTCCTCCTGCCAAAAAGAAGAAAAAGAGTAAAAAGGCTATTCAAAAAGCACCTTCTATTTTTAGTTTTTTTAAGCAAAAAAAGACGCATCGTGCAGCCCCCAATCAGTTAGAAAAAGAACAAGGCACTTATGCCATTGAGTTTTCTATTATTGCCTTTATTTTCTTTTTCTTGGCTTTACTTGCTTCCATTTGGGTTCTTTTTGTACTAACTATTCCTGTTTTTGCAGGTATTTTGATTGCGATCAATACACTGGGGATGATGTTTGCAAGTTATGGTTTCTTTCCCCATCTTGGTGCGGGGCTTTCTATTATTTATACACCTATTGCTATATTGGCAACATTGATTCTCATAGGTCTTGCCTTTAGTATTCCTTGGTTGTGGATTTCTATGACCATTGTTGCAGCTGTTTTGGCGGCTTTCTTTTTGGTGGTTCTTGTTCTATATTTGAATGCTATGAGTGCGCCCCCATACCGACCTATTCACGAAAAGGAAGAAGGGTAGACTCTAGCTTTTATTGCCCCCAAATACTTGACGCACATAGTGTTTTAAGCTGTAAGGGGATTTTTAACTTTATTTTGCTCTGTTTGTTTGGTTTCTTGATCTTCGGAGATGATAAATTCTTGTTTTTTGATCATAAGCTTCCACCAAATTTTAGTTTTTATCAAGTTTCCCGAATGTTTTTCTAAGCGATAACAGAGTTCTATATTGGGTTCTTCTTTGTCATTTATAATTCGGCTTAGTTTTGTATAGTGAATAGCTAAATCCTCTGCCATCTCACTTCTTGTTTTTTTGATAATACGAATATATTCTTCAAAATACTTACCGAATGTTTGTTCAAATGAAAAGTTATCTTCTTTTATATAATCTTCCATTAAAAAACGCAAACGCATAACATCAGCAAGGATTCGCTCTTCCTCAGAAGTCTCTTTGAGCATTTTCATACGCAAAGCCCTCATTTCTTCTTGAGCTTTTCTATGTTCCTCCTCAGACAAATCAGCAGGAATAATTGCCGCATCTGCAATTTCTTCATTCGTAAACTTTTGCTTTAGCTTTTGATATACTTTATCGTACTTCATACTATAGATATTTATTAATTAAGTTGATTGAAGCCTGTTTCTCTATGGCAAGCTGATTTCCATAAGCAATGAATCCATATTTTTTTACATAGAGTTCAATTAATTCTGTTTTGGGAACTAAAGAAACGAATCCTAAATAGCTATTTTCAAAAGCAAGCTTTGCGGCAAAAGCTAAGAGACATCCTGCAATTCGATCAACTTTCTTCCCTTTTCCTTTATTGTCATCAGCACTTTCAATCAAGTTAATATGAATTCGTAATTCTTGGGGATAATTTATAACTGAAAGCAATCCCAAAATTTCTTCGTCTCCTTGTTTAACAATTTTGAATACATGACAACCTTGTTCTCTTGACCAATCAAACTGAAACTGTCCAGATTTTTTGATGATTGCAAAATCTCTTTCTTCAATTTCAAGTATTTCTGCACTAAATTCTATGTCTTCTTTTACTTGTAAAAGTTTCATTACTAATAAATTTATTTTACAAATATCGTAAAACAAGTTGACAAAAACAAAAATATTATTATGCGTTTGAGTAGTTGATTGCACCCATCATTCCCCCTTACGAGCAGCCCCAAACACATCGCGCACATAAGGGTTCTTAGCATTAGATTTCCAGATAAAGCCATCTATAATATAATGCGTCAATTGGGGCAAGGCCAATAGTGCAAAGGCCAATGCTTTGGCCCAAGGTTGTTCCAACAAAGCCATAGGATAAGGCCACAAGGCTGCAAAAAACTCGGGGCGTTCGCCATACAACAGCATATCCCAAAAATATTCTTCCAGCCAGCCCAAGCAAATAACAGTGAGCACAATCAATACACTCCAATACCACCAAGGTTTGCGGTTTGTTTTTTGTTGCAATTGTTGTTTTTGGTATTGATAATAAATAATCAAGGCCATATAGGGCAAGCCATGTGCCACCACATTAGTCACGGTAAAAACCAAATCAGAATTGAAATACACAATGCCACCGTACCAATTGAGCGCGGTAGTGAGCATCCACAAGATTTTGCCCCATTGCCAATTTCTCGACTTTACACGTTCCTCGATGAGCCAAGCCAATAGCATAAGGCCATACAGCATATTGCCTACCACAAAAAAACCTTCCCAAAATACGGCTGATACTGGCAAATAAGCCCTCAAGCCCACAAAATCGTCTACCACAAACCAATTAAAATTCAAGCCCTCTGCCAAGTGCCAATACAACACAGGATACAGCGTGGCCCAATACAACACCCATTTGTCCTTAAAGATTTTTTTTACTCCAAAATCCCTTGCCTTGGCTTTGTACAAGGCCAAAAAACCATACTGTTGTTTGACAAAATGAAACAAAGCCAAATAGGCCAGTACGCGCCAAAATCCAAATTCGGAATACCAAGCCAAGCCCAATACACTCAAAAATGCCAAGAGTGGCGCACCAATCAATAGTTTTTTGTGCTGCTCAAATTCCTCCTTATCCAAATAGGTTCTAAAAATCGTACTCCATACATGCCCCACATCAATGCACAACACAAAAACCACCCAAACCCACAATGGAATATCCGCCTGCAACCAAGTTTCGGGCAGGCTAAACAGCACCAACCAGCACAACCATACGGGCAGGTATAAAACTAATAAATCAATGTATTTGGAGAATAACCACATGTAAAACGACTGCTAATGAACTACAAAAGTAATACAAGCCTTTACCTTATCCTGTGTATGCAGCGTTTTATTTTGAGAATGGTCTGTTAGGGATTGGGGGGATGGTCTTATAATTCGGTATAATAGACACTCTTGAAGTATTCCTCTAATGCTTCAAAATCAATTTTTAGGTGCTTACTGCCTTGTGGATTGTAGAGATGTATGCGTGTTCCCTCTATTTTTTCTAAGGCATAGGTATGTTTTTCTAACAACAACTGTTGTACTCCTTGTACTACAATTTGGCGTTGTGCTTCTACTGCGCCATCTCCCTTGGTACTAAACGTAACAGGATTTCCCTGCTCTAATACTTGCTTCAAAAAATCCAAGGTATCTTGCTCTCCTTCTGATTTAAAATCCAAGCGTTGCGCTCTCTTGCCCGTGAGCATTCCTAAGCCTTGTTCGGCAAATCCCCCCATAATATTATCATAACCACCTCTATGTTGTGCCAAGGCTTTTTCTAATACAACAGCCCACAATTCACCATCTGCCAATTTCTGATTGAGGGGTTGATTATTGCGATCTACCAGCACATTTTTGCTAACGTTTACAACCACAGGCTCATATTCATATTCAAATTTGCTACTTTTCATATAAAGCGTGACTGCCAGATAATCGCCTTTGTCTTTAATCAATCCATTTTCTCCTGTCAAGAGTTGTGGGGCAACCTTGGCAAGAGCCGCTGCCGCCGCCAGCATATAACAATCTCCTGTTTCTCCTTGCTGTACATCATTCATTGCCACTTCATTATCATCTCCCTCTCCCAACGTGCTTAATGGCAAATTACTAAAATCTTCTAAACGCCCTTTGTCTTTTTGGCTATCCAATGGTTCTGGTTCTCCATTGAAGTCTCCTTCATCTGCCTTTTTTTCCATTACATTAGCATACGCCGTTTCTATTTCCTGAATTGCATCTTGGAGTATAGCACCCTCTTCCCAATCTTGGATAGCACTATTAAAAGCCCCTTTGTACTCTTGACGCAAATCATCATTGAAGATATTATAAAAATAATCGGGTAGTCCCCCTTTGTCCTCTTTCATAATCAGCTCCAATTCTTCTAGGTATTTCTTGGCTTTCTCTACATCTTGAAGATGCCTAACATTATCTCTTAACTTGTCACTTAAAATCAATCCTTTGAGGTAATTGTACCTAGCCAATCGGTCTCGAAACCTAGCTTCTCCTAGTGCTGCATCTTGGGGAGTTTTTTTTTCAGTAAGGATATATTCTCTCCCTATATGAATAAATATATACTTTCGTCCAATGTTAAATTGTGGTCGTCCTTGCTTCCAAGTTAATTCTACCCCATAACACCTCCATAGGTAAGTGGCAAAATCCTTTTTGTGCTTTTTCAATACACCTGTCTTAATTCGAAGTATCTCACCATCATCAGCCCTATTCAACTGCTTCACAATAGTAGGAATTTCATCTGGATGGCAATTGGCATTTTTTATCCAATCAGGAATAACTTGTGCTTGGATAATTGGAAGTAGTTTTTCATATAATGCTTTTATTTTTAAGGTTTTTGCTCTGAAGTTCATTTTAATGGCCTTGTTGGTATTTTGGTATAAGAGCAGAAAATTCTTTAAGTGCTCTTGTAATGCTACCAATTTGCTCAAAAACATAGGGCTTAGTTCTTTTTCCATCTTTTGTTTATTACTCAGTTTTTTTATAAGCCGACCACTTTGCTTTTTTAGCTT
>JBGCDW010000230.1:0-11162 GCA_045105775.1 Aureispira sp.
AGGTACAGCTTTCTTAGTTATTTCTTCAAAAATGGAGGGCGCAATTAGTGTGTATATTCGATTCTAATTACTTGTGGGGAAGATGAATTAATAGCTTATAATTTTCCTGTACTACCATAGCCTCCTGCTCCACGCTCAGAACTCGTTAGTTCTTCTACGGAAAGCCATTCAATCGTTTCGTGCTTGGCAATTACCAATTGGGCAATTCTTTCAGATGGGTCAATGGTAACGGGTGTATTAGATAAATTGATAATAATAACGCCAATTTCACCACGATAATCACTATCAATAGTACCAGGTGCATTTGGAATAGACAATCCTTTTTTGAGTGCCAGACCACTTCTCGGTCGTACTTGTGCTTCATAGCCCCGTGGCAATTCTATGGATACACCTGTTGGAATAACACGACGTTCCAAAGGATTTAGAATTACTGCCTCAGGTAGATGAGCGCGTAAATCCATACCTGCACTACCACTAGTAGCATAGTGGGGGAGTGGATTGTTAGAGTGGTTGATTATTTTTATTTTCATATTATCCCTTACAAAAGTATCAGGTAATCAATTGTTATAAAGTAAGTTTGGTCAAAGTCGCAAGATAGTAAGATTTTTTAGAATGAAGTTGTTAAAAGAGCTTCAATACTAAGTGTGCCATCTCAACGTATGCTATACAAGTTTTAGATTAGGGGCTAACGTTGGCGAATAATTTTTTTTATGAGCGCAATTTGTCCCAAATGATAATGGCTGTGTTCTATCGTGCCTAAAAGATTGCGGTAGTAAGTACCATATTTTTTGTTATAAAAATAGGAGCTGAGTTGTTCCTCTGTGAGTGTTCTAACTCCAGCTACAAAGGCATGGACATCATGCCAGATTTGCTGTTGAAATTGTGCCCAATCTTCAGCGGAAGTAAGAGGCGGATGTGCAAAACTGAATTTGTCGTGAGCATCCAAAGCCCCTCCATTCAACACAGGAAGACCTACTTTTATGTAGTAATAAATATGAAAACTAAGAGTAGCAATGGTGTTCAAATCATGTACTGTAGTCAGTGCTTCTTTCCAAGTAACATCCGCTAATTGTGCTTGTAAATTAGAAGCAGTCCAATTACCACCAAAAAACACTTGTTCGCAGTGGCTTGCAATCTGATCGGCAATAGACATATTGGAGAGATTTAATAAAATAGTTGGTAGAAGCTTATTGGTCTATAGAAGCAACATTACTATTGCTTCTAACAAGACGAATGATTGCATGAGTTAGTTGTAATAAACTAACTAAAGTCAAAATAATTGATAGGGATAATAGAACAACTTCGTATACTTGAAATTTCTAAAGAGGATAATTGCTGTTCTTTATTGTAATAAATGGTCGTTGACAGGGCGCTCTGTTCCTCCTCCTTCAATATTGGGGGGAATTTCTATTTTGAGATCAGTGTAGGCAAATTTTACATCTTTGGCAGTGGCATAGAGATCGAGGTGCCGATTGCCTGCAATCCAAACATAACGCTCGCAACCATGCTGGTTGGGCAATTGGAAATTGTGAGGGCCATACCATTCTGTGAGCAATTGATGTACTTCTGCAAAGAATTTAGTTTTGGTTTGGCGACGAGGTTTTTTAGGCTCACAAATCAACTTGTAAACGCCTCCACCTCTTTGATGCTCAAAATTGAACTGTGTATTGGCGCGCCCACTCTCAAGCGGGAGAGGATAAACATACTCGTATACTTTCTTGGAACCCGTACTGCGTTTGCGTACGCGAATCAAATGTTTCTTTTGCTTCATATTCAAGAAGTGTTTTTTTACCTCACTTCTAGACATCCCCAACTCAAAACCAGCAATCATGGTGAGGACACGTTTGGAATGAATGGCATTAGAAACTTCTATTTGCTCATCAATCATCAAATTGATTTCAGCTTGTAGGCGTTCTTCGGGCGTTTGGTACAATCCCTCTTCAATCGTTGTTCCCTTATTCGTACCACTAAGAGTGCCACCACTTCGGTCTCCACAAGAAGAACAAGATGAAAGGAGACAAATCCCCAAAAACCAATAAATAAGTAGTGTTTGTTTCATAGTACAGACGGCTATTAGATGGCTAAAAACTAAGTCAATGTTTGATAATGTACTTATAAACTTAAAAATAAAGAAATCAAAGAAAATTTTAAGCCAAACTATTGACACTTTTAATGAATAATAGATTTTTGTTAAAAAAATCATAAGAAACCAAAAAAACCGTGGAAACTTTGGAACATTTTTGGGTTTCCTTCGTTTTCTGTTTACTTTTGTGTTGTAAAAAAAATGCCTCAACAGAAACTTTGGAAATCAGTAATTGAAGTACAGTGTATTTACAATACAGTATAAAATAATCTGCTCAATTATTATTTTACTAGATACAAGTAGTTTAAATTTGGATGAATTAACAAAAATATTAGAGACATCAGAAGGACTTTTTCACAAGTATGGGGTTCGTAGTGTAACTATGGCTGATATTGCTCGTGATTTGGGAATGTCAAAAAAGACATTGTATGTACATGTAGAAAATAAGCGCGATTTGGTTCAGCAAATTGTACAGCGCCATGTGCAAGAGGATAAGAAAGAATGCTTGGCGATTGTGGATGATGCAAAAAATGCCTTGGAAGCTTTGCTCAAAATGAGCGTGTATGCCCAAAAGCATATGAATGACATGAATCCTTCCCTGTTGTTTGATCTCAAAAAATACCATCGCCCTGTATGGGAATTGCTAGACAATTTTCACAAAAAGGAAATGTTGGAAATGGTAGTTGCGAATTTACGAAAAGGGGTAGACGAGGGCTTGTATAGAGCCGATTTGAATGTGGAATTGGTAGCGCGTATTCATATGAGCCTAATGCTGATCCTAACAGATTTGGATATTTTTCCAACAGCACAATTTGCGCCCTCTTTGCTCCACGGCGAATTTGCCAAATACCACATCAACGCCATTGTTTCGGACAAAGGGCGTGCCTTGTTACAAGAATTGGGGAACGACATAGATCCCACCAATGATATTCATTAAAAATAGTACAATCAAAATTATTTAAATTATAGTCGAATTGACGACCTATTCTAAAATATGAAAACAACAAGCACTTTATTAGCCGCGCTATTTTTAGTAGTTAGTATGCAAGCGCAGACAGTAGAGGAATTTTCTTTGTCAGAAGCTATTAACTATGCACAGTCCAACAGCAATAGCGTGCGAGATGCCCAATTGGATATTGCTCGTGCCAAGGCAGATGTACAGGAATACACTGCTATAGGTATTCCCAAGGTCAATGCAAAAGTTGATTACAATTATTATATTGATATTCCTACCCAATTATTGCCCAATGATGCGTTTGCATTTCCAGGTGCACCACCACCAGCCCCAGGATTTTCGGAAGTTCAGTTTGGCACTCGGCACAATCTCACCCCATCAATTACCGCGAGTACCTTGGTATTTGATGGCTCTTATTTTGTAGGACTCAAGGCCTCCAAGGGCTTATTGAGCATGACCAAGCGTCAGGCAGACCTAAAGGTGTATGATATTAAATACAATGTAGTGCAAGCTTATCTACAAGCATTATTAGTAGAAGAAAACAGAACTGTATTGTTATTGAATATTGAGAATCTGAAGAAAATTAGATTTGAGACCAATGCTTTCTATGAAAATGGAATGGTAGAGCGATTGGATGTGGATCGTTTGGATTTATCCATATCTAATTTGAAAGTGCAACTAGAAACCCTAGAACGCCAGATGCAATTGGCTAAGAATGTGCTCAAATTTCAAATGAATTATCCACTACAGGATAGCATTGTTCTAACTGAAAGCTTGGAGGATGTAATTGTTTTAGTAGAGTCCGATGATTTGGAAGGGGATATTCGATACGATAGCAGAATTGAAACAGATATTCTCAAACAAACAATTAGCTTAAATGAGCTGAATGTAAAGCGTTTCCACATGGGCTACTTGCCCAATATTACAGCATTCTTTACCCATCAGCAACAATTGCAACGCAATGACTTGTTTGATGGGGACGCACCTGGGTTTTTTCCTATAACCATTGTAGGTGCTACCTTAAACATACCCATTTTTGATGGTTTGGATAAAGCTGCTAAGATCAAGCGTGCAAAAATTGATGTGGCTAAATTCCAGCTTCAATTAGCAGATTTGGAACGCGGAATCCAGTTGGAAGTACTCAATGCACGTGGTAATTATAAAAATGCGAAAGAGCGATTGGAGAATCAAGATGAGAATTTGAAACTTGCTGAACGTATACTCGAAACAACTCGTATCAAGTATCGTGAAGGTGTAGGCTCTAGCTTGGAAATGACACAAGCAGAACAAGAATTATACAGAACGCAAGCCAATCGCCTCAATGCTTTGTATGATTTGGTATTGGCAAAAGCTGCCTTAGACAAGGCCTTAGGTAAATAAAAAAACTCAACTCTACATTAAAGACAATCATAATAAACAATGAAAAATATACTATATCTATTAGGGATCGCTGCTGCTTTTGGCTTGGTCGTAGCCTGCGGTGGTGAAGAAACAGCAATGAAAACTCCCGAAACCGTAGAAGAAGCACGTACCGCACTCAAAACCAAACGTCAAGCATTAAAAACGCTTAAAGCAGAAATTGAAGCATTGGAAGTATTGGCGATAAAATTAGATCCCAATCCACCCAAGAAAAAAGTGTTGCCTGTAACCACTGCCCCTGTAACTGTTAAGGATTTTAATCACTATGTAGAGGTGCAAGCCAATGTAGTACCAGCACAAGATCCTGCTTATGCAAGTAGTGAAACAGGAGGACGATTAATCAATTTGCGTGTTAAGGAAGGCGATTATATTAGTAAAGGTGCCTTGGTGGGTAAAGTCAACTTGGAGAGCATTCAAAAAAGTATTGCACAGTTGGACGAGTCCTTGAGCTTGGCAAAAGATATTTTCAAACGTCAAGAGAATTTATGGAATCAAAAAATTGGCTCGGAAGTACAATATTTGCAAGCGAAAAGCCAAGTTGAAACCTTGCTCAAAAACAAAGAAAGCTTAGAATACGAATTGTCTAAATCTACGATTTACGCGCCTATTAGTGGCTATGTAGATGCCGTCATGGTAAGGGAAGGTGAAATGGCAGGCCCAGGGGTGCCAATCATTACTATTCTCAATACCAAAGATTTGAAAGTAGTAGCATCTATTCCTGAAGTGTATTTAGGACAAGTGAAAAAAGGTGAAGCCGTTACCATTAAATTCCCTGCGTTGGAAATGGAGCAACAAGGGCGTATCAAAACAATTGGTCGTACCATCAATTCTGCCAACCGTACGTTTGAAATAGAGGCATCTGTTAAGAACAATGGCATTTTAAAACCGAATTTATTGGCTACTGTTATGGTCAAGGATTATTCTGCCAAAGAAGCAGTTGTGGTAGCGGATCAATTGATTATGCAAGATGTGAGTGGTGCAGACTACGTAATGGTGCTGAAAGAAGGCAAAGCAGAAAAGAAAGTTATTGAAACAGGAAAAAGTTTTAATAATGAAACGGTAATAGCCTCAGGATTGGTCAAAGAAGATGTTTTGTTGATGAAGGGGGCGCGTCAAGTAGCCGAAGGTGATTTGGTAAAAGTAGTCCCACAGTAGGTTGCAATAGCATTGCAACCTATTGTGGGAGCATTGCAACCTATTGTAATGTTTTTAATTGCCATTAAGGCAGGAACACATTCGTTTAAAATAATCAAGTAATGAGTAATAATAACGATAAAAAATTATACAGGAATTTTAGGGCGACCTCTTTGGCGGTAGACAATTCCACCAGTATATTTTTGTTGACACTTATGATTTTGTTCTTTGGTGTACAATCGTATGATACGATGCCCAAGGAACAATTTCCAGAGATTGTTATTCCAACAATTTATGTGGCAACCACCTATGCAGGAAACTCTGCTGAGGATATGGAGAGTTTGGTGACCATTCCACTAGAAAAGGAATTGGCTTCCATTACAGGAATCAAGAAAATAGATGGTAATTCTATTGCGGATTTTTCCAATATTATTGTGGAGTTTAATACTAGTATAACAGTAGACAAAGCTTTGCAAGAGGTAAAAGATGCTGTAGACAAAGCCAAGGGAGACAAGGATTTTCCAAAAGACTTGACCGCCGGCCCCAATGTTTTTGAGATTAATTTCTCAGAATTTCCCATTATGACTGTCAATTTATCAGGGCGTTATTCTAATGATAATTTGCGTGCTTATGGAGAGTATTTACAAACAGAAATTGAGAAATTATCAGAAATTTCTGAAGTAAAACTCAAAGGGGTATCTGAAAAAGAAATCCAAATTGATGTGGATTGGAAGCAGATGCAATCCAAGAAAATCAGTTTTAATGATATTGCGAATGCTATTGCCATGGAAAATATTACCATGTCGGCAGGAGAACGCAACTTTAATGGTTTTAATCGCTCGGTACGTGTCGTAGGAGAATTCAAGTCGATCAAGGAAATTGAGAATATTATTGTAAAAAGTGAATTCCAGAATCCAGTATTTATCAAGGATGTGGCACAGGTAATAGAGGGGATTGCAAAGCCGACCAGTATTGCGCGCTCTGACCGCTTACCAGTTGTTTCGTTGGATGTTATCAAGCGTGCAGGTGAGAATCTACTATCAGCATCAGACAAGATCAAAGAAATAGTAGCAAAAGCAGAAGCGAATCGTTTTCCCGATGACTTGACGGTAACGTTGTTTAATGACCAATCTATCAATACAAGAGACCAAGTAAGTAACTTACAGAACAGTATTATTTCGGGGGTAATTCTGGTAGTATTGGTATTATTATTTTTCTTAGGATTAAGAAATGCCTTGTTTGTAGGATTGGCTATTCCATTATCTATGCTGATGGGAATTCTCATACTCAATCTCATGGGAATTACCTTGAATGTTATTGTACTGTTTTCTTTGATTTTGGCATTGGGAATGCTGGTGGATAACTCGATTGTGGTCGTAGAGAACGTCTATCGGTATATGCAGGAAGGTTATACACCCATTGATGCCTCGAAGAAGGCAGCAGGGGAAGTTGCGATGCCTATTATTGCGTCTACAGCGACTACTTTGGCCGCTTTTGTGCCATTGATGTTCTGGCCAGGAATTATGGGAGAATTTATGGGGTATTTGCCCTTGACCTTGATTATTGTATTAACCTCTTCCTTGTTTGTAGCGTTGGTGCTTACGCCTGTATTTACCTCTGTTTTGATGAAAGTACAAAAAGAGGAATTGGTACGTGAAAATGAAAAAGAATTCCTAAGAAACAATATAGTAGGTGCTACAGCTATGGTTGTAGGTGCTGTAATAGCACACTTTTCGGATGTACTATGGTTGCGAAATGCATTGGCTATGACAGCTATGCTCACCTTGATCAATTACTTTATTTTCCGCCCTGGAACCGTTCTGTTTCAGACCAAAGTACTGCCTGCTTTGGAGCGTGGTTACGATGTTTTTATTCGTTTTATTCTCAAAGGTATTACGCCTATATTAACCTTTGTAGGGGTTATTTTCTTATTATTTGCCTCTATTAGCTTATTTGGTAGTAGTGCCCCTAATGTGATTTTCTTTCCCAAAACTGATCCGTTGTACATCAATGCTTTTGTAGAATTACCCATTGGTAGTGATATTCAGAGCACCAATACCATCATGAAGGAATTGGAGAAAAAGGTAGAAAGTTCTATTACTACGTTTAAGGATGCAGGGATTGTGGATGCGGTATTGTCTCAGATTGGAGAAAATACTTCTGATCCTGCCCAGCCACCAGAACCAGGGGCTACTCCCAATAAGGCGCGTATTACAGTGGCTTTTGTTTCTTCTGATAAGCGTCAAGGTTTTTCTACTTATGATGCGATGGATTCTATCCGAAATGCGCTCAAAGGCTATGCTGGGGTTTCTTTGGTAGTAGACCGCAATCAAGATGGCCCACCAACAGGTAAGCCTATCAACTTGGAAATTTCGGGGGATGACAAAACTATGCGCGAATTGGCTATTGTGGCCGAAGGTGCCTTGGTGCACTTGAAAAATTTACAAATACCCGGTGTAGAAGAATTGAACATGAATATTTCTTCTAAGGTACAGCAAGATATTATTGAGGTCGATAGAGAAGCCTCAAGACGTTATGGTTTATCCACATTGGATATTGCACAAGCACTCAATACAGCCTTGTATGGACGTGAGGTGAGCAAGTACAAAGATGGTGAGGAAGAGTATCCAATTGTCTTGCGGTTTAATGATGAATACAGAAATGACAACGAGGCATTGATGAACCAATTGGTGACCTTTAGAAATATGGATGCTGGTGGTCAAATTGTACAAGTGCCCATTTCGGCAGTAGCCAGCAAGCGTTCAAGTTCTACCTATAGTGCCGTGAAGCGTAAGAATGAAAAACGTACCATTACCATTTATTCCAATGTATTGGAAGGGTACAATGCCAATGAAGTGGTGGAGCAATTGCAAACAGCGATGGAGGATTATACCGAGGAAAATTTTGAGGAAGGTTACAATTATGTCTTTACAGGAGAGCAGCAAGAAATGGCCGAAAATATGGCCTTTTTATCACAAGCTTTGTTGATTGCTGTATTTGCCATCTTCTTGATTTTGGTCACACAATTCAACTCTTTTGTGATGCCCTTTATCATCATCTTGTCGATCTTGTTTAGTACCATTGGCGTATTCTTGGGCTATTGGGCCACAGGCATGGACTTGGTTATTATTATGACGGGTATTGGGATCATCTCCTTGGCGGGAATTGTGGTAAACAATGCCATTGTATTGATTGATTATATCAATTTCTTGCAGGATCGCGAAAAACAAACTACAGGAGTGAAACACTTACCAGAAGATTCGGTACGTCAATCTATTATTGAGGGTGGAAAAACCCGTTTGCGTCCAGTATTATTAACTGCCATCACGACAGTATTGGGCTTGATTCCATTGGCGATTGGTTTCAATCTCAACTTTACTACTTTCCTTACGGATTTGGATCCACAAATCTTTATTGGAGGCGATAATGCCGCAATGTGGGGGGCGATGTCTTGGACCATTGTATACGGGTTGATTTTTGCAACCTTTTTGACACTGGTAGTCGTGCCTGTTATGTATTGGTTAATCTACAAGTTGACCAAAGGAGTGAAAGGCTTGTTTGGGCGCGAACACTAGAGCATTTGGGTATAATTAGAGTTTATATAAATATGAAGTGGCTATTCTGGTTGGAATAGCCACTTTTATGTGTTGGGTGGGCTTGTTGATATAAAGTTGTTGAAGTACTCTAGTGGTGCCCTTTTTTTATCTCACACTTAAATTATTCTTTTTCTTTAGAATTTGTATCAAAAAAATAAGGCTTTACTTGTTGCACAAATGACCAATGAAAAAACTGACCCATATAAAATACGGGTGTTTCTGTAAGCTTCTTCGTTCCTTTAGTGTCAACTACTATTTCATTTTCAGCAAATAATTTAAACCACAAACCTGAATCTTGATCGACTTGTTGTTTTAACACTTTTAAGTGCTGGTCTGTCATTTCATAATTTTCCTGTTGCATTCGCCTATTCATATATTTGAATATGGTATTTGTGAATGGGACGGTAAGTTTTTGCGTCTGAGAGGATTGGTTTGTTAATAAATTTTCAAACTCTTGACGATTTTTATTTAGTTTAATTACATCTAATTTTGTCTTTTGTTGACAGATAGAGTAAGAGCGACATAAGCTTCTTCTAAATATTGAACTTGTATATAATTTCTTCATTTTGTGTTTTTTAAAGAGGGTTACGATATAGCGTTCATTTCTTTTTCTATCTCTTCCAAACGCTTAAATAAGGTGTCAACCAATTCATAATCAACTAAATCCATAGCTACTTCTAATTCCTTAGCTTTCTGATTATACTCTTTAGTTAATGGTTTAAATTTTACCCAATCGTTTTTGGTCTCCTTCACTAAGGTTTCTAACTCTTTTAATTGCTCAGGAAAAGCCGATTTACCCTTCGCAAATTTCTGCCATTCAGCTAGATGATCTTCTAAAGTTTGGACATCATTGTCAATAATATCGGGGTCTACTCTTTTACCTTTTTCCAATTTTTCCAAATCATCAAAGAAGCGATCCAAATCCTCTAATGCTTTCACATAAAGATGTTCTTCGGCTGTTTTCTGAGCATCTGTATCAGTGGTATCACCTGTTTTGGCGGCTTCTTGTTTGGCAAAAAACGCTGCCCAATAATTGTACAACTTCGTCCAGTTGGCATCCAGTGTAACTTTTGTTTCGTGCGGAAGAATGTCTTCCTTCCAAGCAGTAGTAAGGTGTCGAAGGTGTTTGAGCACCGTATGGCGTTTGACACGGAGCGGCTGTATCTTGGGATCGGTTTTGTCCATGGCCTTCACATTCTTATCCAATACTTGGAAATTTTTGTGATACTGCATCAAATTGAGTCCAATAGCCTTGGCACGTGCTGAAATATCGTTCTCATCGAGTGTATTTCCCCCTTCGGCCACGACATCTTCAACTACAGTTGCCAAATCTGCTACAATTTCAAAAAATAACTTCGGTTTGAATTTCTTAAAAAGCTTCTCTAATGGCTTGAATTCGGTCGGTTGGGTCAATTTGCCTTTCTCAGGGCAAAGGTAAACCGTAACGTCCGTACCGACCTGCGTTACTTTGCATTGTCCATAAGAATACCCTTTGAGGTCAATATCCTTAGAAGCTTTAATATCCTTGACCAAGGAGTTGTAGTTTTGATCTAAAAAGAGCAGTGGTTTTTCTGGATCTTTTCCACCACATTTCCAGTTGAGTTGGTCGCCTTTGATTAGAACATAACTGACCATATGCCCATTGGTCTTATCTTGGAGGATGGCCTGTACGCTTTTTTTGAGCAAGCCACGAAATCCCGCATATTGGGAGTTGCCTACTTGCTGTAACGTTCCTAGTTTTGCTTTCATTACTACATGAATGGTTTTGATAAAAAATATAGAAATATGGGGGAATAATACTTGGGTATCGAGCTTGTTGGAGGAATAAGTACTAATAGTGTTATTAATTTACTAAAAATAAATTAGAAAATTATTCTTGAGAACAGGTAATTTATTTTCTGAAGTGGTTGTTAGAGGAAAAAGCCATAAAAAAATTGCCCTTCCATTGGTGAGTGGAAGAGCAATAGCATGTTTT
>JBGCDW010000231.1:0-10050 GCA_045105775.1 Aureispira sp.
CTGTTCTGTAGTGAAATTATTATTACGAATATCCAATTTGTAAAATAAATCCCTATCCAACCCACAACCTTGCGGCAAGGTACTCAACTGATTATTACTTAAATCTAATTCTAACTTTCCCATCCAAAGACAAAACTCATCGGGAAAGGCTTTTAATTGATTGTCGTTCAGTTCAAGTATCTCCACGTTACTCAAGTCTGCCAATTCTTTAGGGATACTTTTGATTTGATTCCCTCCTAGCCGAATTATTCTAAGGGCTTTTAATTGACTGATTGCTACTGGAATTTCTTTGATTTGATTGTTCCCTAGGTCTAATCCTTCCAATTTTTTCAGCTTTACAATCTTTGGAGAAATGTATGTTATTTTTGCTCCTCTAGCAGTAATCACTTTCAGGCTCTTCATTCTAAACAAGACCTTGGGAATTTCTGTAAAAGGAGTTCGCCAGAGATTAATCCATTCTAGTTTTTTTAACTTAGCCAAAGAACTGGGTAAACAATCTATGGGTGAATCGGTCAGAGATAATACCCTAAGGTTCTTCAACCGCGTAACGACTTTAGGAAACCGTTCCAAAGGATTACTACCAAGAACCAACACTTCTAGTTTTTGAAGTTTGTACAAAAAGTTTGGAAATTCTGTAATTTGGTTACCATCCAAATGCAGCTCCTTCAGATGAATACAGGCAGCGAGTTCGGGTGGAAGCACCTTGATATCCTCGTTATTTAATTTTAAAACAACCACTTTTTCTGACTCCTCTAGTGCTTTCTTCAAATTATAATAATATCCTTCTTGTGCCAACAGAGTGGGACAATAAAAAAGAAATAACAGCAGACTAATTAGTAATTTCATTATACGATGGTAATGCGCGAAGCACAATGTTCTAAAAATTTTGGACTGACTTTTGGAAATTTTTCCTTGGCCCCCTCAACATTATGTGGATTTTGCAAGGTAATAACGCCATCTTTGGGGCCTGCCGTTTCCAACTTTGCATAATCGACAGCATCCACAAAATAAGCATGATTGCAATAAATAGTGTAACCTTGATAATCAATATAAAAAGATTCTGTTGTGCTTGAATTATTAACTCTCTTCACACTAAACAAGCCCTTCACAGGCTTCGGTTGTCGGATCCCTACAGTAATGAGTTTCCCTCTATTATTGTTGAATACCTCAACGATATTTGTTTTCTTCTTTGGAGGGTTTGAATTTTTATCCTCTTCATTGACGATATTTTCCACTTTTGGAAATTTGCCTGTCAACATTCTCAATACCCAATCTGCAGAACCGCCTGCCAAGGTCTCATAAGAACCCAATGCTTTGGCTACTGCTTTCTCTATTACCAAAGGCCACATTTCGCCTTGATCGCCCTGGGCAGCATAAGCAGAACTACCATCTGCCTTGACCATAAACTGATTATCAATCACTACTTTTTGAGGAACAAGTTTTGTGCGATTTTTGGAGTCCAAAAAGTAAAGCTTTACTTCATAAATAATCACATCACCTTTTTTTTGCTCTGTAATGGCATTGCGAATTACTTCTGGAGACTTTTTGGCTAGGCCAATCAAAGCGGCTATTAAATAACAATCGCCCAAACGCCCTTGCAAGGCATCGTTATCGGCAATATCAAGCTCACCATTTTTATTTTTGCTAGGCACTTCAAACAAAGGCCCTGTTAATTTCATAGCATTGAAATCGTGATCGGAGTGCAACTTTGGCTGAACGGTCTCATCCTGCATGTTTTTGGCAGTACGCTCCAAAGCCATTCGCAATAAATCCAGCCGAGGGTTACAATAATGTTTGAAGAGCAGTTTCTTGTATTCCTCAAAATGAGCAGGCAAGGTTTCCGATTTTACTTTAAAATTCTCATATTTCTTTATGAGTAACTTAATGCCTTGAATTTGCTGATCGGTTACCAATACCAAATCACTTTCCCCCATATTAATACCTAGAGTAAAAAACTCTTGAGTAAGTTGGTTTATATATTCCTGATTTTCAGCCTTTTTATCCACATTTTTTTGCCACTGATTGGCTGCTGCAATCATCTTCTCATAGTTGCTCACATTTTGGGCAACTGCCTTAAACACTTTCCGTTCACGACGACTTGGTAATGCGTTGTATAAACTAACAAATTGGGCTACTTCGGACTTTGTAATAACAATGACTTTTTGGATAAGCTCTTGATGTTTGTTGGCATCTTTAAAAGATTCAAAAATATTGACCCATTTCTCGTACTTTCCTTTGGTTAACTCATCAAAATCGACCAAACACTGAAGCTTTTTAGCCAAATTTTCGATGCTATTATCATCACTACTAACTTCTAAGATACACTCTAATTTATCTTTTAGTTTTAAAACTAGTTTGCTAGTAGCCGTCTCTGTATTCCCTGAAGCATTGCATAGCTTGCGATACTGTTGGCATCGTTCATGCAATATACCAAGTTGTTCATTAAAAGTCATAAGATTATAATTAATGATAGAAGTGCAAAACAAAAAGTAATACTTTGATTAATATAGTTTGTAAATTACTCATAACGGTATATGTTCGGCATTTTGAAATTACCTTATACAGCATTTTTTTACTCTTTGAAGCTGTTTAAAAAACAAAACTAATATAAATTTAGAAAAATTAAAACAATAACAAAAAAGCCCACCAATAAGCTAACTCCCCACCCCCTAATTTTCTAGCACAGTTCTTGAATTACACTCCTCAACAACTATACAGAATCACCAAAAACAGCACCATATGAAAGCCACCAATTATATCATAGCCTTAGCCCTAAGCTTGCTAATGCCCTATTGGGCGCAAGCACAAGAAGCTCCAAAAGATTCCAAATATCTAACCGAAGCGGTAGTGATTGGCCCTGGCGAAGTTTACAGCACCACTACCATTGATGGTAATATTGTTCGCATTCTTATTATAGATGGCGACACTATTCCTGTGGCCGATTTGGGCAGCATACAAATCACCCAGCAGCGCAATTTTGCTACCCGAGGAGAGCGCAGACGCTACAAACAATGGCGACGTTATGCCGCCAAGGTGTACCCCTATGCTGCCGAAGCCATTCGACTCTATCGACAAGTAGAGGAAGACACCAAAGGCATGAAAAAACGCAAAAAGCGCAAGTATAGCCGAAAAATGGAAAAGGAGTTGAAGCCTCAATATATGGATGAATTAAAAAAACTGACCAAATCGCAAGGGTATATTCTTATCAAAATGATTGAGCGAGAATTGGACAGACCTTTTTATGAGGTGGTGGTTCAACTAGAAGGCGGCTGGAAAGCTATGCAATGGCAAACTTTGGGGCGTTGGTATGGCTACAACCTCAAAGATGGCTACAATCCCAACGATGATGAATTGTTAGAATCCATCTTACAAGATTTAAATATCAGCTATGGGGCAGAAAACCCAGCCAAATAGCGCATTAATTAAAACCATCCATCAAAATCTAGTTTCAAGCACACCATTCTTCTTTTTGTAAGGAGAATGGTGTTTTTATTTCCCCTTACTTCCTCATCAAACCTTCATTATTTGAAGAATTGCTCTTAGTCTTTGCAGCGTTTTTGTAGTTTTAATTCTCTTATAGTAAATTAGACTGTTAATTTGGTTTATTAATTGTGGGTCAAATAGTGATGAGCAACCCCCACCTAGTGCTATTTTTATTAGCCTTCTTATACTTTTCATTTTATGCAACAGATTGTCCGCATTTTTTTTGCTGCCTTTTTTCTTATTGGTAGTTATTGGAGTCAAGCCCAAATTGGTAATGCCGAACCGCAACAATTTTTGGTACAACTCCATGCAAAAAGTTCTATCAAAACCCTAATGAATCAGCTAAAGGCACAAACGCCTCAAGTACATTGGGAAACGCCCAAACAGCTCATTCCAGGGCGCAATATTTGGCATTTGCACTACCAAGGTGCAGGCAATGACAGAGAATTGCTCTATCTTTTGCGACAAGCCAAAGAAATAGAAATTGCCCAACACAATCACAGATTGGAGCTTAGAAGTCCACAATCTACCACACCCAATGATGCCCTATTTGCCAACCAATGGCAGTATATCAACAATGGTTCTAATGGTGGAACGGTCAATGCCGATATAGATGCCGATTTGGCTTGGGATATTACCACAGGGGGCGTAACTACTCAAAATGATACCATTGTAGTGGCCGTTATTGATGATGGTTGCAATACGTCTCATCCCGATTTGGTGAATAATATTTGGTTCAATAATGCCGAAATTCCCAACAATGGAATAGATGACGACAACAATGGCTATGTAGATGATTATAGAGGTTGGAATTCTAATACCAATAATGATAATATTTCGGGAGGCAATCACGGAACACCTGTAGCGGGTATTGTGGGTGCAGAAGGCAATAATGGCACGGGAGTAGCGGGTGTAAATTGGAAGGTCAAATTGATGATTATTAATAATAACTTCAATACCACAGAAGCCAATGTATTGGTTGCCTATGGTTATCCACTCGCCCAAAGAATTCGTTACAACCAAACCAATGGTGCAGAAGGTGCTTTTGTAGTGGTCACCAATGCCTCTTGGGGCTTAGATTATGGCAAGCCAGCTGATGCGCCCTTATGGTGTTCTTTTTATGATACCTTGGGCAAGCATGGGATTCTGAACATTGGTGCTACCGCCAATCTTAATATAGATGTAGAAGTTAGTGGCGATTTGCCTACTACTTGTCCTAGCGATTACATTATAGGGGTTACTAATATCAATAGAACGGGCAACAAACAAACAGCCGCTGGTTATGGCAGTCAAAGCATTGATTTAGGAGCTTTTGGAACAGCAACGTACACCCTCTCTAGAGGAAGTTATGGTGCCTTTGGTGGTACATCGGGTGCCGCGCCTCATGTAGCAGGTGCAGTAGCCTTGCTCTACTCGGGGGCTTGTGATAATTTTATACAATATTCCAAGGTTCGTCCAGATCAAGCAGCACTAGCCATGCGACGTTATATTCTCGATGGGGTTAAGACCGTTCCTTCTTTGACTAATATTACTGCCACAGGGGGCTATCTCAATTTGTACCGAAGTTTGTTAGAATGTATCAACGACTGCCCAAGCAATACTTGCTTTGAGCCTTACCAAATCAATTCCACTCAAATTACCGATCAGCAAGCTCAAATTAATTGGACGGTAACCACTGCTGTCAATCAGGTAAGCTATCGCTTACGTGCTCAAGGCAATACTTGGTCCAATTTTATTCCCCTTCCAGTAGGGCAAGACAGTGTAGTATTAACAGGTTTATTGCCTTGTACTGGCTATGAAATAGAAATGACAGGCAATTGTGGCAGCATCAACAGCGATACGACCGCCTTTAGCTTTCGCACAGATGGTTGTTGTGAGCCGCCTTCTTTTTTGGTCAAACGTACCGTTGGCTTCTCTGATGCACGGGTAAGCTGGGACGAAGTATTGGCTATCAACAACTATTTGGTGTCCTACAAAGAGCGAGACTCAACCATCTGGCAAACGACTACAACGCCCGATACAACCCTACTCTTGTCGGGGCTAGACAGTTGTATGTTCTACCAAGTATTTGTACAAGGAATTTGTAGCAATGGCGATACGACCACAACAACCGACACCATTCTATTTAATACACAAGGTTGTAACGATTGTGCTATTGCCAATTACTGTACGGCACAGGGAAGCAACTCTACAGATGACTGGATTGATACCTTTCAGCTCGATAATTTTATAAATCCTTCTGGTAATGATGGCGGTTATGCTATTTTTAGTCCTGTGCCAATTTTTCTAAGAAGAGGAACCTTTCATCAACTTTACATTCGCCAAGGCAAAACCTTTCCACAAGTTTTGCGCGTTTGGCTAGATCTCAATCAAGATGGAGATTTTGATGACCAAGACGAACAACTCTGGGAGGGCTCTATTCCTACAGGTGGTAATAATGTTAGAGATAGTTTTCAGATTCCTAACAGTGCTCAATTGGGTATTACGCGGATGCGAGTAGCGACGAGTTGGCGTACCGCGCCTAACAGTTGTGGCAGCATTGCTTATGGAGAAGTAGAGGATTATTGTGTAGAAGTAGAACCTCGAACATTCATCCAACGCCTTCCGTCAGATTTGGAAGAGGTATTTATTGCGCCCAATCCCTTTGGGCAGGCGTTTCAAATTTCTTTGGAAATTAAAATATCTAGCCAAGTGACAGGGGAATTATTTAATGTTACAGGCCAATTGGTCGCTACACAAATTTGGACAGATTTGAGTGTCGGCACCCAGCAATTATCATGGAAACCTCAAATCCCTCAAGGACTCTATCTCTTGCGCCTAACCACCGAAAATGGCCAAGTCACCAAACAAGTAATTAAGTATTAAGATTCTGCATCAAAATCAAACTCCAACTGCGTACCCAAGCCCGATTCCGAGGCTCGTTTTTGCAAGTTAGTGGCCGACAAACCAATTAGGCGGATTTTTTCAAATTCGCCTATATTTTCCTCTAACAATTGATAAGCCAAGGTTCGGATTTCATCTTGTTGAGTGATGTAATAATCTTTGGAAAGGCTGCGTGTAAGCACCTTAAAATCACTCGTTTTTAGTTTTAACGTTAGGGTGCGCCCAAAATTATTGGCCTTGGTCAACCGCTGCCAAAAAGTGGTTAAAATCTTGTCCAATACCCGACTAATCTGGTCATAGCTGCTCAAATCATCTCTCAAGGTGCGTTCTACGCCCAATGATTTGCGAATTCTATTATTATTAACAGGACGATTATCAATCCCTCTTACCATATAATAGTAAAAACGCCCTGCTTTGCCAAACTGCTCGGCCAATTCCAGTTGACTGCACTGCTTGAGATCGCCCCCTGTTTTCCAGCCCATACTTTGCATACGTGCAGCCGTCACCTTTCCCACCCCATGAAAACGCTCTACAGGCAATTGTTCCAAAAAGGCGGCCGCTTTTCTGGGCGTAATGATGGTCATGCCATTGGGTTTCTTGAGGTCAGAAGCTATCTTTGCTAAGAATTTGCAATAAGAAACCCCAGCCGAACAAGTCAACTGGGTCTCAACATAAACGGCTTCCATAATCTGTCGGGCCACTTCTGTTGCTAATGGTTCCCCCATATAATTATTGGTAATATCCAAATACGCCTCGTCCAAAGAAAGCGGCTCTATCAACTCAGTATATCGCTCAAAAATGGCGCGCACCTGTTGTGAAACCTGCCGATACACCCCAAAACGCGTAGGCACAAAAATAAGTTGTGGGCACAATTGCCGTGCTCTAAAACCCGACATGGCCGAATGCACCCCAAATTTTCGCGCTTCATAACTGGCCGTTGCTACGACTCCACGCGAGCCACCACCACCTACCGCAATGGGCTTTCCGCGCAAACTCGGGTTGTCGCGTTGCTCTATGGAAGCATAAAAAGCATCCATATCAATGTGAATAATTTTTCGGCTCAAATCTGCTTGCATCGCACTAAGATAGGACAATTGAGTGGCTAATTACAACAAAAAAACTCACACCCTCTAAATAGAAGATGTGAGCAAAACTAAAAGTTGATGATTGTATCCAATCATTCCTATTTCTAGTAAACCAATTTGTTCGCTTCAATAAGAGGCTTGGCAATTGCTTTACGTGCTTCTTTTACGTTTACGTTTTTGTATTTAGCATAACGCTTAACACCCATCAACATCATACGCAATGGATCACCTTCTGCAAAAGAGCAAAGTGCATCTTTAGCATTCTTAGCAATACGATCCATAGCATCACAAAGGAATACTTCCAAAATGTGTGTTTGATTCGTCGCGTCTTTTCCTCTCGCTTCCATTTTCTGAACACGCAATAATATAGATTCACTAGTGAATACATCCATCATTACATCAGCAACATTCATCGTGATTTGCTGCTCGTGCTTTAGGTTCAGACTTCCGTCCATTTGTGCTTTGGCAGCACCACCAGCTACAATCAACAAGATTTTCTTCATATTCTTAAGCGCATCTACCTCAGCACCATAAGTACCTTGTGTTTTGTTCAAACTAGGCATAGAAGTCAATTCTTTTTGTACTTCCCAAGCTGGTCCTGTCAGATCGATGTGTCCTTTCATAGCGCGCTTCAAGGTCATAGCCAACGACAACAAACGGTTGATTTCGTTGGTTCCTTCAAAGATACGGTTGATACGAGCATCGCGGTAGTGGCGAGCAGCTTCGTATTCCTCAGAAAATCCGTTTCCACCGTGAACTTGTACGGTTTCGTCTACTACATAATCCAACATTTCAGAACCTAGTACTTTTAGCATAGCACACTCTACAGCATACTCTTCAGCAGCTTCTAATTTAGCTTCAGCATAAGTCAGCCCCGTTTCAAGCAAGGCTTGTGCTTTTTGTTGCAACAACATAGAAGTACGATACAACGCAGATTCTACCGCATAAATCTGAATAGCTTGCTCGGCCAATTTGTACTGAATAGCTCCAAAATTAGCAATAGGCTGCTTAAATTGGTGACGCTCATTGGCGTAATTAATCGCTAACTCATGATTGCGTTTAGCAGCTCCAAGTGCCATTACACCCAACTTAAAACGTCCAATGTTCAATACGTTAAAGGCAATCAAGTGCCCTTTTCCGATTTCACCCAATACCGCATCTTTAGAAACTTTTACATTCTCAAAGAATACTTGGCGCGTAGAAGAACCTTTGATACCCAATTTGTCTTCTTCTGCGCCTAAGCTCAATCCTTCGGCACCCGCTTCTACTAATAAACCCGTAAATTTGTCGCCATCTACTTGAGCAAAAACAATAAATAAATCTGCAAAACCTGCATTGGTGATCCACATTTTCTGACCAGTGATCAAATAATGCTCTCCATCTTCGGTAGGCATTGCTTTGGTTTTAGCAGCCAAGGCATCTGATCCAGAACCTGGCTCTGTCAAACAGTAAGAAGCCGCCAACTGTCCAGAACACAAACCTGGTAAATATTGTTTCTTTTGCTCTTCTGTACCATAGTACAAAATAGGCAACATACCAATACCTGTATGTGCAGAAACAGATACAGAGAACGAGCCTGCATGACCAATTTCTTCAGCAATAATAGTGTTGGTGTTGGTGTCCATAGGCATTCCACCATATTCTTCAGGAATGTGTGGGCCCAATAAACCCAATTCACCTGCTGCCACCATTTTAGATTTGGCAACACCTTCTTCTTGCTTTTCAAGGGCTTTGAACGCAGGATTAATTTGCGTTCTTACAAAATCCTTTACCATATCGCGGATCATATCCTGTTCCGAATCGGTATCTTCTGGAGTAAACGTGTCTTCTGGACGAGAATCTTTGATGATAAACTCACTTCCTTTTAGCACCTCTTCGGTGGCCTTATCAACTACATCTGCCATCTTGTATAAAATTAGTTATATACTTATAAGAATTCTCCTTTAGCGGCTAAGGGCTTTTCTGTCTAAGTATTTATTTTGTTAAAAATTAGTCTACTTATTATTTTTTATTATTTGCTTGTCTGCCCGACAAGGGTATTTTTTATTTCAATGGTAAACTAAATGCCGCTAATTAGTTTACCGCTTGTTCTTAAACGCAAAGAAAGAGACTGCGCGTTTTATAGCACAACCTCTTTCTTTGTTAGGATGAAAACAACTTTTCTATCCTTTTTGTTCGACAAATATACAGTAAAACAAATAAAAATACAAATCTCAATTGGTCAAAAGAATGTTATTTTGTTTGATACGGGTAAAATCTTGGTAAAAGCTAACTTTATTTGGGTGCTTTTTCTGCTTTTTGGTTAATTAAGAACGAACTGTCGTTCGGGTATTGGGGACAATTGCCATTGCTCCCAATACCCGACACGCAGCTTCATCAATAATAAATTTGCCTTCCTTTGGATAAGGCTATCCATTTATTTATTTTAAGTGGGTGCAAAAAAGAAACCGTACAACCGAGCTTGCGAGCTCACGCAGTAATAAAAAAAGGAAGATTTTGTGCTAGATCAAGGCGAAAAACAAAGCTGTAGCGGGCTACAGCGCGTATTTTCAACGCCGAGCTAGGGCAAAAGAACCATTTTTTAGTACGGGAACTTTTT